>NZ_DASWIL010000027.1:0-137470 GCF_036397675.1 Nitrososphaera sp. | reverse complement strand
GGTCGGCTCTGGAAGGTACGCTAGCGGCCAGAAGCGCTGTCAGATCTGCGAGATATTCATCAAGTGGGACGGCCTCTGGTGCCCATGCTGCGGCTACAGGCTTCGCACGAAACCGAGGAACCTGAAGTACAAGGCAAAGCTGCGCGCAAGGGCCAAGAGGCTCAGCGTGGCCAAGCCCATCGCTGTCAGGTCTAGGTAGGACGAGCAAGACTGGCAATGGAGGGCGGTTCTGACGCCTACGTTCAGCGCAAAGTAAGTGCAACCGGCAGGAATTTCCTGCTCGAGGCCAGTTTTTACAGCAACGGCTGTTTTCTTTCTATTTCTGAAGGCGAGCGCAAGCTCGGCGCCATTTCAGTCGCACTGAGCTCGTCAAGCAACACAAGCGTTGTGAAGGTCATACCGAGCAGGAACGACCCGCTTTTCGCAAATACGGTCGCTGAGAAGGTGGCGTCGATGATAAACGGCATCTGCGCAGTCTCCTTTCATGCAACAACGCAGCTGAGGCTGGAAGACATGAAAGCAATTATGGGAGAGGTTATGAATATCGTGGAGGAAAGGAAGGACAAAGATGGCAGATAACGCAGACCTACGCAGCTACTTGGCGCTTTTAGAAAAGCAGGGCGAGCTTGTCCACGTCAAAAAGCAGGTCGACGCAAAGTTCGAGATTGCGGCGGTGGTTTCAAAGCTCGACGGCGGCCAGGCGGTTGTTTTCGACAATGTGCGTGCAAGCAAGATATCTGTAGTGAGCAACATCTGCGGCACCGCGAAGAGGTTCCACCTTGCCATCGGCGCAAAGGGGAGGCCGCATGGCGTGATGGAGACCAAAAAAGCGATACACGCGAGGATGGCTGAAGCGCTCGGCAAACTTGCAGAACCCAAGAGAATCGCAAAAGGCCTCTTTGAGCAGCACACGTCCAAGAACCTGATGGACCTCCCGATAGTCACGCACTTCGAAAAGGACGCCGGCGCATTTGCAACGGCCTCGATAGTTTTTGCAAAGGACCAGGAGGAGGGCAACCAGAACTCTTCTACGCACAGGCTCCTGCGCCTTGACGAGAAGCACATGGCCATCCGCATGGTAGAGGGGAGACACCTGCACAAGTGCTACACCTATGCTCGCGACCACGGCGAGGATTTGAAAGTCGCAATAGCAATCGGCGTCCATCCTGCCGTGAGCATCGCCGCGGCGTACCAGGCCGCGTACGGCGTCAACGAGATGCTGATTGCAAACTCGCTTTTGGAAGGCGACCTGTCGCTTGTCAAGACCGGATACGCGCAGGCGCTGGTCCCAGGCCACGCCGAGATTGTGCTTGAAGGCAGGATACTGAAGGACAGGACGCACGAGGAGTGGATGGTCGAGATGCTAAGGACTTACGACTTCAGGCGCAAGCAGCCCGTTTTCGAACTAGAAAAGATATCGCTCCGCAACAACGCGATATACCACGACATACTGCCCGGCTACGCAGAGCACCGCCTGTTGATGGGCCTGCCTGTCGAGGCAAAGATGTACGATTATGTCAAGAGCGTGGTGCCTACGACGCAGGCAGTCCATCTCACGGACGGTGGGAGCAACTGGCTTGCAGCAGTAATTCAGATCAAGAAACGGCTGGAAGGCGAGCCCAAGAACGCGATACTTGCTGCATTTGCCGCTCATCCGTCGCTCAAGATGGCCACCATAGTTGACGAAGACATCGACCCCTCAGATGCCGTCGCAGTAGAGTACGCGATAGCGTCAAGGTGCCAGGCGGACAAGGATTTCGTCATACTGCCAAACGCAAAGGGCTCGAGCCTTGACCCGTCAAGCGACCAAGTAAACCTGCTCACTACAAAGCTTGGGATCGACGCGACAGCGACGCTGCTCAAGCCGAAAGAGCATTTCGAGATCGCGAAGATCCCGGGACAGGAAAAAACAAAGCTCGACGACTACCTTTGAACAAGAGATTAAATAGCCTGCTATACAAGTCAATTGGGCCATGAAAGCTAACAATTATGCCATGAAAGACTGGCACCTTGAACACGTTGAAAAAGTAATTGTCCGCTTTGTCAAGGGCGTGGCTCCCGACGCTTCTTCGTTTGAAAAACGCAACTACAAGAAATACAGCACCGTCTCAAGTTGCGCCAAGCAGATTGAATACGATATCAAGCACGGCGTCACGCACGAGGAAGTCATGGTGGTCGTGAAAAAGGTTCGCCACGACAAGTCCTTCCGCGAGCTGCAAAAGAGCCCGGAAGCGCTCCAGCGCCTCGACGAGCTTGAGAGGCAGATATGCGCGCCGAGAAAGGCAGTCGCGTCGTTTTTCTGAAATAATTATATTGGTCGGCGTGAGGCTGTCATCTAGTCCATGTCAGAATATCGCTTTACGGACGGCAACTTGCTTGTGGTCTATGCCGTGCACAGGGGCGGGGCGCAGGACGGCGGGCTGCCCGATTACATCAAAGAGCGCGTGAATCTCGCCCTTGAGAATTACAACACTATAGTCAAGTCGAGGCCGGACAGCCACAAGACGATGGTCATCATAGTCGGCGACCAGCAGCCGTCGGACAAGGTCAAGGACGTGCTGGTGAAAGGAGGCGTCAAGCCCGACATCATTGCAATAGACACCGACTCAAAGAATGTGTCGCACGCGCTTGACCGGATCTATGGCATGGTGAGCAAAAAGCCAAACCCACCCTTCATCTACTTCATTGGCTCAGTGTGGCTGCACGACACGTTCAACGCGACAGTCATATCGAGCATGAAGAACATCCGCGTCCAGTTCTACGGGGCGCTGGACCACCGGCCTGTCCACGAAGTCGAGGCTGAAAAGGCTCTCGACGCGCCAAAGAAGGGCAAGGAGTACTACAAGCGCAAGATAAAGAACAAGGCCGTTAACACGGTGCTGAACATCATCTTCCCAGACTGATAAGATTTATTTCTTGGCGCGCTTGGAGGTTCTTCTACTTCAATGCTGAAGAATACTCTCGTTCAGAATGGAAGAACAACAAGTTCAACATCGATCAAGTTTACCTTTGATTTGAAGGGACTGATAATGTCGGTGTTGCAGGGTTCAAGTGTAGCTTGGACGGAGCGGCATTTACTTCTTGTACAAGCCCGATAAGCTACAGCAGGCTAAAGTTTGGTGGCCATATCTTCAAAGTGAAGGCCGTTGATACGGCGAATCAGGAAGATCCAGCGCCTGCAACATTTACTTGGACGGTAAATATAGGCTCCGTTCCTGCGGTAGGTCTTCAGACTTACTTCATGATACCGTATTTCCAATTACTCTTGTCCATATTTTCTATAAAGCTGACAAGCAGGTTTTCAAGGATCTCAATTATTCTCCTGCCCTTTTCTGCCGTCGCTCTCCTAGGCGCTCCTGTGGCTCCAGTAGTTGTCAGCTCGCTAAACTTCCAGTATATCCTGATATTGTCCGGCAAGGCTGGCACAACTTGTTCCGGCGCCAGATTCATGTCGACTAGCTCGGGCCTTATTGCCAGCATAGCAGACGTCTCTGCCTCTCCTCCATGCCCGAGGCCGTTCCATACATCGAAGAGACTCTTGTCAAACTCTCCTACAAGTGTCCACCAGGACTCAATACACGAAATAACGACTTTGGGATTGTTTTCTTTTACGACCCTTGCGGCTATTTCGGCTGGACTGATGTTCCCGTCATGCCCGTTGATTATCAGAATTCTTTCAATCCTGTTGGCGACTAGGCTCTCCAGTATATCGCGGATGACTGCAACCATGGTTTCCGGCTCTAGACTCATCGTCATTTGAAAGTCCTTATGGTGCGAGCTGACCCCATAAGGGACGGGCGGCAATACTAACAGTCTGTCGTATCGGCTAGCAAGCCTGCAGGCTAACTCATATGGCATTATGAAGTCCGAACCAAAAGGCATGTGATTACCGTGATTTTCACATGCACCTAAGACCAGTACCGCAACGGTGTCTTCACTTACAGCTTCTTTGAGTTGATGAGCATTTATTTCGGAAAGGATTTTTCCGCCCATGAATCCCCGTGCATGCGCACTTGCATAAACTTGTCGATCTTGTATTTGGCATGAGAAATGTAGCATTTAGGTATTTTCTCCTATGCAAACAGGATTTGGGCTTTAAATAAGATACTCGGGGTTAATCAGTCCAAAACGGAAACAAACCGACGGCTAACACGGAAAAACGTGGCTCTTGGCAATGAAACAAATATGCGCATTTGAATAGTGTCCTGGGTATGGAATCGTTCACAACGATTTGTTCTCTAAAAATAAGATACCAAGAGTGGGGCGCGGACAAGTCAACTATCTCGTCGTGGTTCAAACAACAGGGCAACGGCAGGCATCTCTTGTTCATTCACGGGTTAGGTTCGTCATCTGACAGGTGGCTGGACATCCCGCAAGCCCTGTCACTAGCAGGTTTTCATACGATTGCATTGGATCTTCCTGGTTTTGGCGGAAGCGACAAACCTTCGACAGATTACACCATAGGCTATTTTGTTGCGATTGTGGAAGACTTTTTGCGTCAGAAAGGTCTCGACGGCGGCAAACCAAGTCTAATAGGACATTCCCTTGGAGGCTATGTAGCAGCGCAGCTTGCAGCAGAAAAACGCGAGCTTGTTGACAAATTGGTTTTGATAGACTCTTCCGGGATGTTGCAAGGACCAACCCCGTTGCTTGAAGAGTATGCCATGGCAGCAATGAGTCCTTCAAAAGAATCAGTCAGAAGGGTGTTCGAGCAAATGGTGTCAGAACCGATACGGATTCCGGAAGCGTTGGTTGACGGTTTCATCTACAGGATTCACCAGCAGGGTGCGCAGGCTGCTTTCAAATCGGCATACGAAAACAGCGTCAACACCCAGCTTGGGATTGAAAATCTAGAGCACATCAAGAACCCGACGTTGATAGTCTGGGGCAGAAAAGACGTCCTGATCCCCATCCATTACTGCGAGGCATTCAGAAAAGGGATAGAAAATGCCGTATCATATGTGGTTGAAGATGCTGGACATGCACCGTTTGCTGAAAAACCTGCGATGGTATGCGAGTTGTTGCGCGCGTTTCTTTTATCATGAGGCTTCCGTAGAAGTCTATTCCTCAATGAGCACGGTGTTTTGATGTCTTCCCAAATCCTGCAATTTCTCTCTGCGGATTGTAATCACTAAAGCTACATCCTTAACTATATACGAACTGAACTTCTAGGAGTCATAATGAACCAGGCGCAGTACAGTTCTTCGCATAGGGGCTTCATAGAAAGACTCATCGGATTGAGGAGAAATGAATGTAAATGTGGCCATGAAAGGGACTTTCACCTTCATGGGTCTAAAAAGTGCGTTATAGGAATATGTGAATGTAAGGAATTTTGCAAAATTTGAATCCTCTAGTTTTCCGAGGGATGGATTTTAGTCCTTTGGAGACTCAACTGCCTCTCCGTTAGAGTAATTTCCAGCTATTGCGTTGGTCGTAAAGCTCAACCCTCAATTCATTATGATTAGTTTAACCTACCACATAGATTTAATATCCTTCGTCGCTTCGGCTACGTTAAGTGCGGTCATCGTCCAGTTTGGTCTAGGACACTGGCCTTCCAAGCCCGTAACCCGGGACCCACTCTTTTGCAAAGAAAGGTGGGCGGGAATTCAAATCCCGGTGACCGCACTTACTTATTTCCATACAAGCGGCACGAGGATCGCCGAGATGACGCTCACAAGGACGACGCCGATTATGTCGAGCACCACACCTACTCGCGCCATTCTGGGCGCCGTGACGTAGCCAGACGCAAACGCGATCGCGTTTGGAGGCGTGCCGACTGGCATCATGAAGCCATAGGCGCTGGCCACCGCAACAGGAACCATCAACAGCATCGGGTTGATTCCAAGCGCGCCCGCGAGCGACGCGGACACAGGTATTATCAGGGCTACGGTCGCGGTGTTGCTTATCATCTCACTGATAATGACTGTCACCCCCGCTATCATGAGCACGACTACGAGGTAGTGCATGCCGCCGAGGAACGCTAGGTTGCCGGCCAGCCACGCGTCGAGCCCGGTTGCAGAAAAGGCGCCAGCAAGCGACAGCCCGCCCCCGACCAGCAGGAGCACTCCCCACGGGACCTTGCTTGCCGCCTCCCAGTCAAGCAGTGGCTTCCTCTTTTGCCCCGGTTCACCACTTGCTTTTGCAGTTATTACAAATGCCAGCATCGCCGCGGCGATCGCTATCACGGCGTCGTCTATTCCCGGCGCAAGATGCCCCCATACAAGCCCCCGGGTTATCCATGCAAGCGCCGCGGCAGCAAACAACGCGACTGCGGCCTTTTCCTGCCCGGTCATCCTGCCAAGTCCGGCGAGCATGCCCCTGACAAGCTCCCTGCCTCCGGCTATCACGACGCCGTCCACCCTTGTCCCCACGTGGACCATGTACAGCCAGGCGACAAATATCGAAAGTGCGCTTGCAGGAACCCCAACTGCCATCCACTGTACAAAGCTCACGTCAACTGCCAGCAACGACTTTGAAAGTGACGCAAAGACCGCGTTCGGAGGCGTCCCGACAAGCGTGGCCATCCCGCCCAGAGACGCCGAGTATGCCACTGCGAGGATGAGGCAGACGCCAAACCTTGACCGCTGGCGCTCGTCGGCCACAAGCGCGACTACTGCGGCCGCTATTGGCACCATCACCATCGCAGTCGCGGTGTTGCTCATCCAGGCGCTCAGCACGCCTGTAACCACCATAAAGCCGGCGACTATGTACTTGGGCTTGGTGCCAAACAGGCCCACTATCCCAAGCGCAAACCGCTTGTGGGCGCCCGACTTTTCAACCGCCTTTGCCAGCAGGAGGCCGCCCATGAACAAGAAGATTATCCTGTCAGCATAAGGCTCCACCACGTCGGCGAGCGGCATGGCGCCGGCGGCAGGAAGCACTACTATGGGCACGAGGGCCGTGGCGTAGATTGGTATCGCCGCGGTGACCCACCAGCTTCCCATCCACAGTGCAAGCCCGAGGACTATTTTCGCCTCGTAGGACAGGCCCTCGACGGGCGACAGCACGACAAGGACGAATACAAGCGGGCCGGCCGCAAGGCCTATCTTGGCGGCAATGCCCTTGCCGCCTGCCTGCTCTGCCCCGTCAAGTAACGGGATGCGCACACCTACGCGTGAGCCTACTTGAATGATAAAGCCTGCGATTGTATTGCAATGCAGTGCAACTAGGTCCTCTGTTCGAACACGACTCTTTCCTGTACGAGTGTAGACTCGATCAGGGCCTCGCCTCTCGCGCTCCACTTGACCGTGTCTGGGCTGTCTTGAATCTTGGCGTAAACGTCGGCAATGTCGTCGTCAAACTCCAGCACAAATGGGTGCCCCACATCCTGCGCGATGGGCACGGAACCCTGCGCGAATATCGCAGGTCTGCCGTTCAGTGGGATGTCCTCAAACGATATGGTGTGGTTACCAAGTGAAACGCCGTCTGCAATCAGCTCGTAGTCAATTCGGGATGTCGTGATCGTCTGGTCCGTCGGGTTGTCTATAGTGATCACCGGCCTCAGTTCCATGTGCCCTTCTTCTACCCGCGTGACCGTCACGTCTGACAGCCTTACCACGACCAGATCAAACCGTGGGGCAGTCAACTGGAATATCAGAGGAACCAAAATTATGGTCAGCGCGATCGCGGCTATCGCTCCAATCAGGATGGCTCTGCGCGGGCCTATCAGCACGAAAGTAACTTTTAGCTGAGTTCATTAAAACCTTTCTGCAGCACTGATAATATAGTGCGGTGGCGTGGGACTTGCGATGCCCGTTGCCGACGGTCTCGTGACATGGGTCCACCTCATCTGCTCCTCAATATGGGTCGGTGGATCGATATTCATCGCGGCAGTCGCAGTTCCGGTGCTCCGGGTCCATGTCCAGTCGCTTGACGAGCGCGTCGGCATGATGGTCAGGATAGGCAGGCAGTTCAACAAAGTCACGGTGCCGGCTTTTGGCATTCTGATGGCGACCGGCATATACAACGCAAGGGCGTTTGCAGCTGACCCCGGCGCGCTCACAGAATCCACCTACGGCGTGATTCTCTTGATAAAGATGATCTTGGTGCTTGCGACCGTCGGCGCGTACGCCGTGCACATAAAGATACTCAACTCCGACATGGAGCGCAGGATATTGTCCGGCAACGCAGGTAGCGTCTATGTCCAGTCTGTCAGGTCAAAGATAATCCACCTTGGCAGGATGATGGTCGGGCTGTCGATAGCAATACTCCTACTGGCGGCGCTTCTTGACAGCGGCGGCATTTAGAGAAAAAGAAAAAGCTTGAAGGTCGAAAAGGTTCATAGCGGCAAGATGGGGCTAATGTTATGGCAATTCTAACATTACACGTGTAAATTTTCGTATTACCCGCTTCTAGGTCTCTATCGTTACCAAGTGCCCGTTCTCTGCAGGCTTTACGTCAGACCTGCACCCGGTCACTGCGCCCGCGACGGCGAGGTTGGTGCGCAGGTGTCCGGTCACCCTCGCAGTTTTGTATATCGATCTGCCTTTTGCAAGGCAGAGCGGCAGCACCAGCATGTCAGCAAGGAACGGATCAACGGCAGTGCCTGCAAGCGCGCTTTCTGTGAACCTGTCTGCCGCCTCCCGTCCGACTGCTTCAGCGCGCTTTCCAATCTCGCCAATAGAATCACCGCCGATGTACGGTCCTCCAAAGTCGGAAACAGAGTAGAGGAGAATCGACGTGCCGGGCGAGAGTGCGGTCTCGTACGACGCGGAATAGTTGCTGCACTTTATCCCTGCCTTTTCAAGCGAGACCAGCGCGGACGCTATCTGCCGCTCTGCAACGTGCCTTGGAAGCTCGCTGCAGACGCTCGTTATCTTGGGCTCGACGTACCTGCCGTTCAAAAATTCGGACGCCGCCGGCGACCTGCACGCTTTTATCGTCGCTTTGACGATGCCGCCACCTTTGGGGTAGTATCCGCGCTTTACCACGTCGACAGAGAACTTTATCCCGATGCTCCTGAAAATTTCCGCCACGACAAACCTGACATAGTCTATGGTCGGGCTCGCTTTGACGTCGGTCCCGCCCGTTATCTCTATTTCCAGTTCATTGCCGGAAAGCGAGACTGCCGGCACCACTGCCATGAGGGTGAGCGGGATGCTGCCGGCGGTGCCGATGTCCACCTTTGCGGTTGCCCCTTCAAACCTGCTCGAGGGCTCAAAGCGCACCCAGTCGGCCCCCACCTTGAGGTTCTCAACCTTTGCGCCGAAAAGGTCTGCCAAGACCTTTACCGCGGTAAGGTGCGATGGCCGCAATCCCGGGTTGGGCCTCTTTGAGCGGATGTTTGTTATCTCTACGGGCTTGCCCGTGATAGCCGACAGCGACACTGCGGTGCGAAGTATCTGGCCGCCGCCCTCGCCCTGAGAGCCGTCAATCCTGAACATCTTTGCATTAGCAGGTGCCATGCGTTCTTATATGTTAGGCCAAAATTGCTTTAAATTAGCGCCAGTGCAACATGCAAAAGTTGACAACAGGGCTCTTTGTCGGCAGGTTCCAGCCGTTCCACTTCGGGCACCTTGCCACGGTCAAGTTCGCGCTAAAGTCAGTCGACACGCTTGTGATTGTAGTCGGTAGTGCTCAAAAGAGCCACGAGCCTAGGAACCCGTTTACCGCCGGCGAGCGCGTCTCCATGATAAAGGCGTCGCTTGACGCCGACAGTGAAATCGACGCCAAAAAGATCCTGATAATCCCTGTCCCTGACATCGACGTGCACTCGCTGTGGACACGGCAGGTCGACATGCTCGTACCGAAATACGACGTGGTTTTTGCAAACGACCCCTTCACGCTACACCTGTTCCAGGAAAGCGGCGCCAGGACCGTCCAGGCCCCGCTGCTCGACAAGGAAAAGATGTCCGCGTCAGAAGCAAGGCACCGGATGACAGCAGGCGAGGATTGGCAGGAGCTGGTGCCGGCGCCTGCCGCAAAAATCATCGAGCAAATAAACGGTGTCGAACGGGTGAAGATGTCCGCGAGGCGCCAGAGCATGCATGGATAAGGTATATCTCTAACTTGTGCGCTATTTCTGGTGTGCCGGGCAGGACCGACGAGCCGTGGTTTGCGGACATGACCAAGCTCTCAAATGACGAGCTGATGCGCATGTTCAACATGATAGCGGACGGCCGGTACGAGTTTGCCAAAAACGCGTGGTACATCCCGATCGGGGGCGACCAGCGCTGCCCAATAATGGTCGCCAAGGGCTACAGGTCGCCGGACACGCTTGCCAAGATGGCCGAGTTCCAATACACCGCAAAGGAACTGGAGGAGGAGTTCCGCGACTTTATCGATGCGTGGGACTTTGGGCACATAACGATCAAGGACATCGAGCGCGCCATCCTGAAGATCTTAGAAGACAGGAACATCGAGATAACCGAAAAGTCCTGAGCCGGGCCAATTTATTAATACGTCCGTGCAATCTGGAACGGCGATGGACAGCGGCGGGTACAGGGGTGCGGGCCTCGAGCTTTTGTCAAAATATGGCGTGTCTGTGGGCGACACCGTGCTTGTGAAAACAATGGGGGGTGAGATGTCCGGAGTCCTCATGCCCCGCTACGAGTCGGCAAGCGAGGGTTACATCGTAATCAAGCTCAAAAGCGGCTACAACACCGGCATAGAAATTTCAAAGGTCAGGTCGGTTGAAAAGCTGGCAGGGCCGGCAAAGGCCGCAACTGCAGGCGCGCCGGCGGCGGCAGAAAGCGCGGGCCTGTCAAGGGTCGCGCTCATCAGCACGGGAGGGACTATAGCAAGCAAGATAGACTACAGGACCGGGGGTGTCAGGGCCGCGCTTTCGGCGTCTGAGTTGTACGCGTCCGTGCCCGAGCTTGCGAACATTGCGTCCATCGATCCAGAGGTCCTCATGAACGAGTACAGCGAGAACCTCAGGCCCGAGCACTGGACGGCGATCGCTGAAAGGGTTGCAGAGAAAATCAATACCGGCAAGTACGATGGAATAGTAGTTTCGCACGGCACCGACACGATGCACTACACTGCGGCCGCGCTCAGCTTTGCCCTGCAGAGCCTGCCCGTCCCGGTCGTGCTCGTCGGCGCCCAGCGCTCTTCTGACAGGCCATCTTCTGACGCCGCGCTCAATCTGCTAGGCGCCACGGCCTTTGCCGCAAACGCGCCGGTTGCAGGCGTGTTCGTCGCTATGCACAAGGGAACATCTGACGACGTGGTAGCGGTGCACGTCGGGACCCGCGTGAGAAAGAACCATACGAGCAGGCGCGACGCCTTTGAGTCGATTGACGTGACGCTGGTCGCACTCGTAAAGGAAGGCAGGGTCAAGATGCAGGACAGCGGAATAGAGCTCGCAAAAAGGGGCGAGCGCAAGCTTGACGCAAGGACAGGCTTTGACAGCAGAGTCATTCTACTGAAGTATCACCCCGGCTTTGACCCCGCGCTCATAGAGCACGCGGCTAAAGCCGGCTACAGGGGCATAATCCTTGAAGGCACGGGCCTGGGGCACGTCAACAAGGACTGCTTTTCGGTTCTGAAAAAAGCCGTCGGCGCCGGCATGATGGTGTGCATGACTTCGCAGTGCATCTGGGGGCGGGTGAGCATGACTGTTTACGACACGGGCCGCGACCTTTTGGACATAGGCGTCATTCCATTATCTGACACGATATCCGAGTCTGCGACTGCCAAGGCCATGTGGGCGCTTGCAAACACCTCAAGTGTGGACGAGGCAAAGAAAGTGATGCAGGAAAACCTCGCCGGCGAAATCTCCTCTGCGATACCGCTCTAGCGGGCAAGGCTTAATACTTGCAGGAATCGTTTTCTCTACGTGGCGCTGCCCGATCCGAAAATGCTAGACCTGAAAGTTGGCTTTGAGATCCACCAGCAGCTTGCCGCGTCAAGCAAGCTGTTCTGCAACTGCAGCTGCAAAGAAGCCGACGAATATGACAAGATTTTCATGCGTAGGCTGCGCCCCACCCAGAGCGAGCTTGGGGCGTACGACCCCGCGGCGATGTTCGAGTTTTCCAAAATGCGCGCTTTTGAATACCACGCGGCGGCAGGGACCAGCTGCCTGGTAGAAGCCGACGAGGAGCCGCCGCACGAGGTAAACACGGAGGCCCTTGAGACGGCGCTCGCGTTCTCGCTTGCCCTCAATTCAAAGATAATGGACGAGATTCATGTCATGCGCAAGATAGTCATCGACGGCTCCAACACGAGCGGGTTCCAGCGCACTATGCTGGTCGCAACCGGCGGCCACCTGGAAGTCGCAGGTAAGAAGGTGGGAGTGCAGAGCATTTGCCTTGAAGAGGATGCCTCGAAAGTCTTGGGCGAAGGAAATGGCGCACGGAGGTACGGCCTGGACAGGCTCGGCGTGCCGCTGGTGGAAATCGCACTGGAGCCGGTGACTGGAAAACCTGAAGAAATAATGCAGGTAGCGCTCACTCTCGGCAGGCTTCTGCGGGCAAGCAAGAGGGTGGCAAGGGGCCTTGGCAGCATCAGGCAGGACGTCAACGTGTCTGTCATGGGCGGGGCAGTTGTCGAAGTCAAAGGCGTCCAACAGCTCGACCAGCTTGTCAAGGTGGTAGAGCATGAGACAGCCAGGCAGCACGGGCTCGCAGTCATCGCAGGGAAGCTGAAGGAAAAAGGCGCAGATGAAAAATTGGTCGGCGACAGGATAGAGGACGTTACCGGTGCCATGAGCAAGTCGCAGTCAGAGGTCGTGAAAAGAATAATGTCAGGCGCAAGCCCGGTATTCCGGGCCATCAGGGTTCCTGGCTTTGCCGGCATGCTTGGCTTTGAGCCCTATCCCGGCATCAGGCTTGGCAGGGAGCTGGGCGAGCTTGTCAGGTTCTACGACCTTGGCGGTGTGTTCCACTCGGACGAGCTTCCAGACTATGGCATCACGCAGGAGGAGGTTGACGCCGTCAAGAGCAGGCTAGATTTGCGAAAGGACGACGCGTTTGTGATAATCGGCGGTCCTGAAGACAGGGTCGGCTACGCGACGGAAGCCATAGTCCGCCGGCTACAGGCCGCGCTTTCAGGCGTGCCGGCTGAGACGAGGGCTACAACCATTGACGGCAAGACGGTCTTTAGCAGGCCCCGGCCGGGCGCGGCAAGGATGTACCCAGAGACGGACATACCCACTATACCGGTTACCAGTGAAACACTGGAATCACTTGCGGGCAGCGTGCCTAGGCCGTGGGACGAGGTGGTGGACGGCATAGCTTCAAAATACAGCCTCAATAAGAAACTTGCAAGCCAAATATTTGACTCGGACTACTTGGCCGTGTTTGAAGAGCTAGTAAATAGCACAAAGGTGCACCCTACCTTTGTCGCGTCAAAGCTCACCGAGGATGTCACCAGCCTGCAGAGGCAGGGACTTGATCCGTCAGTTCTTTCTGACGACGCCATCGTCAATATTTTCAAAAAACTTGACGCGGGCTCGATAGCCAAAGAGTCGGTCGTGCTCATTTTTGAAAAGTTGATGAGAAAAGAGGCCGCCGACGTCGACGAAGCGATAAGGGCGCTTGGTGTTTCTTCAATAAGCAACGACGAACTGAGCGCAGCGCTTGACAGGGTGATAGCAGACAACATGGCAGTCATAAGGGAAAAAGGCATGGGCGCGCTGAGCACGCTCATGGGCAGGAGCATGGCGGTGCTCAGGGGCAGGGCCGACGGCCAGAAGATAAACGCCATGCTGAAAGAGAAGCTGGGTAAGCTGTCAAAATGAGCCGCGGGCCCAAGCCGGTCAGAGACCATTACACAGAGTCGCTTGCCGTAAATTCAAAAAACCTCGCCCGGCAGCTTGCCGGCGCGTCTGTGCCCGGGGCAGATGCAAAGGCGATAATTGACGCCATTTCTGTCGTCTACCTCAAAGAAGTAGAGAAGATAGCAGATGAGTGCGAGCGGGACATCATGGCGCTTGAAAAAGTCCCAAGCCCGCTCGGGCTGTTTATCAGCTGCATATCGCAGATAATCAAAGACGCCCGTTCGTCCAGTGCCGTTCATCTTTTGCAGAACTACGTGGCGGCATGGGAAGACTGGATGTAGCCAGAAACGTTCTTTAGCTCAAGCTCCGCTCTCCCGGCCGTGCCAGCCAGGTTTTCAGACGAGAGGGCGGACTTTAATCCCCGCTCGTGGTTGACCGGGTACCGCAGGAACTCTATCGGCTACATCACCAAGATGCTGTTCTTTTACCACGGAATGGGCATCGGCCTACTTCTTGCCGGGACCGCAGTCGTCGAGCAGCTGGTGCCCGGTTACGAGGAGCCGTCGGTGCCCCGCTCCCTCATAACCGTGCTGGTGGCCGGTCCCATCGAAGAGACGATATTCTTTGGCATACCGTTCTACGTGTTCAACAGCTCGCACGCAGTAATTGTCACCGGCGCGCTTTGGGCGGCTCTCCACATATTCAACACGCCAAGCATCGAGCTTGCAAGCCTTGCCTTTGGCAACTGGCTGTTCGTGGTGCCGTCGCTGTTTTTCAGCCTCAGGACGTGGGCGTCAGGCAAGGGCTGGTTTGCAGTCACCGTACACTCGGCGTGGAACGGCATATTTTTTGCGGCCGGGTGCGGGACAGGCGAGTTTTCGTGCACTGCAATAGAGCAGGACGCCCTCTTCAACGCAGGCAGCATAGCGCTTTCAGGCGCGCTCATTGCCGGCACGTGCGCGCTGTACAGGTGGAGGCGCAGGAAAGCAAAGAGCGAATTCAATATATAGGCCGGGCTGAGTGTTAGAACAAATTGAGCGGAACTGAAAACGTAAGCGTCCAGGTGACTGTCGGCGACGTCAAGGTGCAGTTTTCCGGGACGGCCGAGTCGGTGATGGCATCCGTGTTCAACTTCCTCGCAAAGCAGGTGCCCTCTATGGACCTTGCAAGAAAGATATCGCTCAACTACGACGCAGCGGAACTCATTGAAAAGTACGCAAGTCTGGTCAAGATAACGCCCGAAGGGCTCCGCGTGATACCGGACTCTGGCGTGAGGTTGTCTGACAAGGACATGGTCGCGCTGCAGCTTGTCGCTGCAAGGATTGGAAGGGACACCGGCAAGGCCGAGGACGACGCAATGCAAGTGTCTGAAATCCAGTCAGCAACCGCGCTCAACCCCAAGTCTATTAGTTCCAGGATTTCTGAAATGGTAAAGGCTGGCTATGTCGCACGAGACGAAAAGGAGCCGGGCAAGTACAGGATAACGACGGCGGGCATCAACTGGCTCAATTCAATAGTAGAGAAAAAGTCTAGCCGGCCATAACGTCGCTTGGAGGCCTCTTCTGTATGTAGCGGTAGTTCCGCATCGTTCCGTTCCGGGTCATGATGTTTTCCCGCACCATGTCCGTCAGAGAATGCGATACTGCAGTCCTGTCGTAGTTGTAGCCCCGCCTTGACAGATCTTCGTGCACATCTGCTAGCGATCTTTCTGTCGCAAAATAGCCTTCCGCCCAAAGGTTTCCAAGCAACCCTCTGCAGGTCATGCCGCCCTTGACTAGCTTTTGCTCTGCCGCAATCGGCCGGGCCTCGACCGATCTTGCCTTGAGCGCCTCAATCTCGCGCCAAAGCTCGTCCATCTGCGCCCTGATTGCCGGGTCGGCTATTTTTGCAGAATCGAGGCTTGACAGGACTGTCTCGACGACCTGCTTGACCTTGCTCTCTAGGCAGGTTATCTCGACCTCCCACTCGCCGTGCTTGAGCCGTATCTTGACCTCGTCCAGGGGCAGAGCCTCGCCCACAGGCAATCGGTTTGCAAAGCTATTGATAAACTTGTTGCTGGCCATATTGTGCATGTTGCACAATATTAATATAATTGTGCCCGCATATCTTGTTGACCAACATGGCCACGCAACTAAATCCGCCTGCAAGCATAAGCCTAGGAGATTTCGGCATTCTGGAATCGGTGAGCAAGTGCCTCGCCCCCAAACTAGAGGAATTAAGGGGCAAGAAGATAATGTTCAGCTCTGACGACAAGAGCCTCGTGCCTGTCGACGGGTGGGGCACAAAGTGCCAGTCATGCGCGACGGTAACCACCATCAGGCCGATAAGAGAGAACACGATGGTAGCAGCCATAGACTCTAGCAGCATCAAGCTGGCAGAGACGGAAGAGGGCGGGCTATACGCGATAAAGTGCGGGGTCGCAATGGCTTACGACGGGGCGGCCCTCATGCACTTCAAGATAGGCCCCATGCTGTTCTATCTGAGCGAGAGCACTATCTATGATTCAGAGCTTGACGACAGGCTTGCCCGGTTAGTAATAGCGGACGGCGACGTGGCAAGGCGGCTGATAAGGGTGAGGGCCGAGAGGGCGATACAATTCGAGCTTGCGGGTCACCTACGCAACTCGATAATCCTGGTCGACGGCTCGCTGCGGGCGTCGGTGTTCGAGGACAGGGAAAGGAGCATAGGAAAGATTGCCGAAAACTGCGTGCTTTACAGGAACCACCTTGCCGGCATCAGCAAACACACCAAGCTCAAGGTGCTGGAAAGAGCTGCAACGCCGCTGGTAAACGTGCCCGGGCCGGCCTACCTGGAAGTTGACATAATAATCAAGAGCCTGGTCAAAGGCACGGTTGGGAACAACTTGATGGCGAGGCTTGGAAGCAACACGCCCGTGCTCAGGATCGACGTCGTGGGCGATACGGACAGGGCGCTTGGCAGGCTTCTCGGCAACGACCCGATAGCTCACGGCTACCCCGAGACGCTCAGGCTTGCGCACCACATCTCGACTTTTACCAGCACCGAGGTGACGTGCCTGCGTTGCCATGTGTTGAACAGCTACGGCGTGACGGAGCTTGCCGCAGACGACATCCGCAGGACGCTTCTGGGGTCGATAATGGTATGAAGATCCTTTCAAAGAGCGGCAACGAACTTTTGCTGCTGGCGATGAAGGACGACAGCGCGGTAAAGGGAGACTATATGCTGATAGAGGACAGGGGCAAGAGCATGGTGGTGCAGGTGTACGATGAAGAATATCTGTCGTCACAGTCCCTGATAGAAGACATCGTCAAGGAGGAGGTGGTCAACGCCTCCAGCGCCGAGAACCTGCACGACCCACTCAACATAGGCAGCCTGTCGAGGCTTGTCAGGGACGCAAGGATATTCAAGGCCAAGATCCGCGCCGCCGTGACAGACGGCAGGCTTACAAGCGACGTGACGTGGCTCCCTTCCAGGGTCGAGTCAAAGGTCAGGAAGCTTGCCATGAAGGAACTTGACGGGCTTCTCGGCAGGACAGGCGTGTACCCTATACCTCTCGGGCGGGCCGGCGACGAGGATTTCGAGATATTTGCGGAGGACCTTGACGGCAAGCTGACGATAATAACCGGCAAGAAAGAGTCAGGAAAATCTCACTTGTCGAAGCTGCTGGTCAAGACGCTCGTGCAGCACGGCGCGTTCGTGGTCGTTTTTGATCTGAACAACGAGTACGGCGGCCTGCGGTGGAACCGCGACGGCACGCCGTCGCCGGTGCATGACAGGGTGACGGTGCTCGAGCCCGGCAAGGCGCTGCAGTTTTCGCTTGACTATTGCGGCAAAGCCGCGGTGGCCGGGATGTTGAAAAACGCTCTTGACATGCCCACAGCATCAATGCGCGAGTTTTTCCGGATCTGGGACTGGCTTGAAAACAAGCGTACGCTCAACATAGAGGCGATAGGCAACGCCGTGAACACGTGGAACATAAACGAGCTCGTGCGCGACGCGCTCGTGTCGAGATACCACGTAATCCAGTCGTCACGGCTTTTCGCCGACGCCGGCGGCTTCAAGTTCGAGGAGGCTATGAAAGGCCACGGGGCGGCTATGATAATCAACATGGGCGAAGTATCTGGAACTGTCAGGCGCATGACTGTCGAGCTCGTCATTAGCAAGATAGTCGACCTGCTTGAACGCAAAGCAATACCGCCCATATTCCTAGTCGCAGAGGAGGCCCACCTCTACATCAGGGAGACGTACTGGGAGGACATCGTGACGAGGATGAGGCACTTTGGAGTCTACACGACGTTTGTGACAAACCAGCCCGACGCAATCAGCGACGGCATCTATCGTCAGGTGGACAACATATTCCTCTTCAACTTTACGAACGACTCTGACCTTGACAAGATATCAAGGGTGTCGCTTGTAGACAGTGACACGGTGCGGTCTATAGTGAGGACGCTCCCCCAGAGGCAGTGCCTTGCGATAGGCAGGGCGGTCTGCGAACTGCCGGTGGTTGTCAAGATTGCGCCGGCGCAAGTGCTTGCGCTGGGAGAGACAAGAAAGTTCTTTAAAAAGTAGGCTCAGACCAGGCTGGTCTGGCTGCGCTTCTTGGAGCCGATGTCGACTGCCTCGCCGACTGATGAGATGAAGACTTTGCCGTCGCCGGCCGCCCCCGTGCTTGCGGCGTCCACTATGGCCTTGACAATCTTGTCAACGTCGCCGTCGTTAACCACGGTGATAACGCAAGCCCTAGTCGAAAACTCTGCCACGTGTGACGAGGTTCCCCTGCCGCCTGCAACGCGCGGCTTGTCGCCCCTACCCCTGCCCTTTGCGTCGAGAATCGTGGCGCCACCTACGCCTGCACCCTTGAGCGCCTCGTTGACGGCGTCTATCTTTTCACTGGCGATTATTGCCTCTATACGCTTCATGCCACGTTCTAAAGGAGGTTACGATATAAGGTTTTCAAACAATTTCTCTAGGCAGTTTCAATATTACCCAAGAGTGATGGAACAGTGCAATTATCATAAAATTGGCGAAAAATATATCACTTGCAACCGTGTCGCATCGCCCAGCCCTGGCCGGCAAACTCGCTTACGAAGCACTGCCGGTAGTTAAGGCCAACAAACCCGCTGTCGAGTAGCTCCTGGTTGAGGTTGTGCGACGAACAATAGACTACGGCAACTATGTTCTTGCCCTTGCCCCTTACCGACCTGTCGTCCTGGTCCACCAGCACGTCGCTTCCAAGGCAAAGGCGCTTTGTGATCGTGGAGCCGTTCTCGTAGGTTCTGTCGCTCCTTGAGACCTTTGTAAGCGAGAGGTCCACCTTGTAGGTCTCCTTGCCGGCTTTGACGTAGAGCGTGTCGGTGTCCACCATCCTGATCACCTTGCCTTTGATGCAAAGTGCCAAGCCGAGGCACTTCGGCGCTACCGCTGCTGAAGTCCCGGCTGAGGCTAGGCTCCTCTCGGAGACCTTTTGGTAGCTGGCAGGGTCGTTTGGCCCGCCCGGGGTTGCTGCAATAAACCGCCACGTGCTGGAGCCGTCGGGCATCCTCTGCCATGTCAGGGCGTCGTTGAGTTTGTCTGGAAGCCACGGGGTCTTGTCCACCGTCTCGCCAGCCGGGTTGACAAGCGCTAGCATCTCTACGATGTTTGCGAACCTTTCGCCTTCAACCTTGACGACGTAAAACTGGCCGGCCCCTATCACGATGTCGGCGGGTATCGTGATTGTGGACCGCTGAAATGAGGTCTGGATGGCAAAGTTGCCGATGATGATACCGGATGAAGTGGGGTTGTACAGCTCGACCCATTCTCTGCCGGTGTCCCTTCCCGGCGGATTCATCTCCACCTCGTTTATCAATATCCCTTTGCCGGAGCCGCTGCCTGATTGGTTTACGACCTGCTTCTCGTTGTTCATCTGCGCGCTTGCAGGGAGATCGCCAACCACTCCTGCGCCAACGAGACCAACCACCAGCGCCACCACAAGGCCTGTTTTTGCCAACATGTATTTACGTGCTAATTGGGCATCCGCTAAGGTGTATATTAATAGTTATGAATTCCGGCTCTAGTTTGACGGTAGTTTTCTGTTCACGTAGGCTCGCTTTAAGCGGCTGAGCGCAAACACAAAGAGCACCACCGCCGCGATGGCTATTACCGCCTGGATCAATGAAACGAATATCCTCGGGATCTCCCCCCTCATGCCTTCGACGGGCGCCACGACCAGCACGAGAAATGCGGCGATCGCAAGCAACATGGCCCACATTCCGGTGATAAAGAGCTTTAGTGCCAGACTCACCTCACCACCAGGAAATAGTACTGCAAGATAATTGTAGCAAAGGCTAGCAACGCGGAAAATATTGCAAGCCGGAATATCTTTTGTGCCACCGCTTCTTCCGAGAGCGGCCCGTCTGCAAGTATCAGTCTGACAAGCGTCGCCGGGGCGGCCCTATCCTTCGATGCAGCGAGCCGAAAGTCGTCGAGGATTGCGACAGGCCGGGCCTTGACCTGCCTGTGCTCGGCAAGGCGCTTGACGCTTGAGAGGAACAGAAACGAGTTTATGACCGCAGGCAGGAGGGCGACCACGCCTATTACCTCGGCCTTGCCTGCGATCGCCAGCGAGCCGTACATGGCTCCAAGGAGCAGCGTGCCAGAGTCGCCTGGGAAGATCCTGCTCGGGTACTTGTGGTACTTGAAGAACGCAAGTGCGGCAAAGAGCAGCGGCAGGCCGGCAAGAAACACGTAGATGTTGCCAAATATCGCACTTGCCGCAAGGAGCGGCACGCATGCTATGGCCAAAACGCCGCTTGCCACGCCGTTCAGGATGTCGATGGAGTTTAACGTGTTGCCGGCGACCGGCATTATCACGAATATGAGCGGGATGTAGAGCAGCGGTATGAAGGTGCTTCCGAACACCAGGTTCAGGTGGCTGCCGTGCGCGTTGAACGCAATTATCGGTATTGCAGCCAGCAAAAGCGCGGCCGGCTTGAACCAGCCGGGCATGACGCGCCTGTCGTCGACGTAACCTACCGCGAACGCTATCGCAGTTGCCGAAAGGATGGCAAGGACACCATAGTTCATCGTGAACGCAAAGAGCACTAGCTCGGCAGCCGCTATCCCTGCCATCAGCACCGGCCCACCGGGGCGGGGCACCGGCGGCTTGCCGGGCTTGTGGTAGTCCTGCACCACGCTCCCCCTTGCAACAAGCGACCTTATCGCCGCAGGCGTCAGGAAATACACGGCAAGAAACGAAATTGCAGAGACGACTACCCCGTACGCGAGGACTTCGTAACCTTCGGTCACTGCGCCTGCCTCCTTGCCTCAAGCTGCACTTTTAGTTTTTCTGCGAAGGCAGCTCCTATCTTGGGCACCGACGCCAGCTTTGCCTGCGGCGCCTTGGCTATCGCAGAAACGCTGGCAAAGCCTGCCAGATACAGCGCCCTTGCGCGCACCCTGCCCACGCCCTCGAGCGCGACCAGCGGCATCAACTCTTCCTTTATGCCGTAGCGTATGCGGGTGCGCATTCCGGCAAGTTCCGCAAGCAAGTCTTCCCTACCCGTTAGTTTGGCCACCTCGTACATCGCATGCGCGAGCCACTGGCCGGTCTCGACCATCCTGTGTATGTCTCCCGGCTCGACGCCCAGTCTGTCTCCCATAGGCCGATCGCCTGTCTCCTCCACCCATTCCGCGAGCGCCCAGAAGCTCCGCGAGCAGTCGTACTCGCTCACCTCGTACAGCAGTTCGTCCCGCCTTTCCTGCAAGAGGAGACCGACCTCGTCATAGTCCTTCTTGCGCAGCGAAAGCACAGGATAAAAGTCCGGGCTCGTTGTAAGCAGGTGGATAAAGCCAAGAGTGTGCCTGCGCCGGCCCTTGTCTATCTTGCCAAGCGCATCGCGGAACGCGACTGCAGTCTGCGGGTCGACGTACAGGAGCGAGGTTTTCTTGCCAAACTCGGTGGCGACGTACCGGTCGCTCTTTTTCTTGACGAGCTCTTCCAGCTCTAAATATTCGAGCGCGGACTCGACCTTGAACTCGACCGTGGCCCGGCGGAACTGCCGGGCAAAGAGCGTGCTTGCAAACACGGACATTATCTCCGGCTTTTTCATCCCAGGCATCGATGCTATGGTGGAAAGCAGGTGGAACCTCACCGCCCTGTCGCTTGCGAGCTGCGACCTCAAGGGCTCTGGCGTGCCGAGCACGTAGTGGTCGTAAAGCTCGTCTCCAGAGACAGACGACTCGGCAACTATTATGGCCTCGCCGGCAGTGTCGTATTTGGGCCGGCCGGCCCGGCCGCACAATTGCTTGTACTCCATGACGCTTATCGGGACGGTGCCGCCGTAGCCGGCGTCGTAGCGGAGTATGCTTGCGACAACCACGCGCCTTGCGGGAAGGTTGACGCCCGCTGCCAGGGTCGGCGTCGCAGTCAGCAGTTTCACCACGCCTTGCTTGAACGAATCTTCCACTATCTGCCTGCTCGACGGCCCGAGGCCGGCATGGTGGAAGGCAACACCCTTGGCCACCAGCTGCGCTAGCGTGCGCGTGAGCTCTGCATCGTCGCCCCTGTCAAGTATCTCTGCCGACGCCTTTGCAGCCTGCTCCTTTGCAACCTTGTCGAGGCGTTTGTACACTCCCTCCGCCGCCTTTGCCGCCAGGGACGCGGCGCGCTTTCTTGTTTCTGCAAATATCAGCGCCTGCCCGCCCCCGTCGAGTGAGTCGATTGCTAAATCTACCGCGGGTGTGACTCCCTGCTCCACCCGAAACGTCCGGCTGTCGCCCATCCTGACCGAGCCGTACTCGTAGACGCCTTCGACCAGCTTTGTGGGACGCCAGCTGCTCTCGACGAGCCCGCACGAGAGCCAGTCGGCTATCTCGTCGGCGTTAGAGACAGTCGCTGAAAGCGCGAGTAGCTGCGAAGCGGGATATAGCTTCCTGATGCGCGTGAGCATCATTTCAAGCGTCGGCCCCCGCTCCCTGTCACCCAGCAGGTGCACTTCGTCTGACACGAACAGCCCCACGTCGCCGAGCCACTCTGCTCCGTGGCGGAACAGCGTATCCATCTTTTCGTTGGTAAGCACGATAACGTCGGAAAATGCAAGCTCCTTGCCCGCAGAGTCGTAATCGCCCGTTGACACGCTCACCTTCGGCTTGTGGCCCGTGCCAAGGTCTATGCCCTCAAGCGCCTTCAGATCCTGCGCCTTTTCGCTCGCAAGGGCGCGAAGCGGCGTCAGGTAAACGGCCTTTTGCCCCTTCTGCAATGTCTTTGCGATTGCCATCATGGCTATCAGGGTCTTGCCGCTTGCAGTCGGCGTCGTGACAAGCACGCTCTTGCCTGCAAGTATGCCTGCCGTTATCGCCTTTTCCTGCGGCGGGTACAGCGAATCATAACCAAGGCTTGATAGTATGGCGCCAACCGTGATGTCCTGTTCCATGCGGCCTTGATGTTATCAGATACGCCCGGTATTATCTTAATTGCCGTAACTGCCCTGACAGCCACTTGACATAGGCACTTCTGTCCTGCGCACCTCTATTGCCTGGACGCACAACCGCCTCACCGATTCTTTGTGGCGCAGGATGTAATATGGCTGCTCGTCGACCATTTCTGCAGCAAGTCTGGAAACTGCTCATATGTCGCAGACCTTTTCGCTGTGCGGCACGCCGTTTCCCTGCAGAAGGTGCGTCAGCTCGTGCGCTATCGCAGTCGAGCTGGCGTTGGGCTGGAGCGCTATTTGCTGCGGGCTGGCCCAGCTACGGGCAGTCCCGGCAAGCCACGAGCCTTTGCGGATAAAGCCGCATTTTACCTGCCCGTCCTGCAATTCCGGAAAGAGCGACTAGACCTGCAGCATGCTTCCTTGAAGGCGAGGCCAGACTGCGCTTCTGCCACCTTTGTAAAGACAAGCAAGCCTAGGCCTTGGCCCAGAAGCCGGGCCTTCTCTCGTATATCCTGCCTTCGCGGGAGAACCTGTTTATCTGAACTCGGGCTTCTTCTTCGGAGAACCGGCCCGTCTTGGCAAGCTCTGCCACCAAGTTCTTTTCCTCAACCTCACTGTTGTCGGTGCCCGAAAGACCGTTGAACACTTCCATGAATAGCTTTTGCTTGCTCACCTCGCTCTGCGGCTTGCCGTACAAGACACCCACGTCCATCTTGCCCGTGTTGACGTCGACTCCCGCTGTCTTTAGCATCTGGTCGACAAGGTATATCGCCCTGTTGGCGTCGTCGGCGTCCACGTTCTCCTTCAGCAATAGCCTGGCGCGGGCAGTGGCAAGCCTCACCAGGCCTTCAAGCTGCCTTGGCGTGACTGTTATCATTCCCTCCGAATCGACCTTTCTCATGTCCATGTAGTAGCTGCGGATGATGTCGATGGCCTCGGTTGTGAGCGCCGGCTCACCCCTCTTGGCGAAGGTCAGGTACTTTGAAAACAGGTCAATTTCTATGACCGGCTTGGCGGCGTGCTCGATATCCCTGTGGATCTCCAGTATGTGGCTTGCAATCAGATTGTCCCTGTCCTTCTCTGGGATGTCGCGAACGATGAATATCAAGTCGAACCTGGTCAGGAGCGGGACCGGCAGGTTCACGTTCTCGGTGATGTTCTTGTACGGGTCGTACTTGCCGTACATCGGGTTTGCTGCCGAGAGTATGGACGTTCTCGCGTTCAATGTTGCGACTATGCCGCCCTTTGCCACCGAGCAGGTCTGCTGTTCCATGACCTCGTGGAGCGCCGAGCGATCCTCTGGCTTTATCTTGTCAAATTCGTCGATGCAGACGAGACCCTGATCGCCAAGCACGACTGCACCTGCTTCAAGCATCATTATCCCAGACTTGTCGCGGAGGACTGCGGCAGTCAGGCCTGCGGCCGTCGAGCCGCGGCCAGAAGTGTATAACCCGCGCGGCGCGATTTTTGCAGCAAATTTCAGCATTTCGGATTTGGCAGTTCCTGGGTCTCCAACAAGCAAAACGTTGATGTCGCCCCTGCGCGCCGAGCCGTCTCCTAACTTCTTTGTGACAGAGCCTACTATCAAAAGCAGAATGGATTCTTTTATCACTTCCTGCCCGTATATGTGAGGCGCAAAAGAAGCGACCAGCTTCTCGTAGGCGTCCGGCTTGCTCGCAATGGTGCGGATCTGCCTTTCATCTTCCGTGCTTATCGCGACACGCTCGACTGAGCGGGTGTCCTTGCTCCCGGCCCTGCCCCCCAGGTACTCGATGTTGTTGCCTTCCATGCGGAGCCGGAACAGGCTTGTCTTGACCTGCGGTGCAAGTTGCTCGGCTTCAATCCTGACTATGCCGGTTAGCATCACCCTGTCGCCGGGCCGGCACTGGTCCACCAGGTCGCCTATGACGGTGACTTCCATATAGTGCGGCAACTGCCCGGCCGGCAGGTCCTCTGGGAGTTCCTGAAGGCGCACCATCTGGAAATCGACGAATATGCTGTTCTCCGGGTCCATCTCCAGCTCCTTCTCGCCGCATGCGGAGCACTTCGTGGGCTTTTTCATGACGAGTCCTTTAAGCATAGATTCGGTGGGCGCGCCGCAGTTAGTGCACTTGTACGTCACCTTCTTTGCAAGCGGCTTGACCTCCGACGAGCGGACGACCATGCCGGACACGCTCACAAGTTTATCGATGAGGTCGGCGTTTATGTCGCGAAGCCCTTTGGAGACCGTGTAGTTGCCTATCCTAACCCTTATCTTGTCGCGGATTTCTTGCTCATAATCAGGGTGGATCTCCCGCAAGATAGAGAGCGCGGCCTCGTCGAACGCGGCGAGCATCCCGTCGGGCTTGTGTGTGAGCATCTTGGCCAGGTCTGGGTTGTACGTGTCAAAGTCGATATAGTCGACGGAAAGCGACTGGGTGTTTTGCGCCATCATGTCGTTTATCCGATCAAAGTATCGGTATTTGCCGTCCTTGTCTCTGAACGCCTGCAAGAATTCCTTCAGCTTGTCCGCGTACGCCGCCGTCGTGGCCTGCTGCTCAGTCAGAATTCAGCACCCCCTTCTTGAATTTCACGGAAGCGTCGTGGATAACGTGATACAGTTCGCGCTCTTCTGCCGCAAGCTTGCCTTCAAGCTCACCAGAAAGCGGCGACGCTCCCGCCAGTTTCACGATCTTGCCCAGCCTTGACGCCACGAACGTGTTCAATGACACAACGAGGCTGGCGCGCTCGCGGTCCTTGAGTCCTTCTAGGTAGTCGTTCACCCTGACGTAAAAGTCGATGTCGATGCCTGACAGGTCGTGGGGCCTCGATATCCGCTCGCGGTTCAGCGTGCGCGAGATGTGGGCCGCGGTGTCGTTCTGTTGTATCTCTACCGCGCCCTCTTTTTCGAGCATCTTGGCAAGCCAGCGCGGGATCGAAGACATATCGCCTTCTTTGGCGTCTACTCCCACGCTCCCGACCGTCAGCCTGACGTCCTTTTTGTAAGAGATGCGCACCTCCTCGTTCACGTAGTTGATGCGGTAGATGTCCTGTATAGCTTGTATCTTGGGCTCAGAAGTAGCATCGGCCATTTCAGTTAAATTGTAAAGGCAATTATTCAGTTATATCTTTTCTCAGGGCAGCTTTAGCTAAGCTCTCAGCTAGCTCGAGCTAGCTTTGAGCGTGACAGCAATCTATTAATTCGTTGGCAGTCGTCAAAATGACGTTTGTCAAAAAAGAGCGACCTTGCCAGCCTCATGTGGACGGAAAAGTACCGCCCAAGGAAACTTGAGGAGATAGTCGACCAGAAAGACATCATAACGGGCATCACCAACCTTGTCAGAAGCCCAGACATACCGCACATGCTCTTTTCCGGGCCTGCAGGCGTCGGCAAGACGACGGCGGCGCTTTGCATCGCAAGGGAGATTCTTGGAGACGAATGGCGCAAGAACACGCTCGAGCTGAACGCGTCTGACGAGCGCGGGATAAAGATGGTGCGCGAGCGCGTCAAGGAATTCGCAGCATCAGTGAAACTGGCAACTGACAAGGATTTTGACAAGCCCAAGATAATCATACTCGACGAGGCAGACGAGATGACGCAGGAGGCGCAGACCGCGCTGCGCAGGATTATAGAAGACAGCGCGCGGACTACGCGCTTTATCATAGTTTGCAACTACCTTTCGCAGATCATTGGTCCAATACAGAGCAGGTGCGTCGTTTTCAGGTTCACGCGCCTGCCAAAGGGAGACGTCATCGAGCATCTGAAGATGATATCCGGCAAGGAGAAGATAAAGTTCGAAGAAAAGGCCCTCGAGCAAATATACGAATCGACGAGAGGCGACCTGCGCCACTCGATAAACGTGATGCAGGCCGCGGCTGGCATGGGCACTGTCAACATGACAAACGTGAACGCTGCCATCGGGATTTCGGGCAGGTCCAAGGTCGGAGAAATATTGAAGTTGGCGCTCGCCGGCAAGTTCAACGACGCCCGGATAAAGTTGCTGGAGCTGACGCAGGTGTACGGCATGTCAGAGATTGATTTTCTAAAGTACGCAAACCAGGAAGCGTACGACTTAAAGCTTGAAAACCCCGGCGAGTTTGCCGCACTTATGGCAGAGTACGACTACCGCCTTGCTTCGGGCGCGCACCCAGAAATACAGTTGGCAGCGTTGCTTGCGCAGCTTGGCAGGCTCAAAAAGGGCTAATATTCTTCCTCGAACTCTTCGCCCGAGTCCTCTTCTTCTGCCTCTTCAAAGTCTTCTTCGAGCTCCTCGCGCTCCTCCGCGCTCTTGTATGGAAGGTCGGCTTCGCCGGGCGCGCCGCACACTGGGCACTTGAACTCTATCGTCTGCCCTTCGAGGTCAAGCGGGAACTCTTTCTGAAAGACCTCGTCGCACTTTGAACATACAAGGGTTGTCTGTATGCTGTCTTGGCTGAACTTGTGCGCCTGCACCCTGAAAGAGGTGTTTGCCAATATTCGACTTGGTATAGGCCAAGTCCTTTTTTATAAGCGTTCTTTTTTTCAGACTCCGGCTGAAAATATATCACAATATTCGCCAGAAAAATGCGAAAATCAGGTGAGCGCATGCTTATCAGGTCAGGTGCCAATAACAGAGCTAGTAAGTTATTACTACTGTCCTTAAATACGCCGGCGGGCACATTATTGCGTGAACAGATCGGCAAGAAGCATAGTAAACAGTATGGAAACGCTCGAGGGCGAAGGCGTCCTGGTGCACAGGGCGTTCCCCACGGGAGCGCTGCGAGAGCTCGACCCGTTTCTACTCCTCGACGAGATGGGTCCGAGGGACTTTGCGCCAGGCGAGCTTCATGGGATACCCGACCACCCGCACAGGGGCTTTGAGACTGTCACCTACCTGCTTGAAGGCAGTTTTGAGCACAGGGACTCGCGTGGGCATGCAGGCCGGCTCGGTCCCGGCGACGTTCAGTGGATGACCGCCGGCGCAGGCGTCGTGCATTCTGAGATGCCGGCAAAGGACTTTGCACAGGCTGGAGGCAAGTTGCACGGGTTCCAGCTGTGGGTCAACCTGCCAAGGCGCGACAAGATGATGCAGCCAAGATATCAGGAGGTGCCATCGTCAATGATACCGGTCGCCCAGAACGATAGCGTCGAGGTGCGCGTCATAGCCGGTGAATCGCTTGGCGCAAAAGCGGTCATCGACACCAGAACCCCGATAATGTACCTGCATGTCACGCTAAAGCAGGGCGCAAAGTTCGAGCAGGCAGTGCCATCCGATCATAACGTGTTTGCCTACGTTGTAGAAGGCCAAGGAGCGTTTGGTGGGAAGGAAGCAGGCAGGGGTCAGGTGGTGGTGTTTGGCAGGGACGGCGACAGCGTGTCCATGGCTGCAAATACTGCGATGGACGTTCTTTTGATTGGCGGTGTCCCGCTGAACGAGCCGGTCGCAAGGTACGGCCCGTTTGTCATGAATGCTCCTGAAGAGATACAGCAGGCAATCGAGGATTACCGCGCAGGTAGGATGGGTGCAATAAAGAACTAGGGCGCCCCGCCAAGCGCCCGCTCTGCGTCCTCCTCGCCCTGTTTTATCAGCTTCTTGATCGTCGTGGCAGAAAAGTCGGCGTCTTCGAACATAAAGTGCACGTCTTCCTTGCGTTCTATCTTTACCACCTCTTCTATTATCGCGCCCCTGACAGTGGCAACCTTGTGGTATTCTTTTTCAAGTTTCAGTAACCTGCCCTTCATCTCGCCGTTTAGCTCGGCGTTCGAAAGCATGTCGTGCATCTCGTTCAAGAGCTTCAGGTGGCGCTTGATTATCTTTGACATCCTGATGTTGTGGTCTGTCTTATCGCTGTACATGATGTCCCGCGCCCGGTGGAGCGAATCGAGCAGGTTCTCAGGCAGCTTGTCCTGCCGCGACGGGAACAGGTTGACGATGTAGACGCGCTTGTCGTTACTAGGCGAGGCATGAATGACTTCCCTCAGTGGCGTGTTGCTCATAAGGCTCCCGTCCCACAGGTAACGCCCATCTACCTTCGTCCAGGCAATGCCGTAGAACGGAAAGCCGGCGCACCCAGCAAGGTGGTCTGCAGATATGTGCTGCGCTTGGCTGTCAAATACCACCGACTCGCTCGTCTTGACGTCGATCGACGTGACTATCAGCCGCGGCCTGTTGCCCGGCGATAGTCTGGAAAAATCGACGTATTGTGCAAGCGTCTTTTTGAGCGGGCCGAGATCGTATAGGTAGGGCATGCTGGCCGGCAGAATCATTGGATTCCAGAGCGGCTGGAACATGTTTGCGTTGCCCCAGAGCGCGCTAAAGGTCGCGGCGGTCATGCTGCGAAACATGTCCGAAAGCGCAGCTGGCGTCATGCTTTCCGATATGTGCAGCCAAAAGTCTTCCAAGTCCTTTGCAGGCTGGTCGCTCTTGGAGCCTGCGATAATTCCGGCGTTTATTGCGCCGATAGACGTGCCAGAAACGATATCAAATTTTATGCCACGTTTTTCAAGCCCCTTGTAAACGCCGCACTCGTAGGCGCCAAGCGATCCCCCGCCCTGCATGACAAGGACCGTCTCAAACGTGGGCTTGCTCCTTACCTGCATTACGGGCTATACGCCTTTCACGCTTTTAAGGGCTAGTGGTCTTCGACATCGATGTCGGCCTGCTTGCTCACAAGGTCCGCACGGGACTTCCTCGCGGACTCTACCATTCTCTGGCGCCTCGGCTTCAGCACAAGCACGTACATCGACCCTGCCAGGTACACGGCGAGGAGCACCACCTGCGCGATTATTGTCTCCAGCGTCGGGTGGATGCCTGTCATGGTTGCCAGATTGATGTCAAGTCTTGGGACCGTTCCGATAAGGTGCGTCGTCTGTATGTATCCGACCTCCTGGAACTCCCGGATGGCGTTGCCCATGAACGCGATTGACATGTAGGCGCCAATGCCCATCGTGAGCCCGAAAAGCACGCGCAGCGGAAGTTTCCTGCCTAGTTTGCGGACCAGAAACGTGGTCGCCACTATGACGGCAAGCCCCGAGATGAGGCCTGCCGCCACGTACCACTCCATGTATTTTGCAAACGAGAGCATGGCCTGGTAGAACAGCACCGTTTCAAAGCCTTCCCGGTAGACCGTAAAGAAGGAGAGCATGACAAACACCATGACGCTCCCGGTGGTAGTTGCCTTCCACACCTTGGCCTTGACAAACTCGATCCACTTTTTGGTCTCGACCTTGTTCAGTATCCAGAAGCTGACCCAGAACAGCACGGCGACCGCAGAGATGCCGGCTATGGCCTCTATCAGCTCCCGGCCTGCGCCAGAGATCTCGATGATGTATTCGGCGGCAAACCAGGTCGCGGCGGTGCCGGCAAACGCAAGGACTATGCCGTAATAGACGTGCTTCTTGAATCGCTCGTTCCTCGACGCCTCAAGGTAGGTGAGGATGGCGCCTATTATGAGCGCGGATTCCAGTCCTTCGCGGAATATAATTGAAAACGACGTGGAAAAGGCTATGGTTGGAGCAACTATGCCGGTCCCGGATACGAGGCGCTCTGACTCGTCAAGGCCGTTCTTTATCTCGGCGGTTTTCGCAAGCACCTGCTCGTACGGCGCGCCTGCCTGCATCAGGTTACGAAGTTCTGCAAACTTGATTTCCATGTCAAGCGTAAAGTCTGGATCGATTGGTCTCAGCGGAAGCTCCACATTTTCATAGCTGTCCAGGTACGCGGAACGCGCTGTGAGCAGTGCTCCGTCTTTGTTGCCCTCTTGGTACAGGCGCAGGGTCTCGTCCAGCTTGATCCTTATCTGGTCTATGTCAGCCCGAACTGCGGCCTTGGCCGCGTCTTCCGCCTCGCCCCTTTCCAAGCGCTCGCCCTGGTAGGTGTCAAAGCCCTGACTTAGGCCTTCGATGTCTGCAAAGCCCGCCTGCGCAGATCCGCTTGTTCCCTGCAGCTCGGGGTCGCTGTCAAGTATTGCCTCGGCGTCATCCAGTTTCACAAGTATGCCGTCTAGGAAATTTTCAATGGCTGCAGGCGAATTTCCGGCCTTTATCATCTTGCGGAGTTCCTCGCGCATCTCTAATTCAATCGTGACCATCAGCTCTGGGTCGTGCTTCTCTATTGGCGCTTCCAGGTACTCATAGTTGTCAAGGTACGCCGTAATTGCGGCCTGGTCCGCGGCGCGGTAGTCACCGGCCTTAACCGAGTCAACTACCTGCGCCAAGAGCGTACGTATTGTCGCAAAGTACTGCGTGTGCTGGCCGCCAGTTGCGCCCGAGCTGACCGTCAGTTCTTCAGAAAGGTCGCGCTCTATTGCCTGCACAAGGCGGGAAAAGTCCTGCAAGGGTGCCTTCTGCTCCAGAATGGTGTCGAGCTCTGCAATGAACGAGTTTATCTCCTCGCTGCGCCTAGCGTCGACGAAGTCTGATATGTCTCGATATTTCGATTTTGCCACCTGCACCAACCCCTGCGCGCTCTCATAGTCTACAGAGTTTGCGCCAGACTCGGACAGCTCATATGACTGGACTGCGTCTCGCAGCAGGAACACCACTGCCTGCGATGCCATGCCCTTGTCTGCGGCAAGCGCCGGCATAGCAAGTATGCCATCTACCATCCCTTCGATCCTCTGTATTTCAGCGTGCGTTTCTTGCGCCGACAGCCCGCCGGACTTTATCTTTAGGGACAGGTCTGTAAGAGCCGATTCCAGCTGAGTCGACTTTTGGCTATCGACTGTCTGCAGTTGTGGCTTGACTGCAGGGAATATCGTCGTGTGTGAGATGAATGCATGGGCAAAGGCGCTTTCCGAATCGTCGGCGTCGACTTGCTGCTGTGTTAGCAAAAGTTGTGCCCTTATCCTTTCCATGTTGACGATGATGATGAGGGCGCGGGCGTCCTCCGTCTGGGCGGAGGCAACCGAAGGTGCAAGCACCGCAAGGGCAGTCATCAAGGCCAACGCCAAAGCAATTTTTCTCATCGCAAACCACCGGACCGCCCGCCAGGCGGCACAATTAGGCTTACCTAATTCCTGACTATATTTAAACCATGATTGCGATTTCAGAAAAGGAAAAGGGAGGCTTACCTTGAAGCCATCGCGATTCTTTCTTGCTCGTTCTTTTTCTTGACGGCGTGGCTCGCCATGTCGTTGTTCGATGCAAGGATTATCTCCTTAGCCAGCGCCTCTTCGACTGTCTGCGGGTTGCGGTAAGCCGATTCCTTGACGCCTTCTGCTATGAAGCGCAGCGCGAGGTCGATCCTGCGCAACGGAGCGACGTCGACTGACACGTGGTAGACGACGCCACCGTACACTATGCGTGTGGTGTCTTCGTTTGGCGACGAGTTTTCTATAGCGCGAACGAGAAGTTCCACGGGATTCTTGCCCGTCTCAAGGTGAATGATGTCGAAAGCGGTCCGGACCATGTTGAGCGCGCGCGCTTTTTTGCCGCCCATCCTGCCGGTGTTCTTGGCATATTTCTTGCCAAAGTGCATCATCTTGTTTGCAAGGCGCTCGACAATGTTGACCTCGGCCTTTTTCAGCCTCTGGTGCTCGTGCCTGCCAAAGGTATTAGGGATCACGGCCGGCTTTAGCGAGATCACTGTCTTTAGTCCGGGGTCCGTGATACCGATTTCCTTCGTCTCCCACTTGTTGAACAACATGATGTTTACCTGCTCTTTTCCGCTCATCTTCTCGGCTTCTCCTTTCTGCCGTAAACCAGCTCTATGAGCGAAACGCCGTTTACTTTGAATACCTGCCACCTGACGCCGGGGATGTCGCCCATTGCGCCACCCATCGAGCCGCCGATGCCTTCAACCATGACCTCGTCGTGCTCGTCGACAAAGTTGAGGGCACCGTCCCTCGGGAGAAAGGCTGTGACCGACTTACCGTTTTTAATCAGCTGCACCCTGACGCACTTGCGCACGGCAGAGTTTGGCTGCTTTGACTCTATTCCTACCTTTTCTAGCACTATGCCCCTTGCCTGCGGCGCGCCCTCGAGGGGGTTTGCCTTCTTGTCGAGCATGAGCATGCGCCTCTTGTAATACTTGTCTGCCCATCTGCCGCGGCTCTTCTTGCTTCTGAGCACGCCGCCGGCGAATAACCCTAGTGGAGATTTACCCATCCATATTCACCCTGTTTGTTAGCTGCTGTTCCGGACTTGTAATCAAAACATTGGTTATATTGAAGTATCGCTTTGCAAGGAGCCTGGCCTTCTCGGCGTTGCGACCTTCCCTGCCGACTACTGCGCCCTTTTTCCTAGGATCGACTGTCACTATGGCCTGCTGGCTGCCGTCCATCCGCTCGCTCATGCGCACGTCGCTCACAATGTCGCCCCCAAGCATGTTGCGGATAAACTCTGCAGGGCTGTCTGAAAACTCTACAAGCTCGACCTTGCGCCCGACGACACTCTGCAGCTGCTTTATGGTGACGCCGCCCTTGCCTATCGCAAGGCCCATCTGACCCTTGTTTACGACGAAAATTACGCGGTCCATCTTTTCGTCGACTATGCAATCCCGGGCGGTTGCGGAAGTCACGCTCGAGAAAAGTGATATTAGTTTCAGTTCGTCAGAAGTCAGCTTGATCTCCGTCATCACAGCGTCCCTCTGGCGTACGGCCTTGACGACAACAGAAAATGCATGACCAAGATGTCCAATTTAAGTCTGGCGCCTCGAGAAAATCCTGGATTTACGCGCCCCTTTCATCCATGACGGCTTTGATTTGCGCGTCCGTCCCACTCTGGATGGCTATTGCCGTGACCCTGAAAGGCTTGTTGCACAGCTTGCCAAGTTGCACCGAGTTGCCGTCGAATTCACAGATAGCGACATTTGTGGACCTGGCGTGCTCGTCGAGTTTTGCCCTGTCCGCAGCGTTCAATGACTTTGACAGAACTATCAGTTTCGAGCTCTTGGCCGCCTGCAGGACCTGCTTTGTTCCGCTCTTGTAATTGTCTGCCGCCACGGCGTCTTTTACGAGTTTTTCAAGCGATTTCATTCTTCTTTCTTCCCTTCCTTGACCTTCATGTACAAGTCAACCATTCCGGTGCCGACGGGTACTGTGGCGCCTACTATAACGTTTTCTGTGACACCCTTTAGCGTTTCTATCTGTCCTTCAAGCGCCGCCCTTGCTATCGTCGGAACGGTGATCTCGAACGCGGCGCGCGCGAGCACCGACGTCTTTGTGCCGGCGATGCCGTGCCTGCCTATCTGCTGCAAATAGCCCTTTGACGTCATCAGGTCTGCAACGAGCATGATGTGGCGCACGTCGACCTCGAGGCCCTGTTCTTCAAGTGTGTTCGTTACCTCCTTGACGAGTGCAGTCCTTGCGGCCTCTATGCCCAGCGTCTGCCATATCTCATAGACATTGTTCGTGGTGATGCGCGAAGTGTCCACGCCGTCCACGATTACGACTTTTGCAAGGTTGGAGCCGGCCGTCTGGATGACCCATTCCTCGTCCTGCTTGACTATGGTGACGCGCTCGATGTCAGGCACGCCCTTTACGCGCGTGTTGAGGAGCTTGTTCTTGAGCGTAAGCAGCGTCTGCGCGTCGGGCGCGTCGGGCACCGTCACCTTGATGAAGCGCTTGCTCTCGCTCATCTTGACCTCGTACTTCTTCTTGGCACCTTCAAGCGCGGCGTTTGCCTCTTCAAGCGTGCACCCGCGCTCGGCAAGCTTGGCCTCGGAAAAGTGGAACGTCAGCACGCCCTCGTAGTCTGTCTCCGACTTGTCTATGAGGTCGCCCACCTGCGTGAACAGTATGTCACGTGCAACCTCAAGGGCCTTTTCGCGTGACGCGCGATGCTCCTGGTCCAGGTAGATGTCCATCGTCGGCGTCACGGGCTTTTTCCTTGCGTCCACAAGCTCGATGAGCCTTGGAAGGCCGAGGGTGACGTTGCGCTCTTTTACTCCGGCAAAGTGGAACGTCCTGAGCGTCATCTGCGTGCCGGGCTCGCCTATCGACTGCGCGGTCACGACGCCTATTGCCTCTCCCGGCTCTGCAAGCGCCCTGTCCACCAGGTCTAGCACCTTCTTCATGACCTTTTCGACGCCTTCCTTGCTGAGCTTGTTCTCGAGCAGCGCCTTTTCGAGGCCGGCGCGCATCCTCGGGTTGAGTCTTGTGCCGTGCTCGTCGACTAGCTTCTTGATGGCGTCTTCGGTAGCCTTGCGTCCTTCGTCCACTATCGCTTCGGCTTCAATCAGCCTAGAGATGTTAACTGCCTCGCCGTGGTCGCTTTTTGCCGGGTCTATGCCGTCCTCGCCGTACAGGTATTGGACGATGTTGCCGTGCGGGTCCCTGACCGTCTGGTCGTATTCGATCTTCAGGTGCTCTAGCGCGTTGATGAGCCTCCTCTGCATGTAGCCGGACTGCTGAGTCCTGACTGCGGTATCTACAAGGCCTTCCCTGCCGCCCATGGCGTGGAAGAAGAACTCTAGCACGCTCAGGCCGTCGCGGTAGTTGGACTTGACAAATCCCTTTGCGTCAGGGTTTGCCTCGTTGTGAATGTAATGCGGGAGCGCGCGGTTGCGGTAGCCTTTCTGTATGCGCTTGCCGCGTATGGACTGCTGACCAAGCGCTGCTGTCATCTGCCCGATGTTCAGTGTTGAACCTCTGGCGCCTGTCGAGGCCATGATGATTCCCGAGTTGTCGTCTGGAAACGCCCTGTCTGCTGTCCTTCCGGCGCGGTCGCGTGCGCGCGACAGCTCGTTGACAACATAGAGCTCCAGAGCCTCCTCCGCGGACAGACCCCTTGTCAGCGGCAGTGTGCCGTCGTTGTACTGTTGGATGAATTCCTTGACCTTGTCATAGGTCTTTTGGATGACGTCAGATATCTCCTGCCTCGTCTCCGGCGAGAGCCAGAGGTCCGAGTAGCCGTAGGTAAAGCCACGGTGCGTAATGTACGTCTTTAGCATTATCAGTATCGAGTCGAGGAACTTGCGCGCGGCGTCGGTGCCGTAGTCTTTGGCTATCCTGTGCAGTACGGAGTCCGGCTCTTCCGCTCCTATGGACGCCTTATCGATTACGCCGGAAATGAGCTGGCCGTTCTTTATCACGACGTCCTTGCCCTCGCCTTTTGACGCCTTGTTCCACTTGCTTGTGATGACAAAGTTAAAGTCCTTGGGTAGAAACAGCGAGAAGAGTTGCCTGCCGCTGTAAAGCTTCATCCCGTCCTTTGTCACCGACGGCTCTGGGAGCGGGCCCTTGTAGTCGCCGATGAGCGCAAGGTTTGCAAACTCGTCCCTAGTAAGGACCGTTTCGTCACGCGTCAGCATGAAGGCACCGGTGATAAAGTCGCGTATGCCGCCGATTATGGGGCCGCCGTACCTAGGAGATATGATCTGGTCCTGGACGCGCATGAGGAGCGTGGCTTCCGCCCTTGCCTCTTCGCTCTGCGGGACGTGCAGATTCATCTCGTCTCCGTCAAAGTCTGCGTTGTATGGCGGGCAGACTGCCGGGTGCAAGCGGAACGTCCTGTACGGCAGGACGACTACAGAGTGTGCCATTATAGACATCCTGTGGAGCGACGGCTGGCGGTTAAAGATCACGATGTCGCCGTCAAAGAGGTGGCGCTCTACTACATAGCCGGGCGCCAGAGAATCGGCGATGGTCTTTCTGTCCGTGACATAGTCCAACCTTATCTTGACGCCGTCCGGCCTGATAATATAGTTGGCGCCTGGGTAGTTGTTGGGCCCGTTTGTCACGAGCCCCTTAAGCCTTTCAAGGTTCCACTGCAACACGGTCTCCGGAATTGTCAGCTTTTTGGCGACGTCGGTCGGAACGCCCACGTTGGATATGGCAAGGTTGGGGTCCGGCGAAATGACCGTCCTGCTGGAAAAGTCGACGCGCTTGCCCGACAGCGAGCCGCGGAAGCGGCCTTCCTTCCCCTTCAGCCTCTGCGTCAGGGTCTTGAGCGGCCTGCCCGACCTGTGGTGGGCCTGAGGAATGCCCGACACCTCGTTGTCAAAGTACGTCGTCACATGGTACTGCAGAAGGTCGACGAGGTCCTGCACGATGAGCGGCGGCGTCCCTGCCTCCTTGCTCTCCTTCAGGCGCTGGTTGACGCGTATGATGTCCACGAGTTTATGGGTCAGGTCGTCTTCGGATCTGATGCCCGTTTCAAGAATGATGGACGGCCTTACAGTGACCGGCGGTACCGGCAGCACCTGCAGCACGAACCACTCGGGCCTTGCAGTCGACGGGTCGTAGCCCAAGAGCGTAAGGTCGTCGTCCGGCACGTGACTCAGGCGCTCGCGGATTGTTATTGGCAGGAGGCGGTTCTCGCCGGCCTCGGTCCTCTCGACGAATATCGTGGGCTTTGTGAATATGAGATCGTATTGCTCTTTGCCGCAGTGTGGGCAGGTCTTAACCTTTTTTGCCTTCTCGATGATCTCTTCGCGGATGTTTTCAAGCGTGATCACGGCATAGGGCGCTTTGCTGTCTCTGATTGCCTTGTGGCCGGCAAGGTTTTCAGGGTCAAGCTTTATCCTGTTGCACGACCTGCAAGTCGTCAGCAGTAGCTTGTGCACGTCGTCAACAAAGGCGATGTGCAGCACCGGCTCTGCCAGCTCGATGTGGCCAAAGTGGCCGGGGCACTTGGCAGACGTGTTGCCGCACGTCGCGCATTTTTGGCCCGGTTCAAGCGTGCCAAGGCGGTTGTCCATGAGACCGCCCTGCACCGGCATGCCGTCCTCGTCGTACGTCTCCGGCGCCGTGACTTCGGCGACTGAGAACTTGCGGACTTCGGTCGGCGACCAGACGCTGAACTTTATCCCACCGAGGATCTTTGCAGATTCTTCCATCATCGAAATTCCCCCTTACACCTTCTCCTTGGTTATCAGCCGGGGAGCGACGTTGAGGCTCATCATCTCCTGCAGGAGCAGCTTGAATGCATATGCGATAACTACGGACGATATCTTGGCCTTCTCTCCGCAGACCCTGCACACGTACCTGCGCTGCTTGACGTCGTAGTATGCAAGCAGGCCGCAGCGTTCGCAAACGTTGACCTCCGCCTTGTCAGACTCTTCGAGCAGGCGGTCCTTGAGCATCATGGACGCGCCGTAGGCAATGAGGCAGTCGCGCTCCATCTCGCCGAACCTGAGGCCGCCACCTCGGGCCCTGCCTTCCGTCGGCTGCTTCGTCAACATTTGCACTTGTCCGCGTGCGCGGCTGTGGATCTTGTCTGCGACCATGTGGTGCAGCTTTTGATAATAAACAACACCGACGTAGACATCTGCTGGGAAGCGCTTGCCGGTCCTGCCATCGTACATTACCTCCTTGCCTGTATATTTGAATCCGTACTGCTCCATCGCGCCCTTGATGTCGTCAAGTTTCTCGCCTAGGAATGCAGAGCCGTCGACTATTTTGCCCCGGAGCGACGCGGCCTTGCCGCCAAGCGACTCCATGAACATGCCAACGGTCATCCTTGACGGGAAGGCGTGTGGGTTGATCATGACATCAGGCACTAGACCGTCTTCCGTGTACGGCACGTCCTCTTGGTTGACTAGCATACCCACGACTCCTTTCTGGCCGTGCCTTGAGGCGAACTTGTCGCCGATTTCCGGGATGCGCATGTCGCGCACACGGATCTTGTACATCTTGCCTCCCTCCACGGATTGCGTGATGATGACGGTGTCGACGACACCGTTCTCTGACGGCCTGACGCCGACCGAGGTGTCGCGTCTGTACGGGCCTTTTACTTCAAATTCCTTGTACTCCTCCATGAACCTTGGTGGAGACGTCCTACCGATCAAAATGTCACCGCCGTTCACCACAGCTTCGTCCATGATTGCGCCGTCTGCTTCAAGCAGGCGGTACGACTTTTCTCCGCGGTAGCCCCGGATGTTGGCATCTGCCTGCGGCACCTCGAACGTGTCCTTCATGCCGCCTGGATACTGTTTCGCTTCGGCCTCGTAGATTCTGTAAAAAAACGTCCTGCCGAGCCCGCGGTCGACGGAGGACTTGTTGAAGACGACGGCGTCCTCTATGTTGTAGCCCTCAAACGGGAGCACTGCAACGACGCAGTTCTGGCCCGTAGGCCTGTCGTCGAGCCCGAGCAGGTTTATCGCCTTTGTGGAAACGACAGGTGTCTGCGGGTAGAGCATGAAGTGCTGGCGCACGTAGGTGCTTGCATTCATTAATGGCGTTGAAAAGCCAAGGGACTGCTTTGCCATAGCGCTCTCGTACGTGTTCCTTGGCGACTGGTTGTGCTCAGGGTATGGGATTATAGAAGCGCCGACGCCAAGTATCGCTGATGGGAATATCTCTAGATGCGTGTGGCCGTCTATCTTCTTTGGATCGATTGCGACGTACGAGTTCTCCTCTTCGTTTGCGTCTACGAGCTCGATGACGCCCATGTAGAGCATGTCCATCCATGACAGGAACTTTTTCGAGACTTTCTCTATCGTTTCAAGGGTCACCAGGGGCCTGTCGTCCTTCAGGACCACGAGCGGGCGCATGACCCTACCCGCGTTGCAGCTTATGTACAGCCTCTTTGTAGCCTTCTCGTTCTGCGAGCTGTAGAGGAATATGCCGACGTGTGGATGGATCTTGCCGGTGCGCCTCATGCTCCTGAGAGTCTCTGCAAGGTTCTCCCCCTTGTCCGCGTAGCCAATGAGCCTTCCGTCGACGAACACCCTTGTGCCGTTTGCGCGCAGCTTGTCGTTTGCCTCGTCCACGTTCTGGACTCCAAGCTCGTACAGCTTTTCTGTGACCTCGGCCGAGGGCACGTTGACAGAGATTATGGCAGAAAGCGCCAGGTTCTTTACAAGTCCGCAATTGGAGCCTTCAGGGGTCTCTGCCGGGCATATTCTGCCAAAGTGTGTCGCGTGAAGATCGCGGGCCTCAAAGTTCGGCTGGCTCCTGCTCAGAGGCGACTGTATCCTGCGCAGGTGGCTGATGGTGGACATGTAGTTTGTCCTGTCAAGCAGTTGCGTTACTCCGACCCTGCCCCGGCCCCAGTTGCCCGTTGCTATGGCGTTGTTCAGCTTGTCAGAAACGATGCCGGGCCGGACAGCTGCTGCGACTGCGTTGATGCCTCTCTTTTGCCCGGAACGCTCCAGCTGGTATTTCATGTCGCGTATCAGGTTGCGGAACGCCGTCCTGAACAGGTCTGCGAGCATCTGGCCTGCGAACTTTATGACCTTGTTGCCGTAATGGTCCTTGTCGTCGGGTTCTATCCAACCTAGCTTTAATTCTATGAGTTTACTTGCGGCCTCGCCCAGGAACAGGGCCTTTTCGTGTCTGTTCTCCGGGTTCTTACCGATGTGTGGCAGAAGCCCCCAGTCGAGCAGGGTCTCTGCCCTCTTTATCTGGAACTCTTCAAGCATGCCCGGCGCAATCCTCTTTGAGATGTAGACGATTGCGTCGCGGCTCGTGACCACATCGCCAGCCTTTTCAAACGACGGCTCCAGCTCGTCCTGAATTATCTGGTTGAGCGAAACGGAATCTGCGATGTCCTTGTCCGCTTCCAGCCCAAGCGCGCGGATAAGCGTAATGAGCGGTATGTCGACGGGCGAACCAGGTATCTTGGTAACTATCGAGCCATCGGGGCGCATAATGAGCTCGAGCTTTGCGCGGTAGCCGACTATAGACGAGTACACCTTAGCCTTGTACAGCATAGTCCCGGTCGTCTCTTCCGTGTCGACGATTATCTTGTTGTATGACAAGTCTTCGAGGCCGACAATTACGCGCTCTGACCCGTTGATTACAAAGTATCCGCCCGGGTCGCGTGGGTCCTCGCCAAACTCTACCAGCTTTGATTCCGGCAGGTTGTGCAGGATGCACGTGTTTGACTTGACCATAACCGGCATGTCGCCGATGTGGATGAAACGGGATTCCAGAATTTTGCCGTCCTCAACTACAGAGCATTCAAGCATTATCGGAGAAGCGTATGTAAGGTTGCGCAGTCTGCCTTCCATCGGCGCGACGTGCGTGATAGAGCCGTCAAGCTCCATTATCCTTGGCTGCTGCAGCTTGACTTTGCCGAGCTTTATCTTGTAAGGGTACTCGGCGGTTTCGATCTCTATCTCGCCAACTTCGTCGATGATGCTCTGGAGCCCGCGCTCCATGAACTCGTTGTACGAGTTCAGGTGCTGCCTTGCAACACCTTCCCTGCGCAAAATGTCATTGATAATGGGCCACATCTCGATAGAATTCTCTATCAAAGCTCTCAGCCTTCCACCACGTAGCGGTAATATACACTTTCACCCGCAGTCGGGCTCTTTCTCGTGATCTTGATGATGTCGCCGGGCCGGACGTCAAGATCCTCTATTCCTTTGTCGCTCATCAGTATGTACGGCAACTGGCCGGGTTTGGCGTTGTACTTTTTCAGCACTGCTTCGGCCTCCACCTTTGGAATGATCTGGTGCTTGGGCTGATACGAGTGGTTCGTTATCTTGACTACTTTTTTCTCAGACACAGGATGGCGCCTCCTTAAAACACAATAGCTTTTGCTCGACACAAAACATCAAAGTCAAATCATTTGATGAAAAAATAGCATATATAAATATTGTCAATATTTTATCCAAAACCAGATTTTGTTGGGAAAAGTGACGAATGATCTTGTGATGGTTCGACTGGAACGATATTGAAGGTTAGAGTTTCTTCACAAAAAAGATAAATAGTAACGGAAATATAGCGTGGTAGGTGTGCATAAGGGATAATGGAGTATAAAGCGTACGCACTAATGGCACTATTGCTGGCGTCGGTGGCATCTGTAGGCACACTAGGCACTGCCTATGCGCAGACAGGGTTCACCATAACGACAGACAAAGACGCATACGTTACAGGCGAAGACATCACCGTCTCCGGAAACGTCGGAGGGACACCAACCGGCCAACCTGGAGTGATCCAAGTATGGAATCCGCAAGGCACGCTCTATACGCAAGAGCCAACAATCATGCCTGCAGCAGATGGATCGTACAGTTTCACATTCAAGATTGGAGGCTCTAGTCAGGTCGCAAAAGTTAGCGGCGAATGGAAGGTGGACTTCACCTATGACGGAGTAACCAAAAGCACGACATTCGACTTTACAGCCATTGACGTAACCCCAGGATGGAGAACAGCAACGCTCGTGATCGACGGCGAGTTTGAACACAGCATCCTATACCAGATAACTGGCGGCTCTCTCAGGAGCCTAACTGGCGATTCTGATACTGCAACAGTCACTGCAACCATCACTGCAAACGATGCGGGCCAATTGATGCTGCAGTTGCCAAGGGAAGTGTTTGACTCTGCAGACACGAATGGCGATGACCTCGACTACATCGTATTCGTGGACGAGCTGGAGACAATCGTGGATGATGACTTTGGCGAAGACGTCAGGACACTGACAATCGACTTTGAGGAAGGCAGCGCGCAGATCGACATCGTTGGTACATTCCTTGTACCGGAGTTCGGCACAATCGCGGCAATAGTCCTTGCAGTCGCAATCGTCGGCATAATCGTAGCCACAACAAGATACAGCAAGTTCAGCTTCTTACCAAAGAAGATGTAAGGTAAGACGCTTTTTCCCTTTTTTTCATTTTTCGCAAAGACTACCGCAAGGTTTACTGAAATCAGGATGGGGCCTTCGGAGGGATTTGAACCCTCCTCAAGCGGTTTCTGCCTAAAAATAGTCCACAGCCGCCTATACTGACCAGGCTATACTACGAAGGCCGCATCTGCATGTGCGTTGACCACATTATATAATCGTTAGATTGTGCATGTTTAACAGCGCAAGAGTCCCTCCCGCTGCTCACCATTTCTTTTCTGTAACAATCTTTCATCTTGCAAGTCTTGGCTTGCTTGATTAGAATTGAGGGCAACCATATAAGAGCAGACCTTGGCGGAGAGTTGGATATTGGCGATAACTCCTATGCCATCGATGCACAGACCAAGGTAAAGTCGGGCAAGATTACAACCACAGATATCCATGGAAAGTCGGGCAATGAACGTTTGATTCTCAGAGGGTATCTGATTCCTTCAGAAACTCACAGTGCACTGTGGACGTTTGTTGCCCATCAAGCAGGAAAGTTTGGCGGAAAAACAAGGCTTCATGCTATGATAGGAGACGTAGAGTTGACAGCGACGTTACCGCCAAGTGGAGGAGACAAGAATGAGTTGCACCACTCTGCTATCAGCACTATCGGAAACCAGGTTGCAGGAAATGAATTCTCCTTTACTGTTACAGCGGTAAACGGGTTTGGAAATATCAAGACCGACTACACTGGCACGGTAACGGTGAGCACCAATGACGGCAACAGCCCCGCCCCAAGCAACAAGGCTCCTGAATTCAAACCGGTCACGCACACCTTCGTGTCCAGCGACAACGGCCAGTTCACATTAGTGGCCACTTTGTTCAACGCAAAGAATGATGTGACTATGACTGCAGCAGACTCTGTTGATACTGCAAAGAAGGGCACCAGCAACTCGTTCATCGTCTCTCCAGCAGCAATACACAGCGTGGATGTGACAGCATCTGCGGCAAGCGTTACAGTCGGTGGGACGGTAGACCTAGAAGCAAATGCATATGACGTGTACTCAAATGAGGTGTCAACGACCTTCGCATGGACAGTGGACCCGACAGCTGGAGGAAGCGTCTCTCCAACATCAAGCGCTGAAGACACCACTTTCACCGCTGCAGCAGTAAGCGAACAGACAATTGTAACGGTAAAGGCGACGGCATCAGGAAAGAGTGACTCTGCTACATTGACTGTGAATCCTGTCTAACACACGTCATCTTCCCTCTTTCTTTTTTTCTTTCTGCTTCTCTTACTCGCTCTCGTTTCCGGATCTTTCACTCAAGCTTAGCTGGCTTTGAGAAAGCGTAGAAATACATTAGCTAGAGCAACGCGGGTAGAAAAGACTCACTTCCCGGACAGGAGCCCCATTCTTACGGTCTCGACGCCAAGGTCTTCGAGTTTGTCTGCAAGCCCGTTGAGTCCTACCGAGTCTCCTGCAAGGTGCCCCAGCACCACTAGGTTACCCTTCAATTTCTCTTCCTTCATCTTGGCAAGGTCGCTAGGGTCAACATGTAAATAGATGACGGTATCAACGCCATGCTCAAAGTACGTCTTGGCTATTGAATGGCCGCCGTTGGTGCCTGCAGCTATGACAAGCACCCAGTGGCCGGCCCGGCTCTTTTCGCTCCCATAGCATACGCGCACGGTCGTTGCTGCACGACGGAACTCGGGTATGTCGCCGACAGACCTGACTATATCATATACACGCTCTGTTTTTCCCGCCTTGATCTTGCTCAGAATAACTTGGCGCATGTACTCATCGCAGGGCTGGTGAATGTTGACAAGGGGTATATTCATTATTCTGGCAGCGCCCACCACATCGTCGTAAATGTCTGCGTGTGACCGAGTCTCCACGCGCTCAGCAAGCTTCTCGACTGCCTTTTTTGCAACCGCCCTTGGCACGCCCTGCTCGACCATATAGTCTACGTGCCGTCCAAAGACTTTGAAAAAATTTATTTTTGCAACGCCTATCGGGTGGTGCGCTATCACCGCGTCGCACCCGAGGCTCTTTGCGAGCAACAGCTCGGCGGTCCCCACGTCCACTGCTATCAGTACCTTTTCAATGTTGTCGCCCTTGACGTGGACGGCGCTGTCTGCCGGGATTTTTTTCCATCCCGCAAGCTCGAGCCCCACCTTCATTATCCTGCCCGTGTCGATTGCCATGTTTTATGACGAGATGTGCAAAACTTAAATCTGTTTTGGGCCGCTTTGAAGAAAGATGAGCTGCTCTGATGAGTACGTCTCGCATGTAGCCGGAGACCTCATACAGATAACGCCGCAGGTGCAGGCCAAGCTGAAAAAAGCCAAGTACGGCGTCTACAACCACTCGGCAGTGGAACTATGCCACTGGACGAAAAAATCGTTTGCAAACGAGGGCAGCTGCTACAAGCACAAGTTCTACGGAATATCGACGCACAGGTGCATGGAGATGACGCCGGCTGCAATGAATTGCGAGAACAGGTGCGTATACTGCTGGAGGCCGGCCGAGTTCTACGACACTCTAAAAATGCCGGCCGAGCTGGTGGACGAGCCCGACGTCATAGTGAAGCAACTATTGAAAGAGCGAAAGAAGCTGATCAATGGGTTTTACGGCAGCGCCAGGAACAACAAGGGAAAGCTGGACGAGTCGCTCCTGCCAGCGCACTACGCCATCTCGCTCTCGGGCGAACCAACGATGTACCCGAAGCTCCCGCAACTTGTAAAGTATTTGAAGACCTTGAAGGCGACCAAGTCGATATTCCTTGTGACAAACGGGCAGGAGCCGGCGATGCTGAAAAGGCTCGCTGACGAAGACGCTCTGCCCACCCAGTTCTACCTTTCCACCAATGCGTCAAACAAGAAAATGTTCCACGCGATAAACCGCCCTCTGCACAGAAACGCTTGGGAGCGCTGGTGGGAGTCGCTGCGGTTCCTTGCCACTGTAAACACAAGAACCGTACTGCGTATGACGCTTATCCGGGGGTACAACGACGGCCACGATTTCGTCGATGAGTTTGCTCAGATGATGGCCGAAGGTAACCCACACTTTATCGAGCTGAAATCATACATGCACATCGGCATGTCTGCAGAGAGGCTCAAGCACAACGACATGCTTGAGATGGACGAGGTCCGAGACTACGCGGGCAGGCTCTGCACCAAGATACCGGCTTTCGAGGTAATGGACGAGAGCGCCGTTTCCAGGATTATTGTCTTGCAGAACAAAGAGCGCCGGGTCGACAGGTGGATAAAAGAGTACTTAGAGCCGTAGGTACCATTCTGCGAACCGATCAAGCGCTCTCCTCCTGTGCGAATAGTCGTCCTTGTTTTGCAATTCCGCATAGGTCAGGTCTGCGTCGTCAGGGACAAAGATGGGGTCGTAGCCCCACCCGCCACTTGCCTCCTGCTCTGAAATCCTGCCGGCGACCCTGCCTTCAAAAATGACTACATCGTTGCCGTCGTAGAACGCTATGAGCGACATGAAAGACGCCGACCTGTCTTGTTTGTTTGAGAGCAGGCGCAGTATGCCTGCGTTGCCAATGGTCTTGAACACGTACGACGAGTACTGCCCCGGAAAGCCGCCAAGCGCGCTTACAAACAGGCCGTCGTCCTCCACAATGACAGGTTTTGACACCTGCGCAAAGGCGCTTCTGGCTTTTTCTTTTGCAATAGCTTCAAGCGAATCTGACTGGATTTCCACGAGCTCGACTCGCACAAATTCAATTTCGATGCCATGCAAGGTAAGTATCGACTGGACTTCCCGGTACTTGTTCTGGTTCGTGCTTGCAAATGCTACTTGGCGCACTGCCGGCTCTACAGCCGGCGACAATAAAAGCGTCACTCGACTCTTGCGTAGCGCCCGCGCTGCTCTATCTCCCGGACGTTTGCAAGCACCTTGGCGGTCTTTTTCTTGCCCGCGATGCTCTCGTAGCCCCTGACAAAGCCTGAAAACGCGCCCTCGAGCCTGACGTGGGCGCCGGTGAAAACCTCCTTTATCAGCCTGACATCGACTGCCATATCCTCCATCCGCTCCGAGTAGTAGGCGAGCCCAAAGTCCAGAAGCACTAGCTGCCTGCCATCGACTATGAAATTCGAAGTCGTCAAGTCGCCGTGTACGATGTGCCCTGCGTGCAAGAGCGCGGCGTAGCGCCCCATCTGCAGGCACAGCCGCGCGTCAAGCACGTCTTTGGCCTGCTTGCCCTTCACGAACTCCATGACTATCTCTGCCTTTTCGGGGTCAACGAAATGCACGAACGGCGCGCTGATGCCGGCCACCTTTGCTGCTGACATAAAGCCTGCTTCATGGACGGTCCTCTGCCGGCGCACAGCGCTGTCAAGCGCCTCGTGACGGTAGGGCTTGGGCGCCCGTACCTTTGCAACGGCCTTCTTGCCGCGCCATTCCGTCAGGTAGATGTCGGCCTCGGCCCCGCGCCTGACGAGCTGCAATAGTAATATAGCCACTCCAGTCGAGATAAAAACGTGAGTTTCAGGCCCGAGCCCGGCGAACATGTCATCAACACCGAGGACTGCGCTGAGGACAACCTGAGAAGCGGCATCCTAATCCTCACCGACAGGAGGCTCGTCTTCCAGAAAACGGAGGGCAGGATGGCGACCCTGTCAAAGAAGGAAGGCGCCGTGGTCCTCGACATACCACTTGGCAGCATATCGTCGTTCAGGGCGGAGGGCTTTTTGGTGAAGAAGTTCGTCGCCATCACTGACGGCAAGACGTACAAGTTCGGCGTGTTTTCAAGCGGCAAATGGGAAAAGCAGATGAGACAGCAAAAGGGCTAGCGCCACGCGACGTCCACGCTGTCAAGTCTCCATGACTGGGTCACGAACGCGTCTGGTATTTTCACCGCCTTTTTCGTTTTCCGATAGTCCATCATCGCGCTCCAGGCTATCTGGGCACCGTTGTCGCCGGCGTATTTTATCGGGCAGGCAAAGAACCTGCTCTGCTGGCGCTCACAGGCCATTTCAAGCATCTGTGCAAGGCGCCCGTTTGCAGACACGCCGCCTACTATCATCATCTCCTTCTTGCCGGTGAATGACAGTGCTCGTTCTACAACCTCGGCGAGCATGGCAAACGAGGTTTCTTGCAGCGAGTAGCATACGTCGGCCACTCCTCTGGTCGAGGCGAGTTTTATCGCGGCAGTCAGCATGCCGGAAAACGAAACATCATTGCCCTTGACCACGTACGGCAGGTGCAGGTATTCTCCGGACGATTCTAAAGCGAGTTGCTCTATCCTGCCGCCGCATGGCGACGCAAAGCCCATCGCCCTCCCAAACTGGTCCAGGAGCTGCCCTATGGTTATGTCAAGTGTCTCGCCAAAGACCCGCCACCTTTTTTCAAGGAATACAAGTATCATTGTGTGGCCGCCTGACACTAGCAGCACGAGTGGGTCTGAAGAACTCGTCAGCACTGTGCCAAGCTCGATGTGGCCGATTGCGTGGTTGACGGGCACCAGCGGCTTTTTGTAATAGCCGGCGACTGTGCGGGCGACGACTGCGCCCACGCGCAGGCAGGGACCTAGGCCCGGCCCCGCCGAATACCCCACCATGTCGATGTCCTTCATGCTTGCGCCGGCCTGCTCAAGCGCCTCCTTCAAAACATAATGCGAGGCCTCGGTGTGGTGTCTCGAGGCCTCCCGGGGGTGAATGCCCTTTCCTTCCGGGGCCCTGTACACCGCCCTTGCGTCTGACAGTATCTTGCCTTTTTCATCCACAACGGCGCACCCAAACGTGTGCGCCGTGCTCTCTATCCCGAGGCACAGCATCGCTATCCCCTGCTCGCCGCCGAGACTATCTTTATCACATTCCCGCCTTTTAGCTTGTGGTCCCCACCTATCCTCTGCTTTGTTCGGGCGTCTATTGCGTACAGGAATCCCTTGGCAAGGTCGGCGTGCACTGTTGCCGCCAGGTATTTTGCAGTCGAGCCCTCTGGCAGGAGCCTGACGTCCGGAAGCACGTTGCCCTTCTTGTCTGCAAGCTTAACTTCGTCTTCAACGGGGTATACCACCACAAGATGCAGCAGCCCAAAGCAGGCGGCGTTTATGGCCTCCTGTACGCCCGTCGAGCCGTACTTTTCCATCAGCCCCTTGACAAGGTCTAGGGCCTTTTTCTGCTGCTCGTTCAGTGGCATGCTTGGTTTGACCACAAACGAGTTGTCGCCCGGCAGGTAGTGCAGTATGCCTTTCTTGGACGCCTTTTTCAGCATCGACTCGGCCTCAGATGCGCACGGGACCACCGCCATGCCTGCCTGCCTCATCCTTTCGATGTTGGCCTCGGCAGCTGGCAGATCGGCCTTGTTTGCGGCTACAATGAATGGCTTAGCCCGTGCCCGTAGAACCTTGCAAAAGTGCAATATGTCGTCGTCGGTCCATAGCGTGGGCTTCTTGGAGCCAAGCTCCGACTCGTGTATAGCCCCCGAAACGTGATGCTCCGCTATTGCAAGCCCTGACAGCCTCTTGGCAAGCATCTGCTCGAGCTTCTGCCCCTGGCTCTCGGCCTCCCGCGATGTCTTGCTCCAGTCCCTTGACACTATGCCAGCCATCCAGAGGTCGAACTCCTCTTCGACAAACTTGAGGTCAAACATCGGGTCGGCAGTCCCGGCAGGCACTGACTTGCCTGTGCTATCTGTCGAGCCGGACGCGTCCACTACATGTATGAGGACGTCGGCCTGCCTCGCGTCGTCGAGGAATTTGTTACCAAGCCCCTTGCCCGCGTGCGCGCCTGGCACGAGGCCCGCAACGTCGATGAGTTTTACCGGTATGAACCTGTTGCCGTCGATGCATATCGAGTGCACCGGGTTGTCCTGCACGCCAAACTCGCGGCAGGCGCACTTTACCCTTGCATACGCCACGCCGACGTTTGGCTCAATAGTGGTGAAGGGGTAGTTTCCGGAGGGCGCGGCGAGCTCTGTCGCGGCGTTGAAAAACGTCGATTTGCCGACGTTTGCCTTGCCTATGAGCCCTATAATCACAGGGTGACAAGCGCGCCGCACCTCCATTAATGTTTTTCAAACCCCGCGCACATTGTCATCTGGTTGAAAGCGGAAGACTGGGTGAAATAGCTCGGGCCTGCAAAATACCCTGAGGGCGGCTATTTCCGAGAAACTTTTCGCTCCGAGATAGATGTGTCGGCGCCGGGGTTTTTGGGAACTAGGAGCGCCTCTACTGCCATCTATTACTTGCTCAGGTCCGGACAGCTATCAGCATTCCACCGGATAAAGTCAGACGAGCTGTGGCACTTGTACGCAGGGAGCTCGCTTGTACTGCACGTCATTGACAGGGGCAGGCTGGAAACGATAACGCTCGGCAGGTGTAAAGGTCAAACCCCGCAGGCGCAGGTCAAGGCAGGGTGCTGGTTTGCCGCGTCGGTCGCAAGGCCCCGCTCGTACTCGCTTGCAGGGTGCACGGTCGCTCCGGGCTTTGACTTTGCGGACTGGAAGATGGGCGACAGGGAAAAGCTCGTAAGCAAGTATTCCAAAGCACTGGTGGACAATCGAGAAATACACAAGATAGAATAGGCCCCCTGCGCAACCTGCAGCATGCCAAGTGTCGTGTGCATCGCAAGCGGAGGACTTGATTCCATCTGCTACGCTGCGGTGCTTGCCCAGAACCACGACATCTACATGATAACTTTTGCGTACGGCCAGCGCGCAAGGCGCGAAATAGACGCTGCCAGGCGCTTTGCAAGAATCCTGAAGGCGGAGCACAAACTTGTCGACATTGCTTTCATGAAGTCGCTCTATGGCTCGACAAACGTGCTCACAGACGAGAGCAAGAAACTATCGACAGAATTCGAGCAGAGCTTGGTGGTCCCCGCAAGAAACGCCATCTTTATCTCAATAGCCGGCGCGTGGGCTCTGAGCATCGGCGCGGTTAAGGTGGCGTACGGCGCGCACCTAGACGACGTCCCACATTACGCTGACTGCCGGCCCGAATTTGCAAGGGCAATGGAGGAGGCGCTCAACCTTGCAGACGCCGACAGCATAGGTGCGGGAAAAAGGCAGAGTGTTCAGGTCATATCGCCGGCGGCAGGCGGGCTGGACAAACAGGCACTCCTGAAGGCGGGCCACAAAATCCTCGACGGCAGGCTGTTTTCCACGTGGAGCTGCTATTCAAACGGTGTCAGGAAAAATAGGCAGTATGTTCATTGTGGGCAGTGCGAATCGTGTATAAATAGGAAGGCGGCATTTAAGGGTGCTCAAATAGATGACAGGACGCGCTATGCAGCGTAAAAGGTCCCCAGGCAGGGTAAGGCTTAGCGAAATCTTTACAAGCATCGAGGGCGAGGGCGTCCTCGCCGGCACCAAGACGTTGTTTGTTAGGCTAGCCGGCTGCCCGCTGAAATGCCACTGGTGCGACACGCCTTACGCAATACCGATGGACAGCGGCAACGACATTTCTATCGATGAAGTAAAGAAAATGATTGCAGGTGAGCTGCAACCAAACACGTATAAGGTGAATTTCACAGGGGGCGAACCGCTTGCGCAGGCTGACGCAGTAATAGAACTTGCCAAGTTTGCCAAGTCAATGGGGGTCAAGACGTACCTAGAGTCGGCGTGCTTTGACGCAGGTAAGTTCGCTAGGGTATTGCCATACATAGACATATGCAAGGTCGAGTTCAAGCTGAGAGACGCAAGGGCGGTTGATGACAATAACTATCCGACGCTTTTGAAAAACGAGTTGGAATGCCTGAAGATAGCAGTTGCCGCAGGCAAAAAGCCCTACATCAAAGTGGTCGTCACGAACTCGAGCGACCAGGAAGAGCTTGCGGACCTTGCAGGAAAGGTGTTTTCAAACATCAGCCGGAAAAACATAGCAGGATTTATAATACAGCCGAGCTATGGAATAGATGAGCCATTGTTGGATAGGCTTTTTGCGTTTTACGACGCAGTCTACCCGCTCTATGAGCAAGTTCGCGTCGTGCCCCAGCTTCACAAGCTAATAGGAGCAAGATAGCAAGCAGATGAAGGAAAAAGGACTCAACAAGAGAAAGATAGCCAAGCTTGTACGACAGTTATTGATAGAGCTTGGCGAGAACCCCGACAGGGAAGGCCTGATAGGAACGCCCGACCGCATGGCCAGCATGTACGAGGAGATATTCGGCGGTTACCACATGGACGCCGAGCTTGACGTTACGTTTTCCGACGAGACCGATGTCGTAATCGCAAGAGATATCCAGTTCTATAGCATGTGCGAGCATCACATGCTGCCGTTCTTTGGCAAGATACACATCGCCTACGTGCCGACAGGCAGGGTGTTTGGCATATCCAAGCTGGTCAGGCTCGTGGAAAAATACTCGCGCAGGCTACAGATACAGGAGCGACTGACAAAGGAGGTAGCAGATGAGCTGATGCGGATGGGTGTCAAGGGCGCGATGGTGATAGCAGAAGGCGAGCACCTTTGCATGAGGATGCGCGGGGTGCGCAACAACAGCTCGATATTGACCCTTGGCTACCGGGGCGTGATGGAGCAAAAAGATTTGCGCGAGCACGTGCTTGCAATAATCCAGAACCCGAAGGCAGACCTCAGGTCTGTCTGAATAGTTAAATAACTACAGCTGGCAGCAATTTCCTGCATGAGCGGCAAGGACGAATCTATTTTCTCAAAGGAGTCTCTTCTGGGCACGCAGGCTGGCAAGGAGATAATGAAGCAGGGCCTGCTCAGGAGCAAGGGGTACAAGCAGTTCAACCACTATAAAGAAAAAACGGAACAAGAATCCGGGGCCTTTGCCAAGCGCTTTGTCGCAGCGCTCCATCACGCAATGGATTCCGACCCGAGTCCCGCCCTCACTGTGCAAAAGTTTGCCGACGAGGTGGGTTCTGCAGAGCTTGTGCCCGAGTCGTCGGCTCTTCCGGGCATAAAGGCGCGCCTATCAAGCCCCGAGGTGCTGCAGGACAGGGTGATGCGCATCTTAAACTCCAACTTTGTCAAGATGACGTTCCCCGTCTTTAACGCGCTTTACGACGCCTCGGTACAGTATTTTGGCGACGCAGACTCGCAGGAAAAGCGCGACGCAGTCATTGACGGCCACATCATCGCCATCGATCTTTCAGAGCCGATGGACAGGATTGTAGACCGCGACGAAGACCTAGAATACTTGGAGGACTACAAGTTCATGTGCCCCTACATACTTGCGATTGCGCGCCAGAAAATAGCGCAGGGCGGAGATGGAGTTTTGAAGGCGTTTGAGGCAGGGTTCAAGGACGCGAGGATCGGCCAGTACACCGACGTGAAATTAAAGATGAATCCTGCATCAATAAACGACGAGAACATGAATGAATGCTACAAGAAATACAGGGCAGTTATGGGCACGGCTGGAAGGAACATGGCGCTAAATCGCCGCCCGCTGAGCGACATATTCCACCTAGGTATGGCCAAGGCCGGCGAGTGCGTCGGGTGCGGCAACGAAATAGAGGACGCGCTCAAGAACAGCGCGGTCAAGATACCGTCGTGGCCCCTTTACTTTGCCATAAACACGGGAGATGTGAAGAGAGGTTTCGAACTAACTATGCGAAAGAGCGAGCTGTACTTGGACGAGGCAAGGATGGCCCTTGACATGCTCCCCGAGAAGTTCGATCTCAGGCAATTCCTTGAATTTCTGTTTCTGACCGTGTGTCACTACAACCAGCACTGGTACAACGAGTTTGTCCGGCGCGCCCCCTTTGCCGAGTTCCAGAGCAAGATAGAAGCGGCGGTAAAGTAAATGGCCCCAGCCTTGATGTGGTCCGAAGTCTACAGGCCCAAGATGGTGGAGCAGATGGTGGGAAACGAAGACGCGCGCCTTGCAGTGTTAAAGTGGCTTGAAAAGTGGGTGTCAGGAACCAAGCCCCTCCTGCTGCTGGGACCGCCGGGCATCGGCAAGACAACTCTGATCCACGCGCTTGCCAGGCAGTTTGATTTCGACCTTGTCGAAATGAACGCAAGCGACACACGGAACAGGGAAAGCATTCATGCGCGAATAGCGCCGGTTATGAACAACGTCAGCATCTTTGGCGTCAAGAGCCTGCTCTTCCTCGATGAGGTCGACGGCATATCGGGCAGGGAAGACTCGGGCGGGCTTGACCTGCTCGTAGACATGATGAAAGAGCCGACCGTGCCGGTGATAATGGCGGCAAACGAAAAGTCGGCCAAGATAAAAGAGCTCGCAAAGGCCTGCAAGACTGTCGAGTTTGCGCCTGTTCCGCCGAGACTGCTCCTGATGTTCCTGGAGCATGTGCTTGCAAGCGAAGGTAAGAAGCTTGGCCCCGGCGACAAGGCGGCCATAGTCAACAACAGCAGGGGCGACATCAGGACGCTCCTCAACGGCGCCCAGTCACGCGCGGCAGGGTACGCCACGGTCTCAAACAGGGATGTCATCGAGATAGACATCCAAGACGCGATAAACGGATACTTTGCTGCGTCAGGCAAGGAGCAGGCGGTCCAGTTCCTTATGATGGCCGACGCGTCGTTCCCCGACCCACGGTATGAAGGCATTAACCCGGAATCGCGAAGAAAGGACATGATAGGCGCGCTATTTTCAACCATAGTGTCGTCGCACACAGGCGACAGCCTTGCAGGCATGCTCGACGTGCTTTCCAAGGCAGACGTGGTTGTGGGCAGAGTAGGCAGGCGCAGGCACTGGAGTCTGTTGCGCTACGTGACTCCCATGCTGGCCCACGGCCTCTATGAAAAATCGCGGGGCCTAGACATACGCTACAGCCAGTACTCGATGCCCTGGCCCGTCATGGGACCCGTGTTTGCCAGGTACCAAACCATCCGCAGGCTGGCGTCGTTCATCGGACCGGCGACGCACGTCTCGAAGAGGACCTGCAGCTGGCTTGTCCTGCCGCATCTTGTCAGAGAAATGATAAAGGAGAAAATAAACCCGGCGGAGTTTGCGATAGCCAACTTTAATGACGCGTCCGTGGGCGAGTCGCTGGCAAAAGAGATAGAGCGTGCAAAGGGGGCAAAAAAGTGAGCGAGCACTGGATAAGACTGCTCGTAAAATACAAGGGCAAGTGCTTGGTGTGCGGCAAAGAGATCCCGCAGGGCGATTATGCGCTATGGTCGAGGACCGCAAAGGCGATAAAGCACGTAAAATGCGAGTCTACAGAGCCGGAAACGCCGGTAGTGATCGAATTGAAGTGCTTCATCTGCGGCAAGAACGCCGGCTGCGCCTCGTGCAGTTTTGAGGCAGACTGCAACCGCGCAATCGTGTCGCAGATGTGCATCTGCGAGCAGTGCATGACAGACGAGGACGCCTACAAGAACTATCAAGGTGCATTCCTGGCCAAGATGGCAAAAGTTAAAATGTAAAAGGGCGGTAGCCTTGGCAGATGTCTAGCGAGTACGAGCACAACGTGGGACAGCTCTTGGCCGAAAAGAGGGCCAAGATGGCAGAACTTGAAAAGAACTCAGAGGCAAACAGGGGCAAGATTGCCATGCTGAAGCTCGAGGTTGAAGCGCTGGAGTCAATGTACGAAAACTACAACTTGGGCATGAACGTGTTTCGCCGCGCGCAGGGCGGAAGGGCGGGACTGCGTGAGTAAACACCGTTCAGAAATCATCATCTATATGCTGTAATGAATTTATATAGCCTGCAGCCGGCATAAGCTACACTCCCATGCATGAAGAAAAAATAAAGCGGCTGGCATCGATGAAAAAGTCTGCCGAGGGTGGCGGTGGTGACGAGCGCGTCGAGGCCCAGCACCAGAAAGGCAAGCTTACTGCGCGGGAGAGGATTGCACTATTGCTCGACGAGGGGAGTTTCGTCGAGATTGACAAGTACGTAGTCCATAGGGGCGAGGACCCGACCATCCAGAAATTCTACGGCGACGGCGCGGTGACGGGCTTTGGCACCGTGGCAGGCAGGCAGGTTTTCGTGTTCGCCTATGATTTCACCGTGCTTGGCGGCTCGCTTGGCGAGATGACCAGCAAAAAGATCACAAAAGTCATGGACCACGCCATGAAGGTAGGGTGCCCCATAGTCGGCATCATCGACTCGGGCGGGGCAAGAATCCAGGAAGGCGTCAACAGCCTTGACGGCTACGGCGACATCTTTTTCAGAAACACTATGGCTTCAGGCGTGATTCCGCAGATAACTGCAACCATCGGCCCGTGTGCAGGCGGAGCAGTATACTCGCCTGCGATGACCGACTTTGTGGTTATGGTCGAGAACATCGGTCAGATGTTCGTCACGGGCCCCGAGGTGGTCAAGGAGGTCCTGAGCCAGGACGTGTCGTTTGAGGAGTTGGGAGGTGCACGCGCGCACGGCAGCAGGTCCGGCGTCGCGCACTTTGTCGCAAAGAACGAGTACGACTGCTTTGACAAGATAAAGAAGCTGCTGTCGTTCGTACCGCAAAACAACGCAGAAGAGCCGGCGATCGTGGAGACAAACGACGACCCGAACAGGGTCAACCCCAACCTGATAAACATGCTGCCCGAAAATCCGTATCAGCAGTACGACATGAATGAGATAATCAAGTCAATAGTCGACAACGGCGACTTTTTCGAGATCCACGAGCTGTTTGCGGAAAACGTGCTCGTAGGATTTGCGAGGATGGGCGGCAGGACGGTGGGCATCGTGGCAAACCAGCCCATGTACCTTGCAGGCGCGCTTGACATCAACTCGTCAAACAAGGCGGCGCGCTTTATCAGGTTCTGCGACGCGTTCAACATATCGATTGTGACGCTTGTGGACACTCCAGGCTACCTGCCGGGGACCGACCAAGAGCACAACGGCATCATCAGACATGGCAGCAAACTGCTGTTCGCCTACTGCGAGGCGACGGTGCCAAAGATAACGTGCATAGTGGGAAAGGCGTACGGCGGCGCGTACATAGCTATGGGGAGCAAGAACCTGCGCGCAGACATCAACTACGCTTGGCCAAGCGCCGAGATTGCGGTGCTGGGTCCAGAAGCTGCAATCACGATCATCAACAGGCGCGAGCTGAAAAGCGCGCCCGACACGCCGGCGTTGAAGAAAAAGCTGGCCAAGGAGTACCGCGGCAAGTTTGCAAACCCCTACCTTGCCGCAGAGCGTGGCATTATCGATCTTGTAATCGACCCAATGGAGACCCGGCCGATGATAATCCGCGGCCTTGAAGCGCTTGCGACCAAGAAGGAAGCTAGGCCGTACAAAAAGCACGGGAACATCAACCTGTGAGGGAACGAGATGGGCAAGAAAATCACGAGCATCCTGATCGCAAACAGGGGCGAGATAGCGCTCCGCGTAATCAGGGCGTGCAAGGAGCTCGGGATAAGGTCTATTGCGATATACTCTGACGAAGATGTGCGCGCCATCCATGTAAAGAGGGCTGACGAGGCCTATCACATAGGCCCGGCGGCCCCGGCGCAAAGCTACCTGAACATGACCAAGATAATCGAGACAGCAAAGGCAGCAGGTGCAGATGCTGTCCACCCCGGCTACGGCTTCTTGTCAGAGAACGAGAACTTTCCGGAAATGTGCGACAAGAACGGCATGATATTCATCGGACCCACCGCCAAGGCGATGGACCTGACCGGCGACAAGATGAAGTGCAAGGCCGTCATGAAAAAGGCCAAGGTCTCTACGGTGCCGGGGAGCGATGGCGTCATCAACGACGTTGAAAAGGCGGCCGACATCGCGCACGAGGCAGGTTACCCCGTACTGCTAAAGTCTGCGTTTGGCGGAGGCGGCAGGGGCATCAGGCTTGCGAACGACGAAAAACAACTGAGGCAGGAGTTCGAGATGGCGTCGGCAGAGTCAAAGGCGGCGTTTGGCAAGTCCGCGCTCTATGTGGAAAAATACCTACAGAGGATAAGGCACATTGAATTTCAGTTAATACGCGACTCGCACGGTAACGGCCGCCACCTGTTCGAGAGGGAATGCTCTATACAGCGCCGCCACCAGAAGCTGATAGAGATGTCGCCCTCGCCGGTGGTGGACCAAAAGACGCGCGAAAAAATGGGCGAGATAGCTGTAAGGGCAGCGGCTGCGGTAGATTACCTGAACGCCGGGACGGCAGAATTTCTACGCGACCCGGAAGGCAACTTTTACTTTATCGAGATAAACTCCCGCCTTCAGGTGGAGCACCCCGTTACTGAACTAGTCACGGGCATTGACCTTGTGAAACTGCAAATAGGAGTCGCCCAGGGAGAAGAAATTCCGTTCAACCAGGATGACCTGAAGATGAACGGCTGCGCCATAGAATGCAGAGTAAACGCCGAGGACCCGTTCTACGACTTTGCCCCGTCAGTCGGCCCCGTCCCGTACTGCAACCTCCCCTACGGCCCCGGAGTCAGGGTTGACACATACCTGTATCCCGGATGCACCGTCTCTGGCTTTTATGACTCGCTCGTGGCAAAGCTCTTGACGTGGGGAAGCAACTTTGACGAAGCCCGCGTAAGAATGCGGAACGCGCTGGACGAGTTTGTGATAGAGGGCATAAACACCACCATCCCGCTTTACAGGACTATAATGGAAGAGAAGAACTTCATCAAGGGTGAGCTTTCGACAGACTACCTCGAGCGCTTCAGGGTGTTTGACAGGATGAACGACGAGGCCAAGAAGAGCGCGGAGGAAAAGGCGTCGGCCGCGGTGGCCGCGGCTCTCTTGCATTCTGAACTTGTGAAAAAGGGCGCGCCGGCCAAGTCGTCAAGGTGGAAGCAGGCAAGGGTGAGCATCTAGTTGGAGTTCAAAGTCGGCGAGCTAGCGCAGCTGCTCACGGGCGAGGTTCTGAGGACTGCTGACGACGGCTCGGTACTTGTCAACATCGGCAACAAGAACCACACGCTCAAGCTGTTAAAGTCGGGCACGGGCGAGTTTGAATTCATACTGGATAACAGGTTCCACCACGCCAAGGTGCTCCATTCTGGGAGCGCCGAAGTAAGGATGATGCTCGACGGCCAGCCCATCACGGTCAAAAAGCATTCAAAGCTCACCGAAGTCCTGGAAAAGGCGTCGGCGCTTGGCGGAACCGGCGGCGGTGACAGAAACCTGGCAAGCCAGATCCCCGGCAGGGTGGTAAACATCGCGGCAGAACCCGGGACTGATGTCAAGAAGGGCGACGTAATAGTTGTTCTGGAGTCGATGAAGATGCAAGTTGCAGTAAAGGCGCACAAGGACGGCCACCTGAAGGAAATAAAGGTCAAGCAGGGCGCGAGCGTTTCAAGAAATGACGTGCTTGCAGTTATAGAGTAGTTTTCGCTAGCCATCCTTCTACTATTTTCGCAAGGTATATTGCCGATATTATCCCCATGCCTATCGATGAGAGCACGACCAGCGCGGTCGAGGCCATCAGCAGCGTGCTATTTTCCGCCGCGGCGCTTGCTGCAATCATGCCAAGCGAAGCAACCAGTACTGTCGCAAGCGGCACGGCAAGCCTCTTTGTTGGGCCTCCTTTCTACATAAAGAATTGTGAAAGGCGCTAGTTGTTTTTCAGGAACTCCTTTATTTCCGCATAGTTGGGTTCTACAAGCGGGTTGTCTGACACCCACCTGTAGCGGACCTTGCCATGCCCGTCCAGTATGAACACCGATCTCTTCGCAGCGTTGTAGTCCTTGAGCGACGCAAGGTTCTTCATGACTATGCCGTACTTGCTGATGACCTTGCGGTCATAGTCTGAGAGCACCGGGAAGTTGAGGTGTCGGTTTACGGTAAAGAACTTGTTTGAAAACGGGCCGTCGATGGAAATGCCGAGCACCTGCGCCCCGTAGTCGCGCAGCTCGTCCATCGAGTCGCGAAGCATGCACATCTCTGCGGTGCAAACCGGCGACTCTGCCGCCGGAAAGAAGGCTAGGACGATCTTTTTACCCCGGTAATCGCTGAGTTTGTGCGTCTTCATGTCAGCGTCTGGGAGTTCAAAGTCGGGTGCCTTCTGGCCTACCTTTGGAACAGATGATTTAGCCATGTACAAGAGCCGGCCAGAATTGGCATAAAAAGATTTTCAGGTGTACTTTGACTTGAAGGGTGAAAGCGCCCGCAGCTCCCGCACGATGCTTGACAGGACCGCGACCGTCCTGTCTATTTCTTCTTTCGTGTTCTGCATAGAGAGCGTCAGCCTGAGCGAGCCGGTTATTTCCTCGTACGAAAAGCCCATAGCCTTCAGTACGTGAGAGGGCTTTTGCTTCTTGACGGAGCACGCCGAGCCCGTCGAAGCGGCGATGTCGTTTTCGTCCAGCTTTATAATCAGGTCCTCGCCGTTCACGCCAAAGAACGTAAAGTGCGCGTTTGCCGGCAGCCTGCTGATTGTAGAGCCGTTGAGCCTGCTGTGGGCTATCTCCTGCGACACTTTGCCTATAAGGTAATCGCGAAGCTCCGATACATGCTTTTGATATGCGGCAAGATTCTTTGCGGCAAGCTCGCACGCCTTGCCAAAGCCCACTATGCCGGGCACGTTCTCGGTCCCCGAGCGGAGCTCCGATTCCTGCCCGCCTCCGTGTATCAGCGGCATTATGTCAAGGCCATGGCGAATGTAAAGCGCGCCGGCCCCTTTCGGCCCGTTTATCTTGTGCGACGACATCGACAGGAGATCGACGGCGAGGTCCTTGGCGTCGACAGGGATCTTGCCTGCGGCCTGCACGGCGTCCGTGTGGAAAAGCGCACCTGCCTTATGCGCAATCCTGCACAGCTCCTTTACCGGCTGTATTGTACCTACCTCGTTGTTTGCGTGCATGACGCTTACAAGCGCGGTATTCTTTGTCAGGGCCCCCTTGAGGTCTTCAGGCCTGACCGAGCCTTGGGCCGTCACCGGCAGGTAGTTGACATTATAACCTAGTCTCTCAAGGTCGCGGCAGGGCTCAAGCACGGCATCATGCTCTATGTAACTTGTTATGACATGACGTTTGCCCAGCGCGCTTTTGGCGTACTCTGCGGCGCCCTTGACTGCAAGGTTGTCGGCCTCCGTGCCTCCAGACGTGAACGTTATCTCTGACGGCTTTGCCCCGATAAGGTCTGCGACGCGCCTGCGCGCCTGTTGTATTGCGCGCGTAGTCTCCCGGCCAAACGAGTGGATGGACGACGGGTTGCCGAACTGCTGCTTCAGATAAGGCAGCATTTCCTGTATGACCTCGTCGGCGACGGGCGTTGACGCCGCGCTGTCAAGGTATATCCGCTCAACCATGTTCAACCATCTCAAGCCTGCCCTGCTTGTAGCCGGCCGCGTCCACTGTGACAAATTTGAACCCGAGCTCCTTCAGCTTTGCGTCGACGAGTGTTAGCTTGTCTGCGTCAAAAACCCGGTGCAGCTCGTCCCTGCCGACCTCTATCCTGGCTATCTCGCCGTGGTCGCGCACGCGCACCTGCCTCACGCCGAAAATCGACTTAACTGCAATCTCGGCGCCCTCTATCCGGCGGAGCTTTCCATAAGTAACCTCCATCCCTGCAGGTATTCTCGAGGCGAGGCATGCGTTTGACGGCCTGTCATGAACTGAAAGATGAAAGTCCTTCGCTATCTGCCGTACACCGGCCTTGCTGATGCCAAGCTCCGCCATTGGACTGCGCACACCGTTTTCTCTGAGAGCGCGTATCCCTGGACGGTAATCGGACAAGTCGTCGATGTGCGTTCCGTCGACCATCAGTTCGATGTTGAATTTTGTAGCCTCCTTTGCAAGGTGCTGGCCAAGTTCTGTCCGGCAGTGGTAGCAGCGCGCCCCGTCGTTTTTCACAAAGTCCGAGTTCTCAAGCTCGTCGTACTCGATTACCATGTGGCAGATTCCTATCTCTCTTGCGACCTGCCTTGCGCTATCGAGCTCCTCTCCTGCAAGTGTCTTGTAGTCTGCCGTGATCGCGATGGCGTTATTGCCGAGTGCCTTTTTGGCGGCCAGCGCGACGACCGCGCTGTCAACCCCGCCGGAAAGCGCCACCAGCGCCCGCTTACCGTTTTGCAAAAACCACCCCGCAAGCCTTTCAAAGTCTGTCATATCGCACCAGTCTTTTTCGCCACCTGCACGCTTACAAGCTCGGCCACACGCCGGGCAGGCATGTTGCACCGTGTTGAGATTATCTTGATGTCCTCAAACTCAGGCTTGGCCCCTTTTACGTTGCCTGCCGCGTCCTTGACGACCTTGACGTGCACCTGAAACGTGCTGCCGGCTATTTTCACCGGCACGGTCAATATTGTGCGCGGAAGCACGACTCTTTCCACCTGCTGGACGCGGGCTCCAAGCGTCCCGGTCTCGCTAAACAGCACGTCAAGCACTGCGTTCTGTAGCTGGTTATCGCATATAACCCTCACGAGGTGCGCCGGCCTGCCCTTTTTGCCGGTGCCCGTCAGCACTGTCACGTCCTTTGCTCCCGCATCAGTCAGCCTCTCGATGAGGTTGCCGAGTGTTTCGCCCGTCGCGTCGTCGATGTTTGTCTCCACCAAACAGATGGTGTCCTTTTCAACCGCAGATGGCGCCGTTCCTATCGTCACCCGCACCAGGTTGGCAAATCCGGCGAACTCTTTGCAGCCGGTGCCATAGCCAATTTTTTCAGTAATGATGGGAGGGTAATAGTCGACGCTTTTCTGCGCAATGCTGGCAAGGAGCGCCGCGCCTGTCGGCGTCGCAAGCTCGTCTTTTGCCTGCCCGCCTTCAAGCACGAACTGCCTGCCTTTGAATATGTGCAGTACGGCGTCAGCAGGGTTCGGAACGGTGCCGTGCGAGAATTTCAGCTTGCCGGCGCCCACTGCCACTCTGGTGGAATACACCTGCGCGTCAAACAGCCCCAAGTCGTCGAGGGCCACCGCGCAGGCGACTATGTCAGCAAGAGTGTCGACGCTTGACGCCTCGTGAAGGTGAACATTGTCAGGGCTCTCACCGTGGATTGCAGCTTCGGCGGATATTATCGACTTCATCGCGCCCCGCGCAAACCTGCGCGCTTTGCCGGCGAGCTCAAGCGAATCGCAGGTTTTTTCAAGCGCATTAATCATTTCAGATCCCTTGCGCTCGTGCACGCCGTCATTGCAGGAAAGTGTGAGCTGGGTGGCCGAAAAGCCGTGCGTGGTTATCTTGTTGAATGAAACTTTAGTTATCTTGCTTCCTTTCAGAAATTTCTGGCAGGCAAGGATGGCGTTAGCGACCTTTTTCCTGTCCGCGCCGGCATCTACAAGGGCTGACACCAGCATGTCGCCGGCAATCCCGGCAATCTGGCAATCTATTACTGCAACCTTTGCCGCCATTACCATGCTAGTTGGCTTTTTGCTTTATATCACGTTTGTGCTTTATTCCAGGCTGCCAAAGTCGTAGGTCGGAATTTCTGCTGGAGGATTGCCATAGACAAGGACGATCTGTGTGCGCGATTCGAGTGGTATCTCCCTATAGTTCCCTACAAACTCGATGCCATTTACGTATGCTGTTGGCTCGTCTCTTAGCGAGTCAAAAAACGCCTTCGAGGGACTGTGAGTCTGACTCCATATATCAGTGAACTGTCCAAGGGTATATTCCGTCTGCGAGGGCGCTTCTACATGAATTATGCCATCACCGTCGTGGGTATGAAGCCAGAAGAGACAGGAGGAAAGTATTCCGACGCTAGCAGGAACCTCTTTCCTCTGTCCATCGACAAATACGTCCAAGTGTGAGTGAACATGATAATTTGTAACCTCTCGGGTATGACATTCTACTCCACTTATCGCTAGCGCCTCGGGAGGCTTGTACAAAATGGCGGCGACAACTCCAACAGCCACCACTGCAATAACAGCAGGTATTATAACCATCATGTACTTCTTTTTCCTGCGCCTGTCGGCCGCAAAATAGCTGTCGTCGCGCTTGCCGCCCTTTTTCTTGGACACGTTTTTGATGTCAGCAGTCGCTCAATTTAAAGCTGACCGTGGTTTGTAGGTTTATAAGTAATCCAGCACGCTAGCTGCCCCAAATGACAATAACAGTTATCGGATCAGGCAAAGTTGGTGCCTCGGCCGCCCTCAACTGCGGCCTGAGGGAGCTTGACGACGTTCTCCTTCTCGACATCATCCAAGGCCTGCCGCAGGGCGAGGCAATGGACATAAACCACCAGCTTTCCGAAAGGGGCTCCGACTCTATAGCAACGGGCTCGAATAACTATGAAGATATGCGCGGCTCCGACTATGTCGTGTTGGTTGCAGGAGTTGGGCGTAAGCCGGGTATGACAAGGATGGACCTCTTGAAGACAAATGCCGGCATAGTAAAGGACGTCGCTTCCAAGATAGGGACGTACGCAAAGGACGCGACCGTTATCGTAGTCACGAATCCGCTTGACCCGATGACTTACCTTGCGCTGAAAACGATCGGCTCCGCAAAGAACAAGGTGATGGGCATGGGAGGAATGCTAGATTTATCCAGATTCAAAAGCTTTATACAGGAATCGACAGGCGTCTCCCGCGACTCGATTCAGGCAATGGTGATTTCAGAACACGGCGAGAACATGCTTCCCCTCACGCGCTATTCCTCTCTGGGCGGCATACCACTGCACGAGTTTATCTCGAAGGAAAAGGCGCAAGAGATCTTTGAAAAGACGAAAAAGGTGGCAGCAGACGTCATCGCGCTAAAGGGCGCGACCGTGTATGCGCCGGGCAACGCGGTGGCGACGATGATAGAGTCGATGTCAAAGGACAAAAAGATGGTGATACCCGTATCCGCGTACCTGCAAGGCCAGTACGGAGTTTCTGACATCTGCATTGGTGTGCCGGCGGTGATCGGTGCTGGCGGCGTAGAAAAAATAGTCGAGCTCAGGCTGGACAGCTTTGAGCAGGAGGTTTTCAACAAAGGCGTAGCAAGCGTCAAGGAAGGCATTGGCGCCCTCCCCCTCTGATTCTAACCAAACCTTTTATCCCGTTCTCTTTAATCGAATGGCGGTTGGACCTACGCACTATCCTCGACAGGTTTGCAAGGGGAGCCATTAGCTTTGAGGAGGCCCAGAATGAGATAGCGATACACGCCATCGAGCACGTGGAAGACATAGCCAAGCTCGACGTCGGCAGGGAGCCAAGAAAAGGGCTGCCTGAAATAGTGCTTGCGGAGCGCAAAGAGTACGCCGACATGGTCAAGATCGCCCTTGCCGCAGCCAGGAGGAGCGGCCGGGTGGTCGTGAGCAGGGTGAAAAAGCGCGACCTGAAAAGGCTTGCGGCCGTGCTCCAGAAAAAAGGTCTGAAGGTCGAAATGGGCAGGAACAGCACCACAATCCTTGCCATCGAAAAATCTACAGGGCAGAGCAGGGGGACAATAGGCGTGGTTGCAGCCGGCACTTCAGACATCGGGGTCGCGGAGGAGGCAAGGCTCGTGGCGGAGGCGATGGGCTGCAAGGTGGTAACGAGTTACGATGTCGGCATCGCCGGCATACACAGGCTCTTTCCTGTACTAAAAGGCATGCTCTCAAAAAATGTGGGCGCAATCGTGGTCGTCGCTGGAATGGAAGGCGCGCTTGCCTCCGTCGTTGCGTCGATGGTTGATGTCCCTGTGATAGGAGTCCCGACGTCGGTCGGTTACGGCTTTGGATCGGAAGGCGTGGCTGCCCTGGCGTCGATGCTACAGAGCTGCACGCTCGGCCTTGCAGTCGTCAACATCGACAACGGCGTTGGAGCGGGCGCGTTTGCGGCGTCCATCGCAAAGAGGGCAGCTGGCGGCCGTGAACGTTTATAAGTGCTATAGAATTTTTGGACCCCTATCGCATTGAAAAGGGTGAATGATACTAATTGACTTTTGCACGTACTCTCAAGAGGATAAGGCTCGACAAGACCAATTACCGAAAGAGGGCCGCCGTCATAATCGGCAGGCACTCCTTTGTCACCGTCCGGGTTACAGACCAGAACGTATCAACGCAGGTGATAAAAACCACGCCCACGGGCGACCTGGTTATAGCTTCGGCGCACAGCCACGAGCTGGCCAAGCACGGCTGGAAGGGCGCCACTAACAACCTGCCTGCGTGCTATCTGACCGGCCTGCTTCTCGGCAAGAAGGCGCTTGAGAAGGGCACGGGCAAGGCAGTGCTGTACATCGGCAAGGAGCACTTTACCACCAGGGTCGCCGCGTGCGCCAAGGGCATCGCGGACTCGGGCGTCGACATACCGATATCCGAAGAATCGGTGCCGCCAGAAGCGAGGATAGCCGGACAGCACATCGCAGACTATGCAAATTCGCTCAAGTCAGACGAGCGGGAATACAGCTCTCGCTTTTCGGCGCTCTTGAAGAACGGCTTGAAGCCCGAAGACTATCCGGCCCACTTTGAGGAGGTAAGGGCCAAGATCTCGGGCAAGCCCGCAGAGCTAAAGGCGCCCAAGGAGCCCAAGGAGAAGAAAGAGGTCCCCAAGAAGGAAGCCAAGCCAAAGGGCGAGAAATCCCCCAAGAAAGAGGCAAAGACAGGTAAGAAGGTTAAGGAAGGCAAGAAGAAGTGAGTCGCTTTTCAAGGCAGGAACAGCAGGTAGAATGGAAACCGAGGACGACGCTTGGCCAGATGGTTCTGGCAGGCAAGATAAACTCGATGGACCAGATCTACGAAAACGGCCTAAGGATACAGGAATCAGAGATAGTCAAACACCTACTACCCGACATCAAGAGCCAGGTGGTCCACGTCGGCATAGTCCAGAAGCAGACCGACGCCGGCGAGATGACGCGCTTTAATGCGCTCGTCGCAGTGGGCAACGAGGCAGGGTGGTTCGGCATCGGCAAGGGCAAGGCAGCCCAGATGAGGATGGCAATAGACAAGGCCACAAACGCTGCCTACCTCAACGTCATACCGGTAAAGCTCGGCTGTGGAAGCTGGGAGTGCAGGTGCAACCAGCTGCATTCAGTGCCGTTCAAGGTAAGGGGCAAGGGCGGCAGCGTCGCTTTAGACATCATTCCGGGCCCAAGGGGACTTGGCCTCGTCGCAGGCGAGAACATCCGCAACCTGCTAAAGATGGCAGGGCTGAAGGACGCATGGACAAAGTCGTTCGGTTCGACTAGCACCATGTCGTCGACTACAAAGGCGATTTTCAACGCGCTGAGAAGCACGTACAGCGTGGGTTGATGGTCATGGCGTATCTAGTTGTCAGAATCAAGGGAACGGTCAACATTCCCACGTGGGCGAGGACCACACTTGACGGCCTCAACCTCGACAAGCGCTTCCGCGCAACATTGGTTCCAGAGACCGCAGAGTCTCTGGGTATGCTGAGGAAGGTCAAGGAAGTCGTCGCATGGACAAAGGCCGACTCTGCCATAGTGAAAGAATTGCTGGAAAAGCGGGGCAGAAAGGCAGGCTACAAGCCAATAACCAAGGGCGACCTGCCCAAGGAGTACAATAGCATCGACGATCTCGCAACAGCGATTGCAGACAACAAGGTGGCGATGTCCAAGATAGAGGGCCTGAAGCCATGGTTTGCGCTATCGCCCCCTAAAGGCGGATTCAAGAGAAAGACAAAGCAGCAGTACACCCAGGCAGGCGTTCTCGGCGACGACAAAGAGCTGGCCGAGATTGTAAAGCGGATGCTCTAGTAAGACTTAATTAAGGTGACAGCAGAACGTGAATCAATTCCAGCACAACAGTGATAATTATGGCTACCAGATTTAGAAAGAGCAGGCGACAAAGAGGCAGCAGGTACTGCGGCTGGGGCCAGGTAGGCCAGCACAGGCAGGCTGGAAGCCGCGGAGGCATCGGCGGCGCTGGCAAGCACAAGCACTTTTTCATAAGGACAGTCATTGAGGAGCCTGACCACTTTGGCCATGACCCTTTTAACTCTCTCAACCGCAACGTCGTGAACAGATGGCTGAACGTGCGCGACCTGGACGCGGTCTTTGCGAGCCACGGAAAAGAAGAGAGTGGCAAAGTCGTCCTGGACCTGAGCTCGCTTGGGTATGACAAGTTATTGGGCGGAGGCAGGATCGGCGGCGCATACACTGTCAAGGTGGCCAGGGTCTCCGAGAAAGCCAAATCAAAAATCGAGGCCGCAGGCGGCGAGGTTATCACCGATGAGCACGAAGCAGAATGAGAGCGGGCTTAGGCGCATCATAAGGAGCGCTTCTGCCTATGTCCCGCAGGTCCCAAAGCCCAAGAAAAAGATCACGCTAACGGAGAAGTTCGTCTGGTCAGGGATTGCACTCTTTGCGTACCTGATAATGGGGCAGATCCCGCTCTACGGCGTAACGGACGACCCCCAGTTTGACTTTCTTGCATTTGCCAGGGTCATTTTCGCCGCACAGCAAGGCACGCTTATGGAGCTTGGAATCGGGCCCATAGTTACAGCAGGTTTGCTCATGCAGCTCTTGAAGGGCTCGGACCTCATCAGGCTCGACTTCAAGAACCCCGACGACAGGTCGCTCTTCACGTCAGCGACAAAGATAGTCACGATAATAGTCATAGTTGCAGAGGGCGGGTTGTACGGCTTCTCAGTCTACGGCCCGCTTGTTGCACATGCGGACATAATCCCCGTAGTCATTGCCCAGCTGATCTTTGCGTCGTTTCTCGTCATGCTGATGGACGAGATGGTGCAGAAAGGCTGGGGCGTTGGTTCCGGGCTGTCGCTGTTCATCATGGCCGGCGTCGCCCAGACGATACTCTGGAGTGTGTTCTCGCCGCTGCCTGCTCCCGACGGGCCCGTAGGTGTAGCGCCCTTTTCCATTCAGGCCGGACTTGACGGCCACATACAGGACGCCGTCTTCCGCTCGGGCCAGCTCCCAAGCATCTTTGCACTCTCCCTCACGATTGCGATCATACTCATCCTCGTGTATATCGAGGGCATCCACGTCGACATACCCATCGTATCGACCAAGTATAGGGGCTTTACTGCAGTCTACCCCATCAAGCTGCTGTACACGTCAGTCATTCCTGTCATTCTGGCCTCGGCGCTCATAGCAAACGGCATATTCATGGGCCAGATGATGTGGGCCAACTACAACCCCAACAACACCAACCCGCTGTTCAATTGGATAGCGCAGTTTGACGCAGAGCAGCAGCAGACGCCCACAGGCGGCATACTGTACTACATTACCGGCCCGCGCAGCCTGGAGGCGATGGTGGCCGATCCCATACGCGCGGCAGTGTATGTAGTGTTTTTTACAGCCATAGTCACGGTATTTTCGAGGCTTTGGGTGGAGCTTGGCGGTCTTTCAGCAAAGAACGCTGCCAAGAATCTTCTTGACGCCGACGTGCAGGTACCGGGCTTTAGGCGCTCAGAAGGCTCTGTCGAGAATCTGCTCAACCGCTACATACCGTCCCTCACGATAATATCCGGTGTTATAATCGGACTTCTCGCGGCGCTGTCTGACATGCTTGGGGTCTTTGGATCTGGAACAGGCTTGCTCCTCATGGTCAACATCATGGTGAGCTACTACCAGACGCTTGTCAAAGAGCAGATAGACACGTACATGCCCAAACTGGCGGCCCTCCTTGGCAGGAAATAAGCGCGCGATTATAGTCGGGATACCCGGCGTCGGCAAAACCACGGTCATAACCCGCGCCGCGGAATTATTGTCAAAGCACGACGCGACTGTCGTCACGTACGGCACACTGATGTTCGAGGAGGCACAAAAGCTCGGCGTCAAAGACCGCGACGAGATGCGCAGGTTGCCGGTTGAAAGGCAGCGCCAGTTGCAAGAGTCGGCCGCGCGGCGCATAGCCGGGATGGAAAACGACATCGTGATCGTGGACACGCACCTTTTCATAAGCACTGACGAGGGTCATTACCCGGGTCTTCCGATGCGCCTGCTTACTATAATGAACCCCACGAACCTCATAATGGTGGCGGCAGACCCGGCGCAGATAGCGGAAAGGCGCAAGAACGATCCCACCCGCAAGCGGGACGAGGCATCGGCCGAAGCCATTAAGAACGACCTAGACATCTCAAAGATGATGCTTGCTTCGTGCTCGGTGCTGACAGGCGCGCCCTTTGCGGTCGTGCTCAACGACGACGGCAAGGTTGATGAAGCGGCAGAAGTGATAGCAAGGATACTTGGAGCTGGACCGAAATGATTGACTTTGGAAGCATAATATTGCAGTTTTTCGCGCCGCAATACACCCGGAACCCGATATTCCCCGACATGATATCGGCGTCTATTGTCGCGCTAATGATAGCCGTTGTCATGAGCTTTGGCTTCGCAATGTTGCGCAAAAAGACCACGGACATCGAGCGCACGAACAAGATAATGAAAGAGACAAACGAGTGGCGCAAGGCCTACACCGACGCCGTGAAAAAGGGCGACAAGCCCCGGATTGAGGAATTGAAAAAGAAGCAGGCCTACGTCAACAAGTTGGCGATGGAGGTGCAGCAGCAGCAGATGCGCCCCATGTTCATCTACATGATACCGTCGTTCATGATATGGATATTCGTCTTCCCGGCAATATTTGGCCAGGTGGTGAACATGTCGCCCATTTTCATACCGTGGATAATGTGCAGCGAAGAGGACGTAGCAAACCACCAAGAGCTTGACGATGATGGCAACCCCAAGGGTGCCTGCGTCGTCCCGGGAGAGGTGTACCTGTGGGGATGGTTCCTGCTAACGTCGTTTGCTTTCTCTGGCATCGTGGCAAGGGTGACCAAGACCGGCATGCCGGGCATGTGACATGTCAAGGTTTGGCATCGTAATATCGGGCTGGCCGGCTGTTGGCAAGACCACGATAGCAGGCGAGCTTGCTTCCGAGTTCGGGCTTGTCACCTACAACGGTGGCGACATACTGAAGATGCTCGCCCACGAAAAGGGCTACTCGAACGCCACTTCCAGGGACGACTGGTGGGACACGCAGGAGGCCAAGAAGTTCATGGATGAGCGCAAGCGTGACCCGACCTTCGACAAGAAGGTGGACGGGAGGCTTGCAGAGATACTGAGAAATGAGAGAGCGGTCATCACGAGCTACACGCTGCCGTGGCTTGTAAAGGACGACAGCGTGATCAAGTTCTGGCTAAAGGGCTCCCCCCGCAACAGGGCTTCAAGGATGGCAAACCGCGACGGCATAACGGTCGAAGAGGCGGAGAAAATAGTCAGCTTGCGCGACGCGGAAAATGTCAAGATATACTACAGCCTTTACGGCTTTAACTTTGGCGAGGACCTGTCTGTCTTTGATTATGCGCTCAACACTGACAGGCTAGACCTTGACGCGCTTGTAGAGGTGTCAAAGCTTATTGTCAGGCGGCAATCGGGTCGGTAGCGATGTTGCCGCAGCTTGAAAACCTAGTTAGGGTGGACGACGACGTCACCGACGACAAGTACGGCCACTACCCAGACAAGCGCCCAATAGACGTTTTGCTGCAGTACGGCCTTGTGCTGGTGGACAAGCCGGCGGGCCCCACCAGTCATGAAGTCGTTGCGTGGGTCAAGCGCATCTTGGGTATCGAAAAGGCGGGGCACTCGGGGACGCTTGACCCCGGCGCTACAGGTTTGTTGCCGTTGGGCCTCGGCGAGGGCACCAAGGCGCTCGGCGTCCTGCTTATCGGCCCAAAAGAGTACTATGCCCTTGCGCGGCTCCACACGCATGTGCCTTCAGAGCGAGTGAAGAAAGTCATGGACGAGTTCACCGGCGAGATATTCCAGCGGCCGCCTCAGCGCTCGTCGGTCAAGCGCGTGACCAGGGTTAGGACGGTCTACGAGTTTGATTACCTTGAAGACTATGACAGGCTGGTGCTCATGCGCGTGCTGTGCCAAGCAGGCACGTACATACGTAAGATAATCTACGACGTGGGCGAGGTCCTGTCGCCGGGGGCGACTATGGTGGAGCTCCGGCGCACGCAGGTGAGCAACCTGCACGAGAGCGACGGCTTTGCGAGGCTCCACGACCTTGCTGATGCCTACCAGCGCTTCAAGGAGACCGGCGACGAGGACAAGCTGCGCAGGCTGGTGCTCCCGATAGAGAAATGCCTTGAAGGCATCCGCGGGGTAACCGTGCGTGACACGGCTGTCGACGCGCTGTGCCACGGCGCACCACTGGCCGTGCCGGGGGTGGTCGCGGTGCCGGGCAACCTGAGGGCGGGCGAGCTTGTCGGCGTCTATTCGCTCAAGGGCGAGATAGTGGGGCTCGGCGAGGCCGCAATGACGCGCAGTCAGATAGAGGAGAGCGCCAAAGGCGTGGCGTTTGTCATGAAGCGCCTGATAATGAAGCCCGAAACGTATCCAAAGGCATGGCGCTCGAGGGGCGAGCATGCGGTAGCCCCCGAGAGAGCGGCGCCCGAGGTTGACCTGGGCAAGCTGGAAAGCGACGATGACTTTTAGGTTGTTTTGCCCCGAAGAAAAGATTATCAGGTTGCACCCCGTACCTCTGCGGAGCGTGGGCTCAAAAACGCTCGGGGACACGAAGAGCGCGGACTATTGCACAGTCCTCAAAAAGGCCCTCCTGGAGGCGATGGACATTTTCGGCGAGGATTCCGTCACTGCGATTGTTATGGCGCTCAAGGGAAAATACAGCATAAAACTCGGGAGCCCACCGTGCTCGTCGATTGAAGAGATAGAGGCGACATTTTTCGAGATAACGGGCACAGGCGTGGACATCATCGCGAGCAGGATGCGCTCCTTCATGTGGTGAAAAGAAAGTTAGAGGGTCTCGCCAATGCCGGGACGCTTGCGTTCCAGCTTGGCAATGTTCCTTGCAAGGTTCTCCATAGTCCCGGGGATGTGGCACTTGCACATGCAGTCGTCGCAGTCCGCGTGGCGGGAGCCCTTGCAGCTTTCTGAAAGCCCCTGATTACTCAATTAACGATAGAAAAGCCCAACCTCAATTTTTGTCTTTGCCAAGGCGCTGAAATATATACAGAAGTGCGCAAAGCGATTGCGGCTGCCGGGGTCGCCTAGCCTGGGAGGGCGCAAGCCTGGAAACCAATCCAGCCAGCTTGTGACCTGTAAAGGTCCCGAGGGTTCAAATCCCTCTCCCGGCGCCTTTCTTCTCCTCTCTTTCCAACAGAGCGCCGGTAAGTATCCCAAGCGTAAACCAGAACGCGGTCATGCCCGCTGCTGTAGCGGAACGCCAGGCGCCCAGAAACACCTTGTCGTAAAACTCGGGCTCGGGAAGGCCCGGAAACACCACGAACAGCCCTGCAGCAATCGCAAGGTAGGCGCCGGCCGCCCCGGAGTACCAGTTCTTTCTCCCCGTCTTGACAAACCCCACCGCGGCGCCAAGGGCGGCAAGGCCGGAGCTGGCAGAGTAGCCGGCAAATAGCGTCGTGTACTGGCCGGCGGCCGCAGGATCAAAGAGCACATCGGGCACGAGAGGATATTTCAGAGTAGGCATGACGTAAAGAGAAAACCACGCAGCGCCGGCCACCGCAAGGGCCAGCAGGAAGGCGCTTTGGCCCCGCTTCATGTAAACGGCCGCGACCAGAGCGCCTCCTCCGACCCCCACGACTATCGGAAATCCGGCTCGCCAGAAATGCTGCGCCTGCAGCGCCGAATCTATCTCCTCTTCGACGTAGAGGCCTTCTGCAAGTTTCAGGTTGACATATTCGTATTCCAGCTCGTTCACGTAGGGTCCGGCCACAAGGTAGTTGATAGCGACAAGAACTGCAGCGGCCACGACGCCGGACGCTATCGAAAGCGCAAAGGCCCTGCCTGTCTGCACATTACAGCTCCTCGTCAAGCTCCTCTATAGCGGCGGCCTTGGATATCTCGTGCAGCCGCATAGCGACTATTCTGTTGTACTCTTTTTTGTTTAAGACGCCCCGCTCGTCAAGCATCTCGACGAGCGCGGTAAACCTGGCGCTCAGCTCCTCCATTTCGCTCAGTTCCTTGCCTGTTATTTTTCGCGGCGGCACCAAGTCGTCGTCCTCGTGCGCCCTGCGTCGTTTTGGCATCAGCGTACGAGTTCAAGTATCCTGTTTATTATTCTGTCGTGTGGGCGGTCCTTCGCCATAGACATCAAAAGGAAATTGCCGCTTTTCAGCGGAAAGGACGCTATCTTGATCTTTTCCCTTTCAGAAAACGAGTAGATGGTGGCCCCAAACTCGCTGTCAAACTCTTGGCGCATGGCATTTCGTAGCGCAAGCTCGACGTAAAGCTTCCTCATATCCTTGATGGATTCTAGCGGAATGATGCCTTCCCGCATGCCGCCGGCTACGAGCTTCCCCATCTTGTCTATCACGCCGGCAAACCGTATGGATTGGTCGATTGCAAAGACCTCCTTGCATAGTTCGTCGAATTCGGCAGGCAACACTCAGGATAGACCCGATGGCCTAAAAAAGCTTATTTCTTCTTGGGAAACTCGCGCAGGTCGGTTCCCGAGCACCGTTGGCACGTCTTGGGCTCGGCCTCTACGAGGTAGCTGACGTAGTAGCACGTGGCGCACTGTATCCTGAAAAGCGACGACGCAGGCTGTATGCTGTCGCCGTTCTGCCTGAGCACTTGCGCTGAGATAAGATTATCAATAACCGGCGACATCAGCCGGCCCAGCTCCTTTGAGTCATAGCCCCGGTAGCGCAGGTAGAGACTCACCAGCTCGTCGGCGATGATGCTTCTTGTAAGCTGGGTCCTGCCCTTGCTGGCTTGCTTGAAAATGTGGTCGCGCAGGTACCATTCAAGCTCCCTTGACGTGTCCATGTGCAACGATGAAAAAGGCAGGGTAAATAATCGTTGAGCCGCGGGCTTCATTTCCGTGCAAAGATTGATATGAACTTGGGCGATCATTTTGTTCGGTGGTCTTGGAGCTTCAGAGCAGGAAAAAGTGGACCTCAAACGGCACTTCGAGGATCAAGCCTGCGCATGAAACATTGCAAAAGGTCGTGCCGCTTGCAAAAAAGATAGGGGTCACGCGCCTTGCAGACATCACCGATATGGACGTCCTCAGGATACCAAACTACTCTGCGGTGTTGCCAGGCACGGAAGACTACATTTGGGTGTATAGCGGAAAGGGCCCGACGCGCGAGCACGCGATGGCAAGCGCGCTCATGGAAAGCATTGAAAGGTATTCTTCGCTCCCGGCAGGAGGGCTCCGGAATTTCGTGCGCGAAAGCTATGCAGAGCTATCAAAGACGCACGACGTGCTGCACCCTGACGAGATAGTTGAGCCCACGCGCTTTGAATACAGGAATAACATGCTGATGGATTTTGTCGCGGGCTTTGACCTTGAGACTGGAAAGGAAGTGATGGTGCCGGCGACGATAGCGCTATTCAGGTACAACCCCACGCCGCCGGCGGTCAACCCGTTCTCGTATTTCCACACAAACGGCCTTGCCTCTGGAAACGTCATGGAAGAGGCCGTTTGCCACGCGCTGTGCGAGGTGATAGAACGCGACGCCATGAGCATCGCAGAACTTCGCGCAAGCGCGATCCCTTTCCACATACTCCGCTACATAGCGCACTCGCTCAACGCTTCTGGCATGCGTGTTTCGCCGATACAGGCAGACAGGTTCGTCGACGACCCCGGCATATTCCCCGAAGTCGACCTAACCGGCGTCGATTTTGAGCCGGTGCAAAACCTAGTAGCCCACTTTGAAAGGGCGGGCATACCGCTCATAATAAAGGACATCACGTCTGACATCGGCGTTCCGACGTTCAACGCGTCGAGCATCGAGTGGGTGACGCACGACTACGGCTACCTTGCAGAGGGACACGGCACGCACCCTGACGCAAGGATTGCTCTCTTGCGGGCGATAACTGAGGTGTCACAGACTCGCGCCGCAAACATCCAAGGAGCCAGAGACGACTTGCGCAAGATAAGGTACGGCGAGAACAACACCGACGACAAGCGCGCGTGGCAGTTCACGCCCTCCAAAGAAATGGTCAGGTTCTCTGAAATCAGGACGTACTTCCACGAGGACATACTGGACGACATCAGGTTCATTAGGTCAAGGCTCGCGGTGGCCGGCCTTGGCCGCGCTATCATAGTAGACCTGACAAACCCGGAACTTGCCGTGCCTGTAGTTCGCGCAATAGTGCCGGGATTGGAGACATTCAAGATAACAAAGTCTGTTATGGGCAGACGCGCAAAGGAGTGCTTCGGGCAATGGCAAAGCCGATAATATTCATAGGGCCTTCATTGAGCCACGAAAAGGCAAAGGCAATATTCCCTGACGCAGAGTACAGGCCGCCAGCCAAAAAGGGTGACTTATTGAGGTTGGCGGTAAGCCCCAATGTCGGGATGGTGGGTCTGGTCGACGGCGTGTTTCTGCAGGACTACCCACCCAGCCCCATTGAGGTGTATCAATTGGCGCGACGAGAGGGCGTGTTTTTGGCGGGCGCGGCAAGCCTCGGCGCGCTGAGAGCAGTCGAGCTTGAGAAGTTCGGCATGGTTGGGATAGGAAGGGTCTTTGAACTCTACAAGAAAGGCAAGGTGGATGCCGACGACGAGGTGGCAGTCACGTTTGCTGACAGCGATTTCCACATCCAGTCCGAGGCAATGATAGACATCCGCTACAACCTGTACCTGGCGCGAAAACAGGGCGTCATTTCAGACATCACGAAAAGGGCGATAGCAAAAGTCGCAAAGGGCATCTACTTCCCGCACCGCAACTACCAAGACATCATCGATGAAACGAAGAGGAGGCACCCGGAGATGGGTGACATCGAGAATTTCCGCTCGTACATCGCGCAGAACCGAAAGAGCCTGAAGGAGATGGACGCAATAAGGCTCGTCCAGTTCTTTAAGGAAAAGTCTGAAGCTAGTCTTAAATCACCTGCGCCGCCATCCTAGCACGTGAAGATATACACCAGGACCGGAGACAAGGGCGAGACCGGCCTCATAGGCGGCAGGCGCGTCGGCAAGAACGACCCGAGGATTGTCGCGTATGGCGCGGTCGATGAGCTGAACTCCGCGATAGGTCTTGCCATTTCTTCGCTGCGAAAGGAGACGTTTTCCGATCTTGCAGGCGTGCTTACAAAAGTGCAGCACGACCTGTTCACAGTGGGTTCCGATCTGGCAGACCCTGACTACCCGGATGGCAAGCGGAGCACGCCGCGCGCAAAAGAAGGCATGGCGGCAGGGCTCGAGCAGGTAATCGACAAATTCGAGCAAGAGCTTGACCCGATAACGTTTTTCATACTCCCCGGCGGGAGTATAGAAGCGTCGATGCTGCACCTGTGCCGCGGGGTGGCAAGGCGCGCCGAGGCTGCCGCCGTTGCGCTGTCAAAGGCGGATAAGATAAACCCCGCGGTGATCGTTTACCTCAACCGGCTTGCGGACCTGCTGTTCGTGGCGGCGAGGTTTGCAAACAAACGCCTCGGCGTCTCCGACGTGGCGTGGGCCAAGCCGGAGAAAGATTAAATGCTCATTGAAGGCTTTATTGAACAAGTTGGGACAGGTACGCAACGTGCTTTTGATACTTGCAATAACGGCAGGAATGGCGCTGGCCACCACAGCGATAACGTTTGTATTTGACCTGCTTCCGGGTGTCGCAAACGCCGTTGCAATCCTGAAGGGCTGACCCATGACAGATTTTCAGCCGTTCTTTGACGCAGTCCTAGGATTAAAGACGGTCAACAGGGCCGGCTGGGCGGCAAAGGCGGGCATCAAGAATCCCGAGTCGGTCGCGGACCACACGTTTTCCATGTGCGCCATAGGCATGGCACTCTCTGACATTATGGGCCTTGGCACCGAGAGAGTGTTGAGGATGATAGTATTGCATGACCTTGCAGAGTCAGTCGTGGGCGACTACATGCCCGGCGAAGTCGCGGCAAGAAATAAAATAAGGCAGGAAAAAAAGGCGATGAAAAAGATCCTGTTAGATCTGCCGGCTAAGGTCAGAACGGATTATGAAAAGGCGTGGCGGGAATATCTGCAGAACAAGACAAAGGAGGCGCGCTTTGTGCACCGCATCGACAAATTAGAGATGGCGCTGCAGGCTGCACGGTACAGAAAGGACGGCCGCGCAGGGAAATCGCTGAAGCAGTTTTTCGAGTCTGCGCGCAAAGCGGTCACGACTGACGACGACCTATTGACTGACATCCTAAAGTCTTTAATGCCGGCGCCATCCAGAGAAAAATAATGCAGTATTTCACGGCTCTCAAGATGGGCGAAAAGCGGGTCAGGGCGGCACAGGACCTCCTGACTAGATACGCGGGCCACGCCATGCCGGCGCTTGCGCTCAAAGACAACAAGGACAACAAGTGGGAGCCTGTGGGTGAGGAGAACCTTTACGCCGTCGTCAAAGAGGAGGGAGGCTACATGATTGCGCTGTGCGACAGCAAGGGCATTGCAAAGTCAATCGCCCAGTGGTTCACCGAGGACACGAAGAACGAGATTGTCGGCAAGATGAAGGCCGAAAATAACATGCATGAGTATTTTGGCAAGCTGTCGCTGCCGATATAACTTTATTAGCTGAAAGCAGTTATCGTGATTAGCTTTGGCACGGCGCGAGCAAGAGATCGAGGTCAGGGGCCACCTCATTGACTCGATGATATTAACGAGGATATTTGACACCGTCATGGACCTCAAAGGCGACTTCCAGGTCCTCGAGTTCACGATTGGCAAGAGGAAAAAGGACGCCAGTTACGCCCGCCTGCTAGTCAGTGGCAGGGACGGCGAGCACCTTGAGAGCATACTTGAGGCAGTCTACCGCGAGGGCGCGCAGCCAGTCTTCGTGCAGGAAGTGCAGCTGGAGCCGGCGCGAAAGAACAGCGTTATGCCTGACGACTTTTACAGCACCACGAACAACCCGACGCAGATCTTCTACCGCGGTTCGTGGATAGACGTCCAGAACATGATGATGGACAAGTGCATCGTGCTTGACACGAGGAAAAAGGCCGCCGAGTGCAGGATGATCCGCGACGTGCAAAAAGGCAACATGGTTGTTGTTGGCGAGCGCGGTGTAAAGATAACGCCGGTTGAGAGGCCCAGAGAAGGCGTGGACATTTTCCAGTTCATGTCAAGCTCAAGCTCTAGCGAGCGGCCGACGCAGCACATCGCCCGCAAGGTGGCAACCGACATTTACAACACCAAGAAGGAGGGCGGCAAGATTATCGTCGTGTCGGGGCCGGTGCTGGTGCACTCGGGGGCGTCAGAGGCCCTTGCGCGCCTGATAAGGATGGGATACGTCGACGGCCTGCTTGCGGGCAACGCGATTGCCGTGCACGACGTTGAGAACGCTCTGCTGGGCACGTCGCTTGGCATGCATGTAAAAGACGGCACGCTTGCTGTCAGGGGTCACAGGAACCACATGCGCGCAATCAACGAGGTGTTCAAGTCTGGCGGTCTCACAGCAATGGTGGAGAAAAAGATCCTGAAATCCGGCGTGATGTACGAGTGCGTCAGACATAACGTGCCATTCGTGCTCGCAGGGTCTATCCGCGACGACGGGCCCATACCCGATGTCGTGACCGACATCGTAGAGGCGCAGCGCAGGTACAAAGAAGTGTTAAAGGGCGCCAAGATGGTGCTGATGTTTTCCACGATGCTCCACTCTATAGCGGTCGGCAACATGCTCCCGTCGTCTGTAAAGGTGGTGGCAGTCGACATCAGCCAGCCGGTAGTCACAAAGCTGGTGGACCGGGGCACGGCTCAGGCAGTTGGCATAGTTACCGACGTGGGCGCGTTTTTGCCCCTCGTCGCAGACCACCTAGAACGGCTGTCCGGCAAGCGCAAATGATAATACGCCAGCAGGGCAAAGTTAGGGCATGAGCGATTACGATCATCTGACGCCTGAAGAGCGCGAGGTGTGTTGGAACAAGGCCACCGAGCGCCCGTTTTCAGGTAAGTACTGGGATTGCCACGAAAAGGGCGTATACAAGTGCGTCGCATGTGGGGCCGAGCTTTTCAAGTCGGACACGAAATTCGACTCGGGCACCGGCTGGCCCTCGTTCTGGGAGCCGGCAAAAGGCGAGAACGTCAAGGAAGAAACAGACACCAGCTACGGCATGGTCCGGACAGAAGTCATATGCAACAAGTGCGGCGCGCACTTAGGGCACCTCTTTGACGACGGGCCAAACCCCACCGGCATGAGGTACTGCATAAACTCGGTCTCGCTAAAGCTGGACAGTGAAGAGAAATGAGCTGGTCAGAGTGGCTAGACTTTGACAGGGCCGGAGTCGACAAGGTTCCCGAAGAGGCAGGCGTGTTCATGATGCATACAAGCATGAAGGTGCACTTCATAGGCGGGAGCAACAACATGCGCAAGTCGCTTGCAGAACTGCTGGGCGAACCGTGCGCGAGAAATGCCAAGCGTTTCCACTACATGCCCACGGCGTCGTATGGCGCCGAAAAGGACAAGATGATAAAAGAATACGCGGACAATCATCAGGGCAGGCTGCCGCTTTGCATGGAAAAATGATGTTAGTCCGGTGCTACACCTGCAACAGGGTGTTTGACGTCGACAAAGACAAAGAGAGAGAAGAGGCGCTCGAGCACAGCAGGGCCTGCCACGAGATGACGCAAGGCTTTCGGGCCTAGATTTCCAGCTTCTTGCGTATGAGTTCTAGCGCGGCCTTGGGGTCCGCCCTGCCCTTTGTCTGCTGCATCACTTTTCCGAGTAAAAAGTTGACGGCAGCGGGATTCTTTTTTGCGTCCGCGACTGCTGACGGTTCTGCTGAAAATACGGCGTCAACTGCCTGCCCAAGCGCGCCTGTGTCGCCTATCCTTGTCACCTGCGAGTTCTTCGCAACGTCTGAGGGCATCTCCCCGGTTTCGACGACCTGTGCAAGTATCTGCTTGGCAGTGGCGCGGTTAACAGTGCCATCTTCAACGAGCTTTACCAGGTCTGCAATGTGCGCGGGCCCTGCTTTTATTCCCGACAGAATCGAGCGGCCTGCTTCCTTTTCTTTCTCGTCCACAAAGCCCATCAGGTCGGTGACGAGCCAGTTCGCAATCTCCTTTGGCGAGTCGCGTATCTTGGCTGCGGACTCGAAAAAGTCGGCAAGCTCCTTGTTGTCTATCAGCACGGAAGCAACGTGGGACGAAAGGCCCATCGACTCAAAGCGCGCTTTTCTGGCGTCAGGGAGTTCGGGCATCGACCCTTGCAATGTTTTTGTGAAATCTCTGCCAAGCTCTACCGAAGGCACATCCGGCTCTGGGAAATAGCGATAGTCCTGCTCCTCTTCTTTTGAGCGCGATTCCTTTGTAACTTTCCTTGCGTCGTCCCAGTGACGCGTCTCTGCCTTCACTTCAATGTCGCGAGATACCATAGTCTTTTGGCGCGTCATTTCATACTTTAACGCTTTTTCCACGTCGGCAAACGAGTTCACGTTCTTTATCTCTACCCTGTTGCCTCCGGCCACCGATACGTTGGCGTCGCACCTGACTGCTCCTTCAAGGTTCGTGTCGCAGATCCCCAGGTGCTCGACTATAGATTTTACCTTGTTCAGAAAATCCCGGACGTCATTTGGGTCGGCAAAGTCCGGCTCTGTGACAATCTCGACTAGAGGCACGCCGGCCCTGTTGTAGTCGACAAGAACGTAGAGGCTCTTTTCCATGCTCCCGCCCTCGTAGACCAGCCGGCCCGGGTCCTCTTCTAGCTGGACACGCCTTATCCTTGCGGATTTGTCGTCGTAGTCGAGCTTGCCGTCTACACCGATGCTGGTTATCCCGTACGCGTTGTACTGTGTCAGCTGGAAGTTCTTTGGCAGGTCGGGGTAAAAGTAGTTCTTGCGGTAGAACATTGTTTCCTCCGGTATCCTGCAGCCAAGCGCAAGTGTGATCATGCCGGCAAACTCCACTGCCCGCCTGTTCAACAACGGCAGCGTGCCGGGCAGGCCCAGGCAGACCGGGCATGTATTGGCGTTGGGCTCGCTCCCGCGGTAGTTGCACGGGCAGGGGCAAAACAGCTTGCTTGCCAGGCCGGTGAGCTGGCAGTGTATCTCAAGCCCTATCTTGACTTCCATCAGAGATCCGGGCTCCCCCGCACATTTGCGGCCGATTCAAACACGCCTGCAGCGTCAAAGAGCGTCTGTTCGCAAAATTCGTCGGCCATCAGCTGCAGGCCCACAGGCAGCCCTGCGGCAAACCCTGCCGGCACGGAGATCGCAGGCACTGCTGCAAGGTTTGCGACGACGGTGTCCACGTCTACCAGGTACATCTTGAGCGGGTCGTCAAGCTTCTCTCCTATCTTGAAAGGCAATATCGGCATCGTTGGGCCGGCAAGCACGTCGAACTTCCCGAAAAGCGATTTTAGCTCCTTTCTTATTATCGAGCGCACCTGCTGCGCCTTCAGGTAGTACTTGCCGTAATAGCCTGAAGACAAAACGTATGATCCCGTTATTATCCTGCGCTTTACCTCCTCGCCAAAGTTGCCCCGCGTATGAGAGAAGTACGAGTTCCACTCGTAGCCGTCCGGGCTTGCATCAAATCCGTAGCGCATGTTGTCGTACCTTGCCAGGTTGCTTGACGCCTCTGCCATCGCTATCGTGTAGTAAGAGGCAAGCGCGTACTTCACCGATGGAAGCGACGCCTCTTCGCACTTGCATCCCTCCTTTGCAAGGGTGTTGACCGCGTCATAGATTATCTTCGATACCTGTTCGTCTGCGCCTTCGATGAATTCCTTGACAAGGCCTACGCGGAGCGGCCGCTTTTTGCCCGCGCCGTAGGACTGCTTGCCTGCGGCAGTTGTGTGGTCGCGCTCGTCAAACCCTGATATCACGTCGAGCACCGACGCCACGTCGGCGACCGTCCTGCCGACCGGCCCCACCTGCTCCAGACTGTTTGCGTAGGAGACAAGCCCAAACCTGCTCACGAGGCCGTACGTCGGCTTTAGGCCCACCACGGAGCAAAAGCTTGCCGGGCACCTCACAGAGCCCCCCGTGTCGGAGCCAAGAGATACTGCGCATTCAAGCGCAGCCACGCTTGCCGCGCTGCCGCCCGAAGAGCCGCCAGGCACGCGGCTGGTGTCCCACGGGTTCCTTGTCGGCCCGTGCCGGCTGAACTCTGTCGTCGAGCCCATCGCAAACTCGTCCAGGTTGACCTTTCCCACGATTACAGCGCCGGCGTCCTGCAGCTGCTTGACAACGGTGGCGTCATATGGTGGAACATAGTTGTCAAGCATCTTGGACGCGCAGGTGGTCCTGATGCCCTTTGTGGATATGTTGTCCTTTATCCCGACCGCGACACCGGCGAGCGGGCCGGCATCTTTGCCATCACGTATTTTCCTGTCAAGTGAGCGCGCCTGCTCTATCGCGTTCTTGTTGACGGTGATGAACGCGTTCACCTTGGGCTCCACCTTCTTTATCCTCTCAAGTACCTGCTGGATGTATTCCTCGGCTGAAAACTCGCGCTCTGCGACCTTTCTTGCGACGCTTACAGCGTCCAGTTTGTACAGCAGTTAGACCATCCTCGGGCCCTTCACAAAGCCGTCCTTGCGGTTTGCTGTGCCAAGCGCGTCAGAGCCAAACGCCTGCGCCTCGTCGGGCCGGAGGTCGACATACTTTTTCCTTGCCCTTATCGGCTCAGCCTTTTCAAGCTCAATCTTGTCAAGCATGCCGAGATACGCGATTATCTGCTCTATCTGCGACGTGTATTTTTCCAGCTCGTCGTCTGAGAGATCCATCCGGGAGAGCCAGCCAAGATGCCTTACATCGTCCTTGGTCACCATCTACGGCGCCAGCCTGTCGATGTCCCTCGGATAAAAAGTCGCATCGCGAATGTTCTCTATCCCTACAAGCGCCATCAAGAGCCGCTCGAGGCCTAGGCCAAAGCCTGCGTGAGGAGGCACGCCGTAGTCAAAGACGCGCAGGTGATAGTCAAACGCGTCCGGCTTTAGTCCCTGCTTTTGCATCCTCTCGACCAGCTGGTCCTTGCGGTTTATCCTGGTACTGCCAGACGACATCTCTAGCGACCCGTGCATCAGGTCAAACGACTCGCACACCTTGGGGTCTGCACCGGGCTTGACGTAGAAAGGCTTTGCCGAGGTCGGCCAGTCGACTATAAAGTAAAAGCCGCTCATCCTTTCGTCGGACAGGCTTTTCAGTGCCTGCGGCGAGATATCTTCGCCCCACTGAACATGCTCACCGGCCTCCTGCAGTTTGTCGATGAGGTCGGAATACGCGTACTTTGGGAACGGAAGTTCGAGCGCAGGCATCTGGACTTCGAGCAACTTCAGGTCGGAGGCGTTGCGTTCCTTGACAGTATCTACGATGTTTACTATCATGCGCTCAAGAAGCGAAATGGTGTCTCTATAGTCTGAAAAAGCCTGCTCGACGTCTATCGACGTGGCTTCCGACAGGTGGCGGTTCGTGCGCGAAGGTTCGGCCCGGAATATGGGCCCTATCTCAAAGACGCTCTCAAACGCCATGGTCAGCTGCTCTTTGTAAAGCTGGGGGCTCTGCGCCAAGAACGCCTCCCTGTCGTAGTAGAATATCGGGAAAAGCGCTGCCCCGCCTTCCGTGGCAGTGGCTATCATCTTGGGCGTGCTGACTTCGATGAACTGCTGGCGAGCAAGGAACTCCCTGACGGCGTTTACGACTGTCTGCCTGATTCGGAACACCGAGCCCAGGTAGTTCCTGCGCAGGTCGACTGCCCGGAGGTCAAGCCGCGTGTCGATTCCTACAGGCGAGCTCTTGCCCTGCGTCATGAACGGCGGAGCCTTTTTTGCAATAGAAAACGCGCGGATTTCGAGCGGCACTATTTCTGCCCCGGTCGGGGCCTTTTCCTGCGGCCTCACCTTGCCCCGCACGCCTACCGAAGTATGTTCTTTTACCTCCTGCACAAGCGAGAACAGTTCGTCGCCCACCTCGCTCTTTTTCGCAGTCACCTGCACCTCGCCTTGAAGGTCCTTGATGATTATGAACTGGATGTTGCCGTGGTCCCGGACGCTCGACACCCACCCCATGACGACGACCTCGCGGTCTGCGATCGAGGGGCCGACCTGTGCGGAGTAGTGGGTGCGCCTCCACTGGCCCAGATCCTCCTCTTTGAGGGTTTCCAAATTAAACAGAGCGTGTTGGATGAAAGAGGTTATTAATTTAACCGTAGGACGTGCTCGGCTATTCTATCGGCTATTTGCTGCGCCTTTTCCTTCTTGACGACGCCCGTGACGAAGTGTGGCTTTCCCCCGCCCCTGCCTTCGGCGCCGGCGACCTCGCGGAACACCTTGTTGCAGTCTATGTCCATCGCTTCATGTCGCGCAAGTATGAAATATGTCGTTTCCGACGCACTAGCGTTTGCAAGAACTGCCACGGTGTTCGCAGCCGTTATCTTGTCACCGGCAAACTCTAGCAGCGCCTCGTCTGCAAGCCCAAAAAACGCGCCCTTTATCACCGCTACCTTGCCGTTTGAAATAGGTGCAATCCCGTCCAGCTTTTCCTTGCTGAGCGCCTTTAGCTTTTTGAAGTTGACCTCGCCCTCTGTTCTGGCTTTCCTTGCGGTGCTTTCGACCGTGTTCGGGTTTGCGCCCAGCTCCTCGCACACCTTCATCATTTTTGCAGACAGCGCAACCGCCGCGTCCTTGGCATCCCGTCCCACCACAAAGTCGACCTCGTACTCGCTCCCGCTCTTTGAGAGCCTCGTGGCAAGGAAGAATTCACACTCGCGCAGGTTGGAAGCATATGGTCCATTGCGCACGCAGCCACATCGTGGTCCTCTATCTCCACGACCCGCACCTCTCCAGAAATCCGCTCCTCGTTTGCGCGAAGAGATGGGTTGTGTTTTCTTGCCCCCTCAAGCGACGGGTACGTCCGCGTGGTGACACTCCTGCCTTCTGCAATCAGCGCGTTGACCATGATCTCCGCCTTTACAACAGCGTCGACGTCAAGCTGCGGGATGACTACGAACGCGGTGTTGTCGTCCTTCTTGTGCTCGACTTTTCTTACCCTGAGCGTCTGGCCGAGGACATTTTGCAGGGCGCCGATAAAGGCGTGCTCGGCCGTGTGCGCTGCTCTCGAGTCCACGCACCTCTGTAAGGCCTGCCGGCAATAATAGGGTCACGCTATCTTTGTTTTCATTATGTCAAAGGTTCAGCCGTTGACCATACATGGTTAGAAGTAGGAACACCATTCCACAGCTGCGGCGTTGTATCCCGACTGCACCAACAGGGTAGTTAACGACTACATGGTAGAGAGCGGATCTAGGTACAGGCTCGACCTCTCCTAATGACCATATTTTTTCGACAACGATTTTAACCTCCGGCCCTGCAACCAACATTATCTTGGCAAAGGGCAAAGCTGTTACCATCGCGACCCTAGGTTCGCACTGCGCGCTGCAGGTGTTAAAGGGGGCAAAGAACGAGGGTTTTAAAACCCTGCTGGTGTGCGAGAAAAAGCGCGCCGGGCTGTACGAGAGGTTTGGTTTTATCGACAGCATGATTCTGGTCGACAGCTTCAGCGAGTTCCTTAACGACGGCGTCCAAGCCAAGCTGAAAAGGGCAAACGCCGTTCTTGTCCCGCACGGCACTCTGATATCGCAGATGTCAAGCGACCAGATAGAGAAGATAGACACACCCATATTCGGCAACAAGTGGATACTGCGCTGGGAGGCCGACAGGGGGCTGAAGCAGAGGCTAATGGAAGCGGCGGGGCTGAGGACGCCAAGGCCGGTGGTGTCAAAGGACGACATAGGGGGACTCTGCATCGTCAAACTGCACGGGGCAGCAGGTGGAAGGGGGTACTACCTTGCGTGGGACCGCCAGAGCTTTGAAGAGGGCGCAAAGAGGCTTGTGCAGCGGAACATGATAAAAGGCGAGCAGGACCTCTACATACAGGAGTTTGTCAGGGGCGTTCCTGTTTACCTGCAGTATTTCTTTTCCCCGCTCACAAAGGAGCTGGAGCTTTTGGGCGTCGACAGACGTTACGAGTCTGACATCGACGGCATGGGACGCATTCCTGCCAGGCAGCAACTCGGGGCCGGAGGCGAGCCCTCCTACACGGTGGTCGGCAACATACCGCTTGTGCTACGCGAGTCGCTCCTCGATGAGGTCTACAGGATGGGCGAGGGATTCTGCAGGGCGGCAGAGAGGCTCGTCAAGCCAGGCATGCCTGGCCCGTTCTGCCTCGAGGGGGTCTACGACAGCGAGGGACACTTCACGACATTCGAGTTTTCGGCAAGAATAGTTGCTGGGACAAATCTATACGTGGACGGCTCGCCGTATTCGGACCTGCTTTACGACGAGCCGATGAGCATGGGCCGCAGAATAGCCCGCGAAGTGAAAATGGCGAAAAAGAAGGGTCGGCTCGCCGATGTGGTCACCTAGTCCACGCTGCTTTGGCCAGCCTGGCTACTGCAAGCGCCGCCGCCCCTGCCGCCGATATGACAAAGGCTGACGCGGCGAGCTGTAGCGCGGCCGCAGAGGCAGCCTGCAGCGCTAGCGCGGTCGCGGCAAGTGATCCTGTTGCTACAAAGAGAACCACAAATAGCACCCTTGCACTGACGCGCTTTTTGCCTGCAATCATAGCAGCTGCCGCGGCAGGTGAGACGTAGACCGCGCCGATGAGCGAGCTTGCGACGGCTCCGGCGAGAACGGTTCCAGCCTCGCCTCCGCCCAAGGCGGCAAAGGCCTTCTCTGACGCAATCAGTATCCCAAACAGCGGGTAGATGGCCGCTTTTACGGTGGCCTGCAGCCAGGGCTGGTCGCGCTCATAGTCGGCAACCTGCGGGCTGAATGAATAATAGATTGTGTTGAACGTACCCATGAACGCCGAGCCGGAGGCAGACTGCATTATGTAGTGGTCGCGAAAAGTCCGCAAGAACTGCATCTGCGGGGTGAGCTCTGACCCGAATGCAGCGGTAGCTATCAGGCACCCTGACGGCTGCTGCGGCGGCTCCACCGGCCCCGTGCCCCGCAGCACGACAATGTCCAGCTGGGCGCTCTCGCTCCCGCCGTTGATTTTCTCCGCGGCAAGCCTGTACGTGCCGGGCTCGGCAAAAGTGTACTCGTGAGAGAATATGCCCTGATTTGACGACAGGTGCTGCCTGTGGACCTCGCGGCCCTCCTTTGTAAGAACAAAGTCAAAAGAGGCGTTCCGGACAAGGTCTGTAGTTGCAGGATCTTGGATGTTCATCGCGAAGGTCGTCAGGACGCCGGTCTCTATCACCTCCGGTCCCCACGCAACCTGCCAATCGTACTTTTCAGTCGTAGACAAAAGGTCGAGTGGGAATTTCGGAATGGTGGTGGGCAGGAGCACAAAATCCATGCTGTTGCCCTTTGCGGTCTCTGCGATGCTAGATAGCCTGTTGCTGTTCAGCACATAGTGCACCACACGGGTGTTCGGGTAAGAATAGTCGTCGATCAGTACGTCGCCGGGAGCAAGGTCGCGGCCGTTTATTGTGCCGGAATAGCCGTTTGACTGCAGGTTCTCTATGGCTTTCGGGAACTCTACTTCCATGTGCACGAGCTGCACCTGGCTCACGTACTGCGAGCTCCAGTCAAACAGCATGGAAAACGCCAGCCTGCCGCTGTTCTGGTCGTATTCAAGATTGTCCACGTCGGCGTAGTAAGTCTTGATCGATATCGTCTGCGGCCGCTGCTGCGTCTCGACCTCAAACTCTTGCGTCTTTGAAATGCTGACGTACAGGTCAAACGTCCTGTCCTGTTCCAGCTGCAATCCTGTGCTGGTTTTTTCAAGCGTGACTGCGACGTGGTAAAGGCCGCCGTCTGCAAGTATCCTGCTCCTCACTTCTGCAGGGTTGTCCTGGCTCACCTGCACGGGCTCTCCCGATGCCGGCCGACCGTTGACCTGCGCGGTCTGGATTTCGTCGGGTATCAGGTTTGCGACAACGAGCCCGTCTGACGAGCTGAACCTCTGGTCCAGCAGGACCTCGTTCTGCAGCCTGACTGTCACCCTAAAGTCTGTGCCGGTAATGGTCGAGTTAGTGGCCGGCTCGTGAGCCCTGACGGTGAACACGGGCTGGCCCCCCTGCACGCCTTCGATGTAAAACGGCGAGAGCGTGGTCTCTACCGACACCTGCTTTCCCGATATGACCACTGGAATCGACTCGTCAAAGCCAAGGCCGTGCCCGTAGGCGCTCGGTACCGACATGATTAGAATGACGATCATTACGGGGATAATGCAACGCTGCACGGTCAAAACAAGCGCAAATACTCAAGATAAAGATTTGTCCCAAAAAAGTGGAGGGGAAGGTCTTCGGTTACCCTTTCGTGTGGTCGCCTTCCTCATCGGAGTGCTCGTCGGAATCCGCGTGTCCTGCGATTTCAAGCCCAAAGGCCTCTTTCAGTTTCTCGTGGACGTCCAAGTGCACTGCTACAGTCACGTCTTCAAGCGGATCTTCGGCGTAGACGGCTTCCCTCAGCTTGACCAAGCCCAACTGGGCTTCGTGGGCCATCTCGGACCCTTCGTCCGCCAAATGCTCCCTGAAGAAGGCATTCTTGGCCAAGGTCGCAAATGCCTTTGCAGCGACGTAGGCGTCACGGTCAACTATGCCGCTCTGTTCCATGCTATCCTCCATCATCTGGCCGTTCTCCATCACGTGTTCTCCAAGGCCGTAGGCCTGCTCGTACGAAGCAAGCGCGTTGTCAACAAGCCCTGCAACTATGAGCGCCTTGATGTGCGTATCCTCTATGTGGTCACTGTCTATCCTGACGCTGACTGCTTCGGCAAGGAGGCTGTTTATCTCGCGGAACTGGCCGACTATGACGCTCCTGTCCTCGCCGCTTTCTATCATGATCGCAAGGTCGTCCAGAGCAACCGGGATGTCGTCGGCTATCCTCTCGTTCCTTTCGGCTATCTCGTTGAGCATCTCGTCGTCGATGAACATATGCACATGGTCGATGTGCGCAAGCGCTGCATCAGGATTGGCAAGGTTCTTGCCCACCAGCATCAGGTGAACCTTGGTAGCCATGACATTTACAAGAAAATTGGCGCTCTCGTCTTCAGAGAAATTATGCGCAAACGCCCTCTGGCCTGCAGTAGCATAGGTCATCCCTACAATATCCATGCCAGCCAGCAATAGTGCCACCATACTAGTTGGCTTCATATGAGCAGACTTGACCTTCTCCTCTAATTAGTCTTTTAGTACACGCACCGAACTGTCCCGGCGTCAGATCATGTTTCTGGAGTGCAGGTACACGGCAATGCCGGCCGCTGCAACGGCGGCGGGCGCCACGTAATAGATCAAGAGCTCGTCAAGAGGCAGCCCCGGTGGAAATGCAGACACGGCAAAAGTTGCGGTAAGCGGCTGCTCCTGGTATTTCTCGTGCTCGGGTATTCGCGTCTCAAGGGTGATGGTGTAGTCGCCCGGTTCTGCAAAAATGAACTGCACTGTGATGTCGCTTATCTCGTACTGCCTGTACTGGTCTTGGAAGATCACCTCGCCGGTGGACTTTTCTTGCACTTTGACCGCCGCGTATATGTTGAAAAGGTTGGCGCCGTCCTCAAGCACGCTAAAGTTGAGCGTCGAGTTCGCTCCTATCACGGGGCTTGACGGGTAGGGCGCGAATATCACTTGGTAGCCGTCGATTTCCTGCATATCGCCAAAAAAGTGTGCATCTGTTGGCTTTGCTGCAAGCAAGAGCAGGACAAGCGCGGGAAGCAGGTACTGCAACACAGGATTATTTCGCCGTTGTCGATATTTCAACATTGGTACATTTGGCGAATGAACCACAACCACTAATATGCAAACGCGCGTTATTCAGAATGAAACGCCAAACCGGCGGATCGCCTTTTCATTACACGGTCGTGTGGGTTCTCCCCATCAACCGTGTCTGCGCCTTTTCAGTATGACTATTGCCCCCACTATTGCAGCCGCTGCGGCTCCTATGCCGGGCACGACGTAGTCAAACGGGCCGGGCACATTGAGGAAGAACGTAAAAGTGAGAACCTCGCCGCTGTAGGAATAGTCCCGGAGGTCGGCGTAGAGCACGTACCTGCCCGACTCTGCAAACGTATAGGTGTAATTGTAGTGGCCGGAAGGCACGACGAGCGGGCCGGCACGTTGCAGGGCCTGGCCGTCCTTTTCAATCCTGAGCTGGACCGGCACGTCGATCAAGTCGTCGCCGTTGACGCCGGCAATCCTGAGCATTATTTTCGCAGGCGCGCCCTGCTGCAGCGGGTCGGGCTCTGTCGCTATTTCAAAATCATAGTTTCCTATGCGCTGACGCGTGACTTGTCCCATCAGCGGGTCTGCAAAGGCCTGCTGGCAGGCAAGCAGTAGGGCGATTGCGACTATGATAAATGCCAGCCTCAATGTGCCAGCTACAACTCGTCCAGCATTTCAACGTAATTGTCGACGACCTTGTCAGCGTACGTCGACTTGTACTTGGACAGCACATCTGCGACAAGTTCGCGGTTTGCAAGGCTGTACAGTTGGTACTCGCCGTACCGGACCTGGACTACGCCGGCTTCCTTCAGCCGCTTCAGGTGCGACGAAACGGTGGAGGGCGCCTTGCCTGTGTGGTCCACAAGCTCGGCAAAAGTGCACGCGTCGTTTGCAAGCATGAACGAGATTATCTCTCGCACCGGCCCGTGCCTCACGAACCCCAATACACGCGACTCGCCCTCTGGAATGCTCACCGGGTAGTAGCGCGTTGCCCCTGACTGCCTGTCCACTTTAATCATGCTTAACTTTTCAAGCGCCGACAGGTGGTAAGTCAATACACCGTTTGCAAGTCCCGTCAGCCGCAAGAGTTCCCGGTAGCGTATGCCCGGCTCTTTTGCAATTTGCGCTAGGAGAAGGTCCGGTGTGAGGGTCAGCTCTACTGCTTCCATCACTTGTTCACCTTGAGCACTCCTATCCCGAACATGGTGAGCATGACAAGCGTAATGAGGTGAGAAACCTCTATGTCTATGCTGGGTATCCACAACGGCATCGGAATCGCTGCTGCCTGCAACAGGTAAAACACCTCCGCAACCCCGAGCGCCATGAAGCCGACGGTCATGAAAAGCGTCCTTGCGTCACCGGCCCTCCCGTACGCCGTCAGCGATATTATGCTCAAGAACGCAGCTATTGCGACTGCTGCCATGTGAAGAACGATGTGGTAGATCATCGAGGGGTGCGTGACGTGCGGCAGGGTCAGTGGTGCGATTATCCCAACCACTACCGCAGCAACGAGGCCGAAGAGCAGCGGCTTGCTCGCAGCCTGCTGGGCAGGCCTAGTACCCTTCTGCATCCACAAGTAATTTGGTAGTTTTTGGCTAATAAACAGAGTGGTACAAACCCAGAACTGAAGAATAAAGTGGTGTGGCGCATCGCAGAAGGAGCAGGCGGATGGACGAGAAGCAAACTTGGTTCTGACTGCAATCGTGGTGGCAGTTAGTCCAGCTTTGACGCGGCGCGCACGTTGCGCTTCAGGTCCGTCGCGCTCTTTGCGTAGAACAGGCCGGCAAGGACTATACCTGCGGCGATGCCTGGGCCGGCAAAGTCAGCAAGGGGCAGATCCATCTCTGCTTCCTGCTCTCCTTCTTGTTCGCCGGGTCCTGGCTGTTGCGTGGGTGGCTTTGCGGTCACCGTTATCTTGCCTATGGCTGCGCCGTACTGCTCCGCAAACCATATGTTGCGGTCGTCGTCTGACAGGATATATTGAATCCACGAGCCGGCGGTAGGTATCTTGACCTCCGTGCCCTGGCCGGTTCGCGGGTCAAGCACGGCTATCCTGTCTATCTCGTGCTGCGCATACCAGAGGTTGCCGAAACTGTCTTTGGCCATTCCAAATGGGAGCCCGCCTTCGTTTATCACCGGGTATTCTTTGAAGGTCTCAAAGAATGGGTTAAATGCGGTAATCGTATGGCTGCTGTGCTCGGATATGAAAAGAGTGGCGCTGTCTGGGTCCTGGAACACTACTGTCGGTACGTCCAGCTTGTTGCGCCCCGGTGGCGCGTATTCCTTTATCTCGCCGGTGGCAGGGTCAATCATCGCTATCTTGCTGCCGATTGATTCAGCAACCCACAAGTTGCCATTCCGGTCTATTGAAATCGCTACCGGCGCCGAGCCGGGCGTTGGTATATCTACCGCGGTGAACTCTTGTGTCGTAGGCGCGAACCTGAACACCTTGTTTGGCTGCACCACCGGCATCCACAGGTTCCCGTCGCTGTCTAGGGCAAGGCCGGAAATTAAACCCTTTTGTGGCAGCGGGAAATTCCTGTTTGTTTTCGTGTCAGGATCGTACTGACCAAGGAGCGTCAGGCTCGGATCGACGTACCATATCTTGTCGTCGCCGTCAAGCGCCGATATGGTGACAAGCGACACGTTCTGCAGACGGTGCATCGTGTAGTTTCCTGTTCCCATGTCAAGCTGCCAGATTCGTCCGGTCGCCGGCTGCGAGTCTCCTACCCAAATCGAATTGCGCTCCCTGTCAAGCACAGGGAACAGGGGCAGGCTTGGTGACGCAGGTATCTTGTATTCCGCAAGCTCAAAAGACAGGTCTGATATCGCCGGCCCTACGTCCAAGTCGAGGCTTGCGACTATGTTCGTGGATTCCGGCCTCACGCCCTCTACCACTACGTCCCAGGCGCCGGCTATGCCAAACGCCGCATCTGCCATGTACACGCCCTCTGAATTTTTCGTAGTTTCCACGGTGATAGGCCCTATCCCGCGTTCTACCTGCGTCAGCTTTATTGAGGCAGATTCTATCCCCGACGCAGGCTTGCCATCAAGCTCAAAGAAGGAGAGCGTGAACGAGTTCTGCCCCACTGCGAACGGCTTGACTTCAAGGTCCACGCGGCCGGCGGAAGTGTACAAAGCCTGCACGTACCCCCTGTCCACGGGTATTTGTGCAAACGCGTCCTGCGGATCCTGCCTTGCATATTGCGGGAACTCGCCTGCGGGGAGCGCCCCGTTGGCCATAAGAGAGACCATGAGCAATAGCGCTATTCCAACTCCGGCCTCGGCCTTGAGCGTCTTGCCAAACCTGCCAACGCCTGTGTGCTGTATTGACAGCCCCCCGGCCATCGCGGCTATTGCCCTTTTCTGTATCACCACCTGTGAGTAGGCGCCCATGCCCACCATCACGCCGGCAAGCGCGAGTTTGATGGCAAGTATCCTGCCGTAGGTGGATGCAAGCGTGAGCGAGAGGTTGCTCTCTATCATAAACAGCAAAAGCGGGCCGGTGATGACCGAAAGGCCAAGCACGGTCACGACGACTGTGGAAAAGCGCGGTATGAGTATCGATATAGCGGCCGGCCTCGCCCTTTCGTCTGACAGGGCAAGCAGCTTGGGCACCACGACAAAGCCCATGAGCACTATGCCGCCAATCCATATCCCTGCCGCCGCGTTGTGGAAAAAGTCCAGCAGGACTGCGGCTATCTGGCCGGTCGCCGCGCCGTGCGATATCAGGCTTGACGTGACTAGCACCGCAAGTGCCATGACTAGGATTGCAATCATCTCTGCCCGCGAAGGCATTGTGCCCTCCTTCGCCATCTTGCGCTGCACAGAAACCGCGATTATCATGAGTATGGACGACTCTATCATCCTAGTCGTCCAGACGCCGCCAAACTTGGTAGCGATTGCATCTCCTATGCCGGCGCCAATCTCGTACGCCTGCACCGATATCATTGCCGCGTTCGAGGCAAGGACGAGGCTGGTCCCGATTATGACGAGTTTTATCATGTTCTTGTCGATTTCAAGGCGCCTTGCCGCTATCGCGTTTGCAAGCCAGGAAACCCTTTCAAGCGGCCTCCACAGCCAAAGCGACCCGAAAGCCGCGCCCACCACGATTATCTGCCCCACCATGCCGGGGAACCTTGACGCCGACTCTTCCGGCGACAGTATGTCGGACTGCCCTCCCGACGGCCCGTTGGCGTCCGGTGTGGGCGCGACTCCGATGCCAAACGTGTAGGCGCTGTCGACCACGTGGCCGTCGACTGCCGACAAAACGCGTGTGGTGACCGTGTAGACACCCTCCGGTAGGTTTGGCTGCATCGAGACGCGCAGGGTTGTAGTGTCGCCGTCTGCGTGGGCAGGGTCGTTCCTGTCAACCCTTGTCCCGTCTGGCCCGAGCACGGCTATCTTGCTGTAGTCTATCTCTATTGCCTCGCTGAAGACGACGGTCACAGTCCCGGGTGTGGATGAGACTCTCGCAAAGGGCCTGGGGTCTGAGTCGACGAGTATCGGATGGGCAAAAGCCTGCTGCGCACCCGCGGCCAAAAGTGCGGCGACTGCGATTATCACCGGCGCGTACAGCCACGAGCGGCCCATGATAGAAATACGCGCCGGCGCATATTTGACTCTTGCTTGTTTTGTGGTACAAACCCCGAACAAGACTCAAAGATTATAAGCATTGCAAATCAAGTTTTCACGGATGAAAAAGGCAGCCGTCGCTTTGGCTTTTGCATTGCCGCTATTGCTTTTCGGCTTTTTGAAGCCCGCCTTCGCGCACAACAAAGCGGAGGTCGGCGACCTCGAGCTTGTGGGAGGGTGGGGCATAGAGCCGCCGCTTATTGGTCAGCTGAACACCATAGTCATACAAGTGACGACCATCTCAGACGATAAGCCAGTGACAAACGCGTTTGCGTCTGCCAGCGTAGTTGTGAAAAAGGGGGGCGTGCAGAAAGAGCTCGCGCTCAGGCCTGCCGAACAGGCCGGCTGGTACGAGGCTGAAATTATACCCACGCAACTGGGCCAGTACGCCGTAGCTTTTACTGGGAGCATAAACCAGCAGCAGGTCAACACTCAGATAGAGCTTGAAGACGTTGAAGACTCGAAGAAGCTAAACTTCCCTGAAGCTGGCAGCGATCCCGGGCAGGGCATCCCAGAGGGCTTTATCGAGCAGATGCGCGCCGTGCTGACCGACTTGACCGTCCAAATAGAGGACGCCAACAACTCTGCCCAAGACGCAAACGACGTTGCAAGGAACGCAGCCGAGTCTGCAAGCGAAACAAGGGGAGCTGCCGACAGGGCGTTCATGGTCGGCATTGTCGGAGTCGGTGTCGGCGTGGCAGGAATAGCCATCGCCGCAATTGCGCTGTCGCGCAAAGCCTAGAGCTTTTTAATCCTCGCAGTGGCTATCGTGCCTGCAGTCACCGCCGCAATCGCAAACAGCGCGCCTGCCGGGAACTCTGGCGTCACCTGTATCGAAAATACAGCGTTTTCATCTGTGGGGATGACAGTCGGACCATAGCCGGTTCCAAGTATCTGGAGCTCTACCGCGTAACCACCATTTTGTTCAAAGGTGTACGGAACCGTGATCGTTCCTTCCACATTATGAAGCAGTGGCTGATTGTACTGCTTTGCTGCACTAAAGATCTCCTGCTCGTTCTTCAGTATCTTGAAGTCATAATCTTGGTGCTGATGAATGTTATTTGTTCCGGGGTCAAGAAAGCTCACCTTGAATTGTACCTGATGCGAAGAGATCTGAATTGGCTCTAACCTAATGTCGAGCGAGCCCTTACTGGTAGTTTTTGTCATGCTATTATCGCCTTCCTGTGCATATGCAGAAAGAGGGATACCAACGACAAGGACTAGAGCGACTAATGACATGATTAGGAATTGCTTGCCCACCATTGCTATTATCTGGTTTGGAGCCTAAATAAATTATTCCTATTGAGACGAGTGACGAGAATTGCTACGGTCATAGCCACGACGATGAATGCAATCCTTCCATCTGGGATTTCAGGCGTGACCTGAACAGGGAATGAAGCGCCCTCGCCGAGGCCGTCGATGTTTTTCACGAGGATTGTGTACGACCCCGGCTCGCTAAACGTTACCCTTTGTGTGTTTGAGGCTTGACCTGCACTCGTAAAGAGTGGCGCGCCTCTTTGCTCGATTACAAAGTCGTAGACCACGTCCTCTACTTCCTTGCCCGTCTCTGGCTCTATGAAGTGCATCTCAAACGTGTTCTCCGTGCCAATGTCTGCAGGCGTCCATTCTATCTCGACTCTAAAAGTTCCCTGGTCGCTTGCCGTTGCAAGCATGATCTGCTCCTGCGCAAAGGCGGGTAGAGGGACAAGAAGCAAAAGCGCCGGTAGGATAGCTTTGAGCAATAATAAAAAGAAAAGAGGGCGGAAGGCTTCCCTAGAACCTTCCAAGGCCAAACGAGCTACCCCTGAAGCGGGCAAACCCGATTACAGCCACGAGCGAGACCGCAAACACAAGAGCCGCAATTACGCCAAACTCTGGTACCACAGTTGCACCCGTTATCTCGACTACCTCGCCACCTTCGGGCACCGTAAACTTGATGGTCGTGGAGGTTGCGGTAGAGCTGACCGTCTCAAACTGTATCGCGTTGTCGCCGGCGCTCACCGCATTGATCCCGTCGATCATGCTCTTCGGCAATGTCAGCTCGACCTCTCCGGGCCCTTCGAACTCTACCTCAACTGCTTCATTGGGGAATATGTCGGCAAACAAAACCTCGGTCTCGGCAGACTTTGCTGTTACCTGATAGGTGTTACCGTCAAGCTCTACTTCAGCCATGGTTTCAGTCGGCATGCCACCACCAGCGGCCACAATCACCTTACCCACCATGTCGGTATGCAGCGTACAGTAATATGGGAAATCGCCTGCTTCTGTAAATGTATGCTGGAATTTTCCGTTAGCAAATATAAGTGTTGGATTTCCTTCTTCATCGTATCCGAAGTCGTCCGTAGGGTCTGACGCAGTACCGGAGGATACAGTGTGTATAGTACCGTCCGTGTTTGTCCAGATTACCGTGTCGCCCACGTTGACATTTATCGGATAGGGTGAATAGGCATCAGCCGTTTTGTCTATCGCGTTCTTGGTGATCTCAGCATTTATTGTTGCTGCAAAAGCCGCCTGGGTTGGAAGAGTGAGAGCCAGTACCAACACAGCCGCCACGCTCGCAGCAAGAGCCACGCTTAACTTCATAGTTAAAATGCCCTCTCTTGAGATATTAAATTGTTTTGGCCCTCGAGATTATCACCATTACAACAAGAAGGCGGGTTAAGCGGAACACGTTTCAGGAGAAAGTTCAGATCCCGCCCCCACGTCCGTGTCTTGACCAGTCAGGAAACAGCTCGGAGGTATGGTGATTCTTTCATCAAACATTCATTACGATACTTTTGCAAAGCTTATTAGGTCAAATCTTGTCAAATCGACCATGAAATTGTTATTTTTGCAGTATCATAGGCCCTGTTAACTTAACCACCATCCATAGACAGGAACATCATGAACCGTCTCCTGTCCATACCCGTATGTACATACAGTATGAATAATTTCAACCAGTTCCACACATGCCGCCTGTCACAATCCTGTTTCCTGCATGGAAAATGGTCGTCAAAACATTCTGTCCTGTCCTTGATGTGCTGGATGAATCGTTCCATCATGTTCTTCAGTTCAGTACCATACACATAGTGTGGTAGCCTCAACCACCTGCACGCTTCATTGTACCATCTGGCACCATCCGTGTAGATGGGTTTCCTTCCGCCATACCTGTTCCTCAACTGTCTGAAGAACCGGTAGCATATGAAAAGGGTCCTTTCTCTCGATAGGTGCATCATTAGACATGCATTCAGATTAGGCTCGTAGGCAATCCATAGCCAGTAATCCTTACCATCTATCTGGAGCAGGGTCTCGTCAACAAATATCTCCCTAACCAGACGTTTATCCGTCTTGAACCTATCTGCACAATCTGAATATTTCTGGACCCATTTCCAGATGGATACGTGGCTTCTTTTAATTACCGATTCCAAGCACTTGGCTGCCAACCTGAGGCTCCTAGAGCTAAAATACAGGTACAGCCCATACCTGATTATAGCTGGGTTTGTTCTAGTTCTGTTCATGGGCAATGAAAAGCTAGGACGAGCCTAGCTATAGCTCTTGCCTTAAGTTAACAGAGCCTATCATAGCCTAGAAGGAATATACTTTGGTTGAAAAGGTATGATCATCATAGAAGGTTAATTAACTTCTCACACTTTATTGTGAGGATGCTCAGATACAGAAGGACGGCCGCGGAATTATTTGCAGTAGTGATAATGACAGCAATCATGCTCGCCGTCACAAGCGCCAGTGACATTTGGGCTCAGTCAGCCACACCACCTGGCGCGCCAACAAATCTGTCCGTGACAGCAGATGCGACATCAATAAGGTTGTCATGGACAGCCCCGGCATTCGATGGTGGTTCACCGATCATTGGATACAAAATAATGAGAGTTGGGTATTATTCTGATGGAAAGACCCCTGAAACTTGCCGAGCTCAAGGTCTGACCACATTCGTTCCAGATACGCGTTCTACATCAACTTCATTCGTCGATACACAAGTAGTGCCGCTCATTAAGCATGCGTATTTAGTATGTGCAATTAATGCAGCTGGAACTGGTTCTGCTTCTAATGTAGCTGGAACGACGTTTGAGTCACTGTTTGGAGTAACTCACGCTAATTATGTCGGTAATTTTGCTCCAGTCGACTTTGCTTTTGATAACGTCGGTAACATCTACGTTTCACTAATGACAGATGGAATTGCAAAGTTTGACCCTTCAGGCATGTTTCTGTCCATGTTTGGAGAGAACAAGCCCGGCGTTGGTGACGCATTTGTCGGCGGCGGAGGGGGCATCGCATTTGACAGCTCGGGTAATTTGTGGGCTACAGACCCCGGATGGAACCAGATTAAGAGGTTTGATTCGTCTGGAGCTTTCGCAGCAAAGTATGGTTCGTATGGTTCTGGAAATGGCCAGTTCAATAATCCAAGTGACATTGTGTTTGACAGCTCTGGTAATTTCTACGTGACAGACGCGGGCAACCACAGAGTTCAAAAGTTTGACTCCAATGGGTTGTTTGTGTCGAGCTTTGGAGGATTGCGCCCATCCGGGTCTCCCCTTTCTGATGATTATTTCATTAGTCCATTTAATATCTCAATCGACGGGGCTGACAATATCTACATTACAGCTTCTGGTAAGCTTCTAAAATTCAATTCTGATGGAATTTTTGTTTCAAGGATTCCCGCACCTAACTCTCAAGCTGCTAAAGAGTCATACTTAGTGGCGCCGTCTGCCGTCGCATTTGATAGCTCCGGAAACTTGTACGCGATTGACCAATCTGCTGGTGGCTACGTCATAAAGAAATTCACTACTAGCGGACTTCTTGAATCAAGATTTGGAAGTGAACCCGAAGACCTTCAGAAGTGCTTGATGGGTGCTATAGACTGTGAAACATTGTACTTCTATAGTCCAATTGCAATCGATAGTTCTGACAACATCTACGTGGTTAGAACCCAATCAACAATAACGGGAGGTGTGAGTTCAGGAGGCGATACTCGAATTCAAAAGTTTGCACCTGGCGAACTGCCCATACTTGCTTCTTCTCTACCTACTTCCCCGAGCCCACCAACATCTCAGCAAAGTTCAGCTACAGCAACAATTGACGGCAAGAGCTATTCAATCGCTGCTACTGGCGCGGCGAAGGTGACAGCGACCACAATCGATCCTAACAAATCCGTCACCTTGTCTCTGAGCAGTCCCGGTGAAGTCCAGCTTACTCTTCCAAAGAGCATGATAGACGGCATCTCGAGCGTAACGGCAGGTAGTGAAGAGTTGCCATTCACAGTAGTGGAATCGACTGCAACTGAAACAACCATCAAGTTCACCGTGCCGTCTGGTGTCAGCTCGGTGGAAATCAAAGGCGCAACTGTGGTACCAGAGTTTGGCGTAATTGCGGCTCTTGTGTTTGCGATCTCGCTCGTGGCTGTAATCGGGTTTGCCCGCTTCAGGGGTAGCTCGTTTGGCCTTGGAAGGTTCTAGGGAAGCCTTCCTTCCCCCTCATCTTTCCTTTTTTCTTCCACGATAATCCCGTGAAACATGGTTAGCAGAAATCAGTGCCAAGGTGAAACACGATGATTACTGTCCACCACGCGAAACAGACTTTTTGAAATTTGAAATTCTATTGCCACGGAAAAGCTGGATGATTCTGAAAGGGGCCATTCTTGAACTTTCAATATCTCTTCATAAAGCGATTATCTGCATGCCAGCGATAGTCTTTTTAACAATGTGAAAAGAACTGTACATGTTGCGCATAGTCTCATTCCTACCAAGCGCGACTGAAACGCTTTACGAACTTGGGGCTGCAAGTGAAATAGTTGGCGTTACGCACGAATGCAAGTACCCGCCTGCTGCAAGACGTAAGCCCCAGGTCATCAGACCATCATTTGACCCAAGTGCGATGACCGGCAGAGAGATAGACAGCAAGATTGTCGAGCTGGTTCACTCTGGCGCCGACATTTACGCCATCAACGACATGGCGCTGAGGAAAGCCAAACCGGACCTGATAATAGCACAGGGACTCTGCGAGGTGTGCTCTCCATTTACAAAGGAGATCGGTAGGGCCGTTAAGATACTGGGCGGCGCCCCAGATGTTCTTGTACTTGACCCCCATGACCTGGACGACATACTAGTGTCCATCATGGACGTGGCCGAAAAGGTGGGCAGGGTGAAGGAAGGTAGAAAGCTCGTCGCGTCGCTGCAAAGGCGCATAGACGCGGTCAGGGCCATGAAAGTAAAGCAGAGGCCAAAGGTGGCGTGTGTCGAGTGGGTGAACCCGCTTTTCACGGCCGGTCACTGGGTGCCCCAGATGGTCGAATATGCGGGTGGCACAAATGGCATGAGTGTCACAGGCGAGCAGTCGCGCCGGATGGACATTGGCGAGCTTGTCAGGTTTGACCCCGAGATCATGGTCATGATGCCCTGCGGGTTCGGCATAAAGCGTACGCTGAAAGAAATGAATGTACTTAAAGACAATGAAAAGTGGAACTCGCTTCGGGCTGTCAAGGGAGGAAAAGTCTACGCGGTGGAGGCCGGCTCGTACTTTAGCAAACCCGGACCCCGCACCGTTACGGGCCTTGAGATACTTGCAAAGATAATCCACCCAGAAGCGTCAAGGAAAATAAGTGTGCCCAAAGGGGCTTACAAAAAGTTGTGAATCACTGGGTCAGCGAGACTTCGATGTAGACGTCGTCAGGGATCTTCAGGCGCATTAGTTGTCGGATGGCCCTGTCATCCGCGCCCACGTCTATTACCCGGCGGTGTATGCGGAGCTCGTACTTGTCGTAAGTGTTGGTGCCCTGGCCACACGGCGACTTTCTCGTGACAACCTTCATCCTCTTTGTTGGGAGAGGATGCGGGCCGCGGATCTTGATGCCGCCCTTTTCACCGATGCCCTTTATCTCGGTGCACACGCTCTCAAGCGTGGAGAGGTTGGTGCTTGTGAGTTTGATTCTTGCTGCCTGTGGCATCTAATTCACTTACTTTTTGTTCGGGTCGTACTTCTCGGTGACGTTAAGCACGATGCCTGCCGCAATGGTTGTGCCCATGTCGCGGAGTGCGAACCTGCCGATCTCCGGAAAGTCTTTGAAGGTCTCTATTGGAAGTGGCCTCACCGGCTTTATCCTGACGATTGCCGCGTCGCCTGTCTTCAGGAACTTGGGGTTCTCCTCTGTGGTTGCGCCGGTCCTCGGGTCTATCTTTGAGAGAAAGGCCGAGATTGTCGCTGCCACCTGCGCCGTGTGCGCGTGTAGCACTGGCGTATATCCTGGGGCCAATGCTGTTGGATGGTGTATGACGATGATACGTGCTTCGAACTCCTTTGCCACTGTTGGCGGGTTGTCTGCTGGACCTATCATGTCGCCGCGCTTGATCTGGCCCTTGTCAACGCCCCGGAGGTTAAAGCCGACGTTGTCGCCTGCCTCTGCGTATTCCATCTGGGTGTGGTGAGTCTCGATGGTCTTGATTTCACCGGGGGCACCTGACGGCATTATGATGACTTTCTCTCCAGGCTTCATCTTTCCGGTCTCGATCCTGCCGACTGGAACTGTGCCGACGCCGGTGATCGTGTAAACGTCCTGTACTGGGATCCTGAGCGGCTTGCCGATCGGTTTCTCTGGCGGCTCAAACGCGTCGAGTGATTCTACCAGCGTTGGGCCCTTGTACCAGGCCGTGTTCTCGGACTTTTTGACGAGGTTGTCTCCCTTCCATCCAGACACGGGGATAAAGCTGATCTTGGCGGTGTTAAAGCCGACCGACTTTAGCATTTTTTCTACCGAGTCCTTGCACTCCTTGTAGCGGGCTTCCTGGTAGCCGGCGTCGTCCATCTTGTTCAGCGCAACAACCACCTGGTTCACGCCGAGCGTCCTCGCGAGGAATGCGTGCTCCCTGCCCTGTCCTCCCGGCTCTATGGCTGCCTCGGTCTCACCTGGCTTGACGGAGATGACGAGGATTGCCGCGTCAGCCTCCGACGCGCCGGTAATCATGTTCTTGATAAAGTCCTTGTGACCCGGGGCGTCAATGAGTGTGAAGAAGTACTTTGCGGTCTCGAACTTTTGGAATGCAAGGTCGATCGTGATACCCCTCTCCCTCTCGTCCTTGATGCTGTCCATGACCCATGCGTACTTGAAGGTGTCGCCCTTGCCCGTTGCTTCGGATTCCTTGCCGTATGCATCGATAGTTCTCTGGTCAATCGCACCTAGATCGACAAGGAGGTGACCTACAGTAGTAGATTTACCATTATCGACGTGGCCTACAACCACAATGTTCAAGTGTGGCTTTTTGCTTGCGCTCATAGGGCAAAGACGCTCCATGGGCTTTATTTATATTTCGCCCGAGCATCTTGCGAATTCTTGCAACTCTCATCGGCGGTTTCTAGCCGCAGGCATGTACAGGCTTGAAAATGCCCACGAGGAAAACATCGGAAGAGTTTTAAACCAAAGAGAGAGAGTTTTGCTCATGCAAGTTACAATCAGCGCCATCAAAGCTGACATAGGCGGGATAGGTGGCCACACGCGCCCAAGCGACGAGCTGGTGCAGGCCGTCAAGGATTTCATTGCCAAGAACAGCAAGGGAATGCTTGTCGATCATTACATCGGCTACGCCGGCGACGACATTCACATCATCATGACGCACACCCGCGGCGTGGACGACGAAAAGATCCACAAGCTTGCATGGGATGCCTTTACAGCAGGGACAGAAGTCGCAAAGAAGCAGGGACTTTACGGCGCAGGCCAGGATTTGCTAAAGGACTCGTTTTCAGGCAACGTGAAGGGCATGGGCCCCGGCGTCGCAGAGATAGAGATGGAGGAACGCCCAAGCGAGGTTTTCTGCATATTTGCGGCAGACAAGACTGAGCCCGGCGCATACAATTTCCCGCTGTGGCGTATGTTCGTGGATGCAAGGAGCAACACCGGCCTTTTGATAAACGAAAAGCTTGCAGAGGGCGTGGTTTTTAGGATATTGGACGTGATGTCGGGCAAGATCGCGGACCTGAAGATGTGGCAGGACAAGGCTGAGCTTGAAGCCGCGCTGATGTACCCAGGACGGTACGTAGTGTCGGCAGTCTATTCCGCAGACATGAAGGACCACATCGTGTCCGCGTCGACCGACCGCCTGCACAACATCGCAGGAACCTACGTCGGCAAGGACGACCCAATTATGATAGTCAGGACGCAAAAGAGCTTTCCGGCTACAGAGGAAGCGGGAAGCGCTTTCAACGAGCCGCACTATGTCGCTGGCAACACCAGGGGCAGCCACCACATGCCACTCATGCCGGTGAAACTGAACTCGGCTGCAAGCCTCAACTACTCGATTCCTCTCGTATCGTGCCTCTTGTTCTCGATGCACGACGGCAAGCTGACAGGGCCCCATGACGGCTTTGGCACCGCGGACTGGGAACTCCAGCGCATGCAGGCATCAGAAAGAGCAATGATAATGCGCAACCAGGGGTTCATCCATCCTGCCACGCTCATACCGGAAGAGCTCGAATACAACAAAGGCTACACGGCGCGCATGAAGAAGCTTGAAACCAAGTTCCGCGACATGGACTCGGGCAAGAAGGAAAAGAGCAAGCGTTGAACCGGCCCCTTATCATAAATTTCAAGAATTATTCTGACGCTTCGGGAGCAAAGACGATAGAGCTTGCGCAGGCAGCGCAGGAGGTCGCCAAGAAATTGAAAGTCGAAATAGTACTTGCGCCGCCCCAGGCTTCGCTTGCGCTTGTCGCCAAGTCCGTCGACATCCCGGTGGTGTGCCAGCACGTCGACGACGCTAAAGAGGGCTCGACCACGGGATTTTTTGTACCCGAGATAGCGAAGATGTACGGCGCTTCCGGGTCCCTGATAAACCATAGCGAGCACAGGATCGACGTTCAAGCAATTGAGAGCCTTGTAAAGAGACTGCGCGACCTTGCCATGACTTCAATCGTGTGCGCCCGCACGCCTGACGAAGTAGCCAAGATAGCGGCGTTTTCGCCCGAATTTATCGCTATCGAACCGCCAGAATTGATAGGGAGTGGAAGGGCCGTGTCAAAGGAAAACCCAGCGATAATAACAAACTCGATAAAGGCTGCAGGCGGCAGGTCAAAAGTCATCTGCGGCGCAGGCATAACGGAAAAGGGCGACGTGTCAAAGGCGATTGAACTTGGATCGCATGGGATACTTGTGGCATCAAGTGTTGTAAAAGCCAAGTCATGGCCGGACAAGATTGCCGAGCTCGCGCAGGGGATGAAAGCAGAATAGATCCGGAAAATATCTTGAATATCAACGCTCGCCAGATCTAGAAGGATGTGGTCAGCCAAGTAAAATTGGAAGAGTTTTTGGGGAAAGTAGAGGGCGACATGGGAGGGGCCTGTGGCACTCCCCTTGCGTTTGTCGGCGACAGGCTCGAGGATAACCTAAATCTGCTTGGCTGGATGTTCTATTCCGCGTCCTCGACGATATGCGTGCCGGCGTCCTTTGGGCACGACGGGGCAGCCCTTGGCGCGCAGGCAGGCGAGGCAAAGATAAAGGAAGTGGTGGCAGGCGGCGGCTTTACGAAGTTCAGGCGCGCCACCCAGCCGCCAACGAACATGGTGTTTGAGGCTCGACCTTAGGCCTCGGCAGGTTCCAGCCATGACTTATTGCAAGCAGCCTTAGTGCCGTGACTGCAACGATGCATGGTATTGCCGCTACCTCAAGTGGAACGCCGGCCGAGATGAGCCCAAACAGCATGACGACACCGGCAAAGCTTGCGGTGGCGTACAGCTCTTTTACGAACACTATGGGCACTTCATTTACGAAAACGTCGCGAAGTATGCCGCCCCCTATTGCGGTTATCACGCCGGCAAAGGCCATCGCAAGGAAGTTCAGGCCTGCAATGTTGTAGGCTATGGACGCGCCAATGACTGTAAATACGCCAAGTCCTATCGCATCAAACTTTAGGAAAAGGTTCGAGTGTTTTTTCATCGAGCCATACAGGAAAAAAATGGCGACTGCGACTGCGATCGTTATCCCGACGTAGAACGGATTTGATATGGCGGCAGGCGGGAACTGGTTAAACGTTACGTCGCGTATTACGCCCCCGGCGAGGCCCGTTATGGTGGCAAGTATGATTATGCCGACTATGTCTGACTTGTGCTCTACTGCCTTGAACGCGCCCGTCACTGCAAATGCCGCCGTCCCAAAGAGGTCTAGCAGTTGGATGAGAAGTGACACGGACGGGATGCCTGCTGGTTCTGACAGCGAAATTCGCCGCACTTGGCTGCACCTGCAATGATTTGAAACTATTGGTGGGCGGTTCTGGTGGGCATCCGACTGAATTCCTATGGTCTTGGACATTGACCGAGAGATATCATTGTGATAAATCAAAAGGCGCATGATCACGATCATTTCCAATTACCTGACCACGATCAGCATCTATTAGATACCAGTACTCAAACGGGAATCTTTTTCTTCAAACCTTTAGAACTGCCTGCAGCAGTAGACAATCCGGCGATTCTATTATAGTTCCGACCTAAGTAGTTTGGTCCAAACGCATCGGGATCGGGGAATGCTAATGCCCGGTGCGCACAACGTTTTAAACCAGCGCCGGCGGAGCAATACCCAAATTGAGCCGTGCCATCCCAAGGCCCATATACTTCTTTGAAGAGACCGACGGCAGGGACCGGGCGCTCCTTGGGGGGAAGGGCGCCGGGCTTGCAGAGATGACCAAGCTTGGACTTCCTGTCCCCCCCGGCTTTATAATAACGACTGACATCTGCGAAAAGTTTTACGAGGCAGGCAAGCATATGCCTGACGGCCTTATGGACGAAGTGCGCAAGTCCATAAAAAAACTGGAAGGGATGACTGGTAAAAGTTTCGGAGGGGCGGAAAACCCGCTGCTGGTGTCCGTGCGTTCTGGCGCGGCCGTGTCGATGCCGGGCATGATGGACACCATCCTCAACCTGGGGCTGAACGACGAAACAGTTGAAGGCCTTGGAAAAAGTACGGACGCGAGGTTTGCCTGGGACTCGTACCGGCGCTTTGTGCAGATGTTTGGCAAGATAGTGCTCGGGGTCGACGACAGGCAGTTTGAAAAGGCGATGGCAGGCGCAAACATGAATGACGAAAAGGCTCTGCGCAAGGTCGCAGGAGCGTTCAAGTCGCTGTACGAAAAGGGCGGTAAGAAATTCCCTGCCGACCCTTACAAGCAAATCGAGCTTGCCATCGACGCCGTGTTCAGGTCGTGGAGCGGCAAGAGGTCTACAGAATTCCGCCGCCAGTACGGCATCACGCCTGACATGGCAAACGGCACCGCAGTAGCAGTAGTTGCAATGGTGTTTGGCAACATGGGCGCTGACAGCGCGACGGGCGTTGTGTTCACCCGCGATCCTGTGACCGGCGACAAAAAACTGTACGGCGACTACCTCACGAACGCGCAGGGCGAGGACGTCATTTCGGGCAAGGCAAGCCCGAGCCACATCGACCAGATGGAAAAGGAGCTGCCCAGCGCCTTCAAGCAGCTCATCCAGGTATGCGAGAAGCTAGAGAACCACTTTCGCGAGTGCCAGCATGTCGAGATAACGGTCGAGCGCGGCAATCTGTACGTCCTTCAAACCAGAACGGCCAAGATGAGCGCGGTCGCAAGCGTCAAGACTTCGGTCGATATGTACCACGAAGGGCTCATAGGCAGGACGGAGGCGCTGCAGAGGATAGACCCGGAGGGGCTGGAGCAGGCGCTGTATCCCAGGATTGAAAGCGGAAGGCACCGGCCGATTGCGGCAGGCGTACCGGCGTCCCCGGGGGCAGCGTCAGGGATAGCAGTGTTTGACGCTTCCAGGGCCGAGACCCTTGCAAAGCACGGCAACCGGGTGATACTTGTCATGAAGGAATTAAGGCCAGACGACGTCTCTGCCTTCCGGCTCTGCTCCGGCATACTGACGAGCAGGGGAGGCAAGACCTCTCACCCCATAGTAGTTGCAAGGGGCATGGGCAGGCCGTGCGTGGCGAGCTGCACCCAGATAGAGATAGACTCTGAGGGCAAGAGATTTTCCATCGACGGCAGGGTCGCGGTCGCCGAAGGCCAGACCATAACAATAGACGGCTCGACGGGCAGGGTGTTCTTGGGCGAGGTCCCGACTGCAAAATCAGAGATAACTTCCGAATTCAAGGAGATACTCCAGTGGGCTTCTGAGATGAAGGTCATAAAGATTCGCGCAAACGCCGATACGCCCGAGAACGCGGCGCTTGCGAGGAAGTATGGGGCGGAGGGCGTCGGACTGTGCAGGACGGAGTGGATGTTCAACCAGCACGAAAGGCGCGCCCTCTTTGCGAGAATGGTGATGGCAGAAAGCGACGCCGAGAGGGAAAAGGCGCTCTCAGACCTTGAGCTCCTGCAACGCTCTGACTTCAAGGCTATATTCAAGGAGATGCAGGGGCTGCCCGTAACGATAAGATTACTCGACCCGCCGCTCCACGAGTTCCTGCCAAAGGAGGAGGACCTGATGATGCAGATATTCGAGCTAAAATCGGAGGGTGGGCCAAAGGCAGAAAAGGGCATGCTCGAGCGCGAAAAGATGCTCAGGCGCGTGCACGAACTTTCTGAAATAAACCCGATGCTCGGACACCGGGGGATAAGGGTGGGCATAACGTTCCCCGAGATCTATGAAATGCAGGTCCGCGCAATCTGCGAAGCGGCGGCAGAGCTGGCGAAAGAAGGGGTCAGGGTCGAGCCGCAGGTGATGGTTCCGCAGGTGGGCATGGTAAACGAGCTCGTGACCGCTCGACACATGTTCGAGTCAGTAAAGCGCGAGGTGGAGCACAGACACAAGGTCAAGCTCAAGATGATGTTTGGAAGCATGATAGAAGTCGTGAGGTCGTGCCTTCTGGCAGACGAGATAGCGCATGTTGTTGATTTTCTGAGCTTTGGCACGAACGACCTCACGCAGGCCACTTTCAGCTTCAGCAGGGAGGACGCGGAAGGCAAGTTCCTGCCGTTCTACCTTGAAAAGCACATACTGGCGGCAAACCCGTTCCAGACGCTTGACCAGAAGGGCGTGGGCAGGCTCATGGCCATGACCGTCGAGTCTGCAAGGAAAGTCAAAAAGGACATGGAAGTCGGCATCTGCGGCGAGCACGGCGGCGACCCGCGTTCAATAGAGTTCTGCGCGAGGATAGGGCTGGACTACGTGAGCGCCTCGTCACACAGGATACCCATTGCCATACTTGCAGCGGCGCAGTCGGCGATACGAGGTAGCAGGGTAGGCGGGCTTTCGCGCTTTTTGGCGGATTAAAGCTTAAAATGTGGGCCGGAGCAGGCTTTTCTTGTGTCTGAAAGTTCCTCTGCTGCAGGCGTCACATACGAATGCATGCGCTGCGGGACGCCTGTCACGGTCGAAGAGTTGTCGAGGCTTCCGGAGATAAAGTGCATCTGTGGGTTTCGGGTATTCCGCAAGGCGAGGCCGCCCATAGTGAAGCAGCTAAAGGCCATCTGACTTTTTTCTTTCCTCTACCTGTTTGTTGTAAGAATGAAACTTTTTTGCGTGGTCGCGCATCTGCTCCATGCCCTCAAATCCCGTGCCGCATTTTTCGCAGGTGTAAAGCTTATTTTCGTGGGCGACGAGCTGGTGGTGCATCAGTTCTTCGACCTTGCGGAACTTTTTCCCGCATTTTTCGCACTCGTGTTTTTTGAACATCATTTCTGGGCGTTCCTCCCGTCCCAGCACTTGCGGCACATCTGGCCCTGTATCTTCCACGCCGGCTTGGGGTTGTAGCGGACAAAGCCTATTTTGGAGCCGCACACCGCGCAAAAGTTCAGCTTGTTGTTGTAGTCGGCGTCTTTTTTGTTAAAGCAGGGCTGGCACAGGAGCGTGCCAGCGTCCATGTTCCACTGCCACCTCGGCTTGGCCGCGATGTCGCCAAGTTCCGACTTGCAGACGGCGCACCTGTCAGGGTCGCGGGGCTTCATGGCAAACTCTCTTGTCTTTTCTATGTGGCAGTCGCTGCACAGGTACCCCTCCGTGTTCCACTCCTCTTTCGGCTTGTACTTGTGCTTCAGCTCCTTCTTGCATACGGCGCAGAGCAGCGGCTTTTTGCCAAAGAGGCCCAACGCGTCTTTCTCGGCTCACCGGGTACAAAAAGTATGCGTGTGCATGTGTTCAAAATATTTCAATTGCCGCAAATATGACATGATTTATTGCGGTGCATGCATAATATTTTAATAAAAGACCCACATAGCGCAACTTAGGTACTAAAATTATGAAGCGAATAGAAGCAGTAGTTTCGAGAGCGCGTCTCGAAAGAGCGTTTGCAGCCCTCAAGGAACTGGACCTTGGAGGCATCACCTACTTTGAGTCAAAGGGCATGGGAGAAATCCCGCGCCAAAAGGTCCACTCTGGAAGGGGAACCGGCACCTTTACCCTCGAGTTCAACATCAACTCGACCATAGTGGTGGTGGTGTCCGACTCGATGGTCAACAAGGTGGTAGACAAGATACTTGAGAGCACCAGCTCCGGCGTCAAGGGTGAAGGCAAGATATTCGTCTCCAGCATCGATGACGTAGTCGATGTGGGGACAAAAAAGCGCGGAGAAGCGGCACTTTAAGAACTAGTTGCCGGCCAGCTCTTCGACTGCCTGGCTTGCGCTGAGCATGCCCTTTTTCCTGGCATACTCTTCCACCATCTTCAGCTGGTCGGGAGTAAAGCATACGGGCATGGTCCTCTTGCCATCTTGTTCAGCGTGCATGGCACATACTAAAGCCGGCAAGATTATAACTCTTTTCCCCTACAGCGCCGCGTCGCTCTTTTCCTTGCTGCCTATGTCGTACGCATCTGCCACATCGTAGACGAATATCTTGCCGTCCGACGCAGAGCCGGTGCTTATCGTCTTGACGATGTCGTCGATTATCGGCTTGGCAAGCGAGTCGGTCACCAGTACTTCAATTTTTGTCCGAAAGCCGAATTCCGGCACGTACCGAATGACGCCCCGGCCCACTGCCACCGGCTCGCGCTTGGCCCGACCCCTGCCCTTGACGTCGTAGAATGACATACCACCGACCTTATGGCTGTGCAGGACCTCGTTCACTTCCCCGAGCCGCTCGTGTGGGATGATTATGTCCAGTCTCTTCATGCCACACTTAGCGCAGGGCAAAAGTAATAAAGATTTCTGTGAGGTGTAAAAATTCTGATATTATCACAAATATCATAGTTTATGTTAAAGAGAGGGAGGTGGTCACTGCTTTGCCGTGACGCCGCCATCCACCACCAGCACCGTGCCTGTCACCCACTTTGCGTCGTCGGAGCACAGGTACGAGACTGCGCCGGCGATGTCGTCGGGCTCGCCCACCCTGCGCAGTGGGAACGTGGCCTCGAGCAGCTTTTTGGCATTCTCGTCCTGCAGGTACGGCTCGATCAACGAACTCCTTATCGTCGACGGGCAGATGCAGTTTGAGCGTATGCCGTGCGGGCCGTACTCCACCGCGATGCTCTTTGTGAACATGATGACGCCGGCCTTAGTGGTGCCATAGACTGCCAGCGGAACGTTTGGTATCGAGCGTATGCCCAGCACCGATGATATGTTGACGATGTTTCCGCCCTTTTGCTTCATCATTATGGGAATGACTGCCTTAGTCATCTGGAATGTCCCGACCAGGTTGGTGTCTACAAGCTCATTCCACTTGTCGTCGGTCATTTCGTGGAACGCCACCGGGTCGTTTATGGTGCCGGCGTTGTTGACCAGTATGTCCACGCCATCAAACGACGAAATGGTCTGCTCTATAGCGCTCAGGACCTCGGCCTCTTTTGTGATGTTGGCGACGACTGTCAGGGTGTTTTTCTTGTCGCCGGCGTCCGCGGCGGCCTTGGCCAGCCTGTCCATGTTGCGCCCGATAAGCACCACCTTGCATCCCTCAAAGGCCAGCCTCTTGGTAATGACACTGCCCACCCCTCCGCCTGCGCCCGTCACTACAGCAACCTTGCCCTTCAATCCACCAGCCATAACGGGTTTAGTTCGCGGTCTGTTCTTTTAAAGTATTTGACTGGTGGCCTTTGCCACTGCCGCTTCCAGTTCGGCCACGACCTCACTCTTGTTTTCCGGGTTGCTTGCAAATGTCGCCCCCGCCGCATAGTCGTGCCCGCCCCCTTCCGGCAGGTTTGCCGCAACAGCCCTGCAAGACACCCGGCCGTTGCTCCGGCGTATGCTCACCTTGCCCTTGCCGCTATAAAACATGGCAAGGTCGGCGCCGGTGACAGCAAACACCTCCTCTGAAAAAAGGCTGCTCTGCAGGTATTGAGAAGTGGGAACGTACGCCACCCTGACGCCCCCAGTCTCTTTCACTTCTATGGCGGCAAGCACCTGAACCCTCGCCTCGTCGCGTAATTTTTCGTACCGCACATAGTCACCTTGCATCTCGGCGTCCCACAGTATGCCCTTTGCAGACTTCCTTGCCAGATCTGACAGCCGCTCGTAAAAGTCGGGCAGAGTCTGGTAATACTTTATCATCTCGGTTATCGGCGTCAGGTACTGGTCCTTTGTGAAAAAGTCCATAGTGTGGGCCATGCTTGCCAGTTTTGCGGCCAGGTCGTTTTCCGGCAGTAACCTTTCATGCATCAAGTCGGCCGCGCATTTCTTCCCCGACGCATCGTGCACGAGCTCGCCGTACTGCTTTACCATGTCGATTGCGGCGTGCGACCAGGGGTGGTGATCGACCCACATTATCTGCCACCCGTTGCGCACCGCGTCGTCAAACACCTGCCTGCAGGTCTCCAGAGTGTCGTCATTGAGCCCGAGGTCGGCTACTATGACAAGGCCGCGCTCTTTGCCGTAGTGCGTCGCCGAGCAGACAAAGTTGCCCATCTTTTCAAAGTTCTCCTTGCCGTAGCCCAGAAAGACGGTCATGGCCTGTGGGTATCTTATGATGCCGATTGCCGCCGAGTACAGCCCGTCCAAGTCCGACTCGTGCGAAAATATCATTACCTTCATTCGTAACACAGTTTTTTAAACAGACCCTTTAATGAACTTGTTTTTTCAAGTATCCTCTCGTCAGGCACGAGGCCGACAAAGTCTGACCGCAAAAGCGGCGTGCTGTTCAGCACAACATAGCAGGGAATGCCGAACGCGTAATAAAAATATCAGCGAAACTTTTCCATCCAGTCGTCGCTGCGGTAGTTTTCCGGGTCGAGCCTGAATCCGCGCACCTGCTCCCGGGGCACATCGCTCAGCTTCAGGTTGTATTTCAGCTTCTTTTTCCGAAACTGCTTGTCAAGCCATATAACGAACCTGTCCTCTATGGCGTTGGCCTCCTGCTTGTCGATGTCAGGGTAGAGGTCAAGGAGTGCGCCCACAAACTCCTGCGAGAAATAGATGTAGAAAAAGTCCCAGCCCAGGTACTTTTTGCCCACCGACGAGCACTCGATGTTGTCCTTTGTCCGGGCGCCCATCTCGAGCGTGTCCAAAAGCTCTACTATCTTGGGCCTTTCCTCTTCAAAGTTGACGCAGGAGCCGGTGACCACAATCATGGGCGGCTTCTCGGCATATTTCCGTTTCATCCGTCCATGAAAAAAGACTGCATCTGGATATATAATCTTCCCGGGTGGGCCGTTTAGCGCAGGTCGTCCAGGTCCCTGCCAGTGCGGAAGGACTCGGGGTCGAGCCGGAACCCCTTGACCTTCTCCTGGGGGATATCCTTCAGCTTCATGTTGTACTCCAGCTTCATCTTTTTCAGCTGCTTGTTCATCCAGAGCGCAAGCCTGTCTTCGAAGGTGTTCCCCTCCTGCTTCTCGATGTCTGGGTAGATCTCGACGAGCTTTTCTGTAAAGCCCATGTCTATCTCGAGGTTGAAAAAGTCCCAGCCCATCGTCTTCTTGCCGTCAGTGTAGCATTTGCACTGGCTCTTTCTGCGCACGGCAAACTCCAGTGTCCCTATGAACTCCATAATCTTGTTGCGTTCTTTGTCAAAGTCGATGCAGGAGCCGGAGAATACCGCCATTGTAGGCGTCGTGCCTTTTTCCGTCGCGCCAGTTTGCGCGGTTTCTTGTGGCGCAGGCGCGTTCTTGGCAAAGGTTTCTGTGGGCAGATGCCCCACAGTCCCTATCGTCACAGTGTCGTCGATGCTGGCTCCTATCGTCTGCCTGATCTTGGGGTCTATTCTCGTTATCCCCTTGCCCTCGTCTGAGGCGAGAAGCGGGTAGCATACCGCTTCTGTTCCGTCGTATTTTCCAAAAACTTCGACCGTGTCGCCGGTGGAAACTCCCAAGACATCCATAGAATTGTGGTCCATGCGCACGACGCCGCGGCCCATGTCACGCGCGTACGCTGCGAGCACCTTCAGCGAAACGACATTGCGCTTCTCACTCAACCCAGCAGCTATACATGCCGCAACGATATAAGTAGGCCTATTTAGCGGCCGCCGCAAACCTGGCAGCTACAGATACCTTTTGAGCACGGCTGACACGCGCCCGGCGCCGAGGTCGAGGAAGTAGTTGCCTATCCTAGGCCCCCTCTCTGTGTTAAGGAACATCTTGTACAGCAGTGTGAACAGGTCTTTTGGCTCCATGCCATTTGCCCTTGCAATGTCAAACACCTTGGATTGCAGGGCCTTGGCGCTGTCCGGGGCTTCCACCACGTTTGCAAACTCGCTGATAACTCCGAGCAGCTGCTGCACGGCGTTTCGTTGATTGTCAGAAAGCTGCACCTCGAATATCTCGTCGCTTGCGAGGTTGTCGTCGGCCCAGCTTGCGGCAAGCCGTATCCTACCCATCAAGTCGTCGCTCTTTTCCTGGGCCATGCCGTACTTGACAAGACGTGAAAAGACCTTGTCGTGCCTGTCGGGATCATCGGGATAAATGGACGCCTGCTGCGCAAGGAATCGGTAGAGCGCGTGCTGCGCCGGCTGCCTTGGGGGCTCGAGCTTGTTGATGTACTCGTATATGCCCTTTACCTTGGCAAGCCGGGCCGGGTTTTCCTCCTTTATCTTGCCGAAATACACGTCCTCATGATAGTCGTACTCGTCCATCAGAGCCGGCACGTCGTCCACCCCCACGTGGCGCGTGCCTGCGATGCGCTTGAACAACAGCAACAATATCGATTCGGGCGTGCCGTACTTTAGCCACATCTGCGGCGTGAACACGTTGCCAGCGGACTTGCTTATCTTCTTGCCCGACTTGTCTAGAAACATCTCGTACTTGACATGCATTGGATGTGGGTGGCCAAGTATCTCGTCGCAGACCCAGTCGTTTACCCTCACTGAGTCCATGATGTCCTTGCCGTACGCCTCAAACCTGATGTCAAAGGCCTGCCAGCGCGCCGCAAATTCCACCTTCCAGGCAAGCTTGCCCTCGCCCTTTATGATGTCTGCTTCCCCATGATGGCCGCAGCCGGCGACTTCTTGCTTGCCTATCCTTCCCCCCTTGCACGTGTAGAGTACCTTCTTTTCGCTGGGCAGGTACTTTTCTGTGCTTGCGGTATAGAGCCTGCCGCAGTTTGAGCAGACCGGGAAATACGGAAGGATGTTTACGTACTTGTCCTGGCCCACAAACTCGGCAATCTTTTTGCCGAGCCTCTCGCTGTTCTGTAATATAGTGTCAATCTGTTTCACAAGTTTCCCAGTTTTGTACGCCTCACGCCCGCTCTGGAACCTGTACTTTACTTCCACCCTGTCGAGCCCGTCTAAAAGCAGGCTGCTCATATGCGCGCCGTACGATGAGTGGCAATCGCCAAACGGGTCGGGTATCTCCGAGACGGGCCTTGCAATGTGCTTTGATAGCCAGTCGGGCAGGCCAGCAGGTATCTTGCGCAGGCCGTCCATGTCGTCTGAATAAGCAATTAGCTCCGCGTTGTAGCCCATGTTCTTTAGAGCAAGCGCGATTCCGTAAGCCCTGACGGCGTCGCCCATGCTCCCTATGTGCGGTATCCCCGACGCGCCAAGGCCGCTTTCGACCCTTATCAGGTCCAGCTTGCGGCCCAGCCTCTGCTCGCGCTTGACCAGCGTATCGGCTAGCTTGTCAAGCCACGTGCCCTTTCCTATCATAATCTGCTCTTCTTCCATCTACAGCACCTTTGAGACGTAAGGCCCGTCTTGACGGTATCCCAGTTGTTTTTTATAGTATTCCCTCGTCCCGACGGCGCTGATGACCGCGATTTTGCCCACGCCCATCTCTTCCAGTGCTATCCTTTCTGCCTCCTGCATAAGTTTCATTCCATATCCCCTGTGCTGCATCGACGAGCTGTCAGCCTCCAAGCCGACGCCGATGGCCTGCCCGTATACATGAAGCTCACGCACGATAGCCGAGCCGGCCAGTTCCTCCCGGTGGGAATTGTGCACTTTGCGCAGACGCAAGAAGCCAAGGAGCGTCTTGCCGTCTTGGCTTTCAAAAGACAGGAACGTTTCATGCCCTGCAGACGCGACATAGTCCTGCCTCTTTAGCACCACGTCGCCGGCCTCAGGATAACGTTTCTGCAGGCCGGCCTCCCTGCACCTTATGCACCGGCACTCATGCCCCTTCTCATGGAGTTTTTGCAATACAAGCTGGCGCAGGTTACCGCTCTTTGAGCCGGCGACAATGTCTGCGGACTCTATCTCGCGCTGGACGCGCATTATCCTGACATAATCGGGCATCGCCTTTTTCATTGCCACAATGACTTCTACAAGGTCGTCGTTGGAGTACACGGTGTATTTGCCGGCCTTGTGCATGCTGTACAGGCCGGTATGCTCCAAGACAAGCGTCGGGTACACCTTTAGCATGTCGGGCTTGAAGTCTTTGTCATCGAACAATCGCTTGAAATCTTCAATATCTTTTTCAGGAGACGAGCCGGGAAGGCCGGGCATCATGTGCGCCACTATCTTGTAGCCGGCCTCGCGCGCTATCCTGAAAGAATCAACAACATCTCCAAGAGTGTGCCCCCTGTTGACGAGTCTGTATACGTCGTCCCTCAGAGACTGGACGCCTATTTCCACCCTTGTCACGCCAAGCTCCAACATCAGATCGACGTGCGGCTCCTTGCAATAGTCCGGCTTTGTCTCGACCGTGAACCCCACACAGCGGTTCTGCGCGGTTTCGTTTGCAGCTACTGCGTCTGCAAGGCTTGACGACACAGAGTTGTTCAGCGCGTCGTAGCACCCCTTGGCAAAACCGCGCTGGTAGTCCTGTGGCATGAAGGGGAACGTGCCTCCCACGATCACTATCTCCGACTTGCCGGTGTCGTGTCCCCTTGCCTGCAATTGCTGTATTTTTGACGACGCCTGCTCGTAGGGGTCGAAGGAAAACTTTTGCGCGACCCTTGTCGCCGGCTCTGTGCCGGTATAGCTTAGCGGCGTGTTGAACTCTATTCCGCCAGGACAGTATGTGCAGCGCCCGTGTGGGCATTCAAACGGCTTTGGCATGACGGTAATGACTGCAACGCCCGACGCGGTCTTGGCCGGCTTGACCATCAGCACCTTGCGATACCTGCTGTCCTTTGGCAGGCAGGCTAGGATGTGCTCGTTTTTGGGAATCGTCTCAAGCCTGTGGGCAGACGCGACCTCCCGCACGACCCTGCGCACGTCGCCGGCCGATAGCGTCGATTTTTGAATCCTTTCCGCTATGGCAATGCAGGCCTGCTGGTAATTGTCAGGGCCGGGGATGGCTAGCAATATTTTTCAAAATTGTCCCCGTTCGCATATTAATTTTGGCATTACAGCGGGCGTTTCTTGCCTGCAAGCGACGCCACCACGCCCAAGCCCTTTTCTATCGTACCTATCTGAAGGCAGCGCATTTCGTGCTTCCCAAATGTCCTGATTATTTCATCGGCCGCCGCCTTGGGCGCTATGACGCAAAAGCCGATCCCCATGTTGAACGTCCTGTACATTTCCATGATGTCGATGTTGCCGTCGACCTGTATCTGCTTGAAGATGCCGGTAATTGCAGGGAGGTCATCAAGCGCGTAGCGCACATTTTTGTTGAGGCGAGGAAGTTTCGTGAATGAGCCGCCGGTAATGTTGGCAAGCCCGTGCACCCTGACCTTTTTCAAGATATCCATGACAGGCCTGACGTATATCCGCGTGGGTGTGAGCAATTCTTCGCCGACTGTTTGAACAAGGTGCTCCGCGTTTTCATCCACGGAATATTTCGACAGGAGCACTTTTCGCGCAAGCGTGTAGCCGTTTGAATGAAGCCCACTGCTTTCTACCCCGAGGATCACGTCGCCGGGCTTTATTGAATTTCCAAGCACTTGCTTTTCCACTATTCCCATCACCATGCCGGCAAGATCAAAGGCGTTCTCGCCCTCGCCCGCGATGACATCAGGCAGGACTGCAGTCTCGCCCCCCACTATTGCCATCTGCGACTGCCTTGCGCCTTCCACGAGTCCCCGGGCAATCTCCCCAATCAACGCTTCATTGGGCTGCTTTAGCGCGACATAGTCGATAAACGCGATCGGCCTTGCGCCGACGCAGATGATGTCGTTGACGTTCATGGCCACGCAGTCGATGCCCACCGTGTCGAATTTGTTCATGAGCTGCGCGACGAGCACTTTTGTCCCCACGCCGTCGGAGTGAAGCGCTATCGTCTGCGCGCCAAGCCTCACAAGGCCAGCGTAGTGACCAAACCCTGAAAGCACCCTGCCCTTCTTGGGAAAAGCGTGCGTGGCAGAGATTATGTCGCCTATCGACTTTTGCGCCGCCCGGATTTTGTCGACGTCGATACCGACGTCGCGGTAGGTCATCTTCTTCAACGTGTGGAGGTAGCAATCTCTGATTATAAATACAATATCAAAAGGAAATTAAGCAGACTGCCCTTAGCAATATTGAGCATTCTGATAATCTGCGAGTCTGTGGTTGGCAACATCGGAAAAGAGTTGAAAGGCAGGTACGAGGAGATGCTTGCAAAAAACGCAGTAGAGAAGTTAGCGATAAGCAGGTCGGAGTCGGAGCGCCTGCGCATGAGAAAGAGCACGGACAAGGGGACTGATGTCGCGCTTACATTGCCTGCCGGCACCAGGCTCAGGCACGGCGACGTGGTGGCCCTTGCAGAACAAATGATAATTATCGACATAGAGCCTGAAAAGGTGGCGGTCGTCAGGCTGAAAGATCCTGACTCAAGGACGGCAGTGCTTGTCGGGCACGCGATTGGGAACCTGCACAGGCCGGTAAGGGTGGACGGCGACAGAATAGTCCTCCCCATCCAGTCAGACGGCGAAATCGAAATGCTAAGGAGGCAGCTTGGCCAGATTGCAGGTAGCGTGGAAATAAGTTCAGACTTGCTCGTGTTTGAGCAGGAGGCAGGAGCGCATGAGCACTGAATTCTTGTCGATGCTGCAGCTCGCAGACTCGTTCTTTCCGGCCGGCACGTACACGATGTCAAACGGTCTTGAGGCGCTTGCAAAGCGCAAGAAGGCAGACGTGAAGGAACTGCAGGAATTGATAAGCACACACCTTGGGAGGCAGGTGGGGCCGGCTGATTGCTGCGCGCTGGGAAACGCCTACGAGTGCGCAAAAAAATCAAATCTTGGTGGCATTCTCCGTGCAGACTGGGCGCTCTATGCGGTAAAGCTGGTAGAGGAGGTGCGTAACGCCTCTTCTAGGTCCGGCGCCAATTTAGTGCGCTGCGTTGCCACTTTTTCAGACGACAAGATACTGTCTGATTACAACAATGCAGTAAGCGAAAAGAGGACAAGCGGCATGTACCCCGCGGCGCTGGCGGTCGCCTGCGCGGCGCTCAGGATACCAAAGCGCGAGGCGGGAACTATGTTCCTCTATTCTTTCTGCGTCGGGATGGCCGGCGCGGCTCTGAGGCTTGGCGCCATTGACCATGTTGCCGCGCAAAAGATGCTCCATGCGCTGAGGCCAACGATAGCAAAGATAGTTGAAGAGAACGTCAACAAGCCCCTTGACCGGCTGTGGCAGTTTGCCCCCGGCATCGACGTGGTGCAGATGGAGCACGAAAGGTTGGACTCGAAAATGTTTATTACGTAAATTTGGGGCTTTCCTGCATGGCAAAGCGCGTGCCGCGCGTCGGTATCGGCGGTCCCGTGGGCTCGGGCAAGACGATGCTTATAGAGCAAGTGGTGCCCGCGCTCTTTTCTATGGGGTACAAGGCTGGCATAATCTCCAACGACGTTGTGTCAAAGGAGGACGCCGACAGGATGAGGCACAACCTTGCCACGGAAAAGGGAATGCTTGCAGAGGACCTTGTGGTCGGACTTGCGACTGGAGGCTGCCCGCATACTGCTGTGCGCGAGGATCCGTCAATGAACATCGCCGAGGTGGAGGAGATGGAATCTCGCCACCCCGAGCTTGACCTGATAATAATAGAGAGCGGTGGAGACAACATCACGACCACATTCAGCCCGGCGCTTGCAGATTATTTCATCTACATAGTCGATGTTGCCGGCGGCGACAAGTATCCCAGAAAGAGGGGCCTCGGGATAGAGACCTGCGACCTCTTGGTCATAAACAAGATAGACCTTGCAGCCCACGTCGGCGCGGACCTGAAAGTGATGGAGAGGGATGCAAGGGCGGTTAGGGGCAAGAAACCGTTTGCGTTTGTCAACTGCAGGACCGGTGAGGGTATCGACAGGGTCGCCGGGCACATAGTTCGCGACGTGCTCTTTGAACTCCCTCCAAAGGCAATGGTAGGCTGAGATGGAAGAAGTACCGCCCGAGGTGGCAAAGTACGGCGCTGCCAGGGCAGGAAGCGACACCGGCAAGCGTGGCGTGCTTGTCTTGAAACTTGCAGGCGACCCGGCGGCCGGCAGGACCGTGGTAAAAGAGCAGTACTCACAGGTGCCTCTCTTCGCGCAAAAGCCGATGTACCTTGAAGAGTCGCTACCGTCGATGGCCTACATGTACGTCATATCGCCTTCCGGCGGCGTGCTGCAGGGCGACACGTACAGCATCGACGTTTCCCTTGACAACGGCGCCCTTGCACACCTGACGACGCAGGGAGCAACCAGGATATACAAAATGGAGAAGGGTTTTGCCACGCAGCAGGTCGACATCACGGTGAACGACGGTTGTTATTTGGAATACATGCCCGACCAGATAATACCCTACGCAGGGTCGAGGTTTTACCAGAAGACAAACCTCCGGGTGGGCGAAGGTGCAACAGTAGTTTATTCGGAAATAATCTCGCCGGGCAGGGCCGCGTCGGGCGAGCTGTTCGAGTACGACATCTGTTACCTCAAGATACAAGGAAGCGACTGCCAGGGCAGGCTGAAATTTGCAGACTCGGCGGTGCTTGAGCCAAAAACGACTGATATCAAGGCGGCAGGCGCGATGGAGCAGGATGTGGTCGCAAGCGTCTACGTCGTGGCGTCGGCAAGGCTCGTCCCCGAGCTGAACCGGCTTGCAAACGCCGCGCTTGCAGACATGAAAATCCGCGGCGGCTCATCAATCATGCCGCACGGTTGCGGCATCGCAGCCAGGATGCTGGGCGATTACGCCGGCAACCTGCAGCAGGCCGCCGGCAAGGTTGCTGAAATCACGAGAAAGCTTGTGCTTGGCGCGCCCTTTACAAAGATGAGGAAGGGTTGATCAGCGCACAACTAGGACCGGGCACGGCGCGTGGTGAATCACCGCGTTTGTCACGCTTCCGACCAAGAGCTGCCGGAACTTGGACTGCCCCTTCTTGCCCATGACTATCAGGTCCACGTCGTTTTTCTTGGCGTAGGATGTTATCATGCCCACTTCAGACGTGCCGTCGTCGGGCACTATCTCGCTTGTGGCTTTTACGCCGGCCTTGTCGGCCTGGGACTTTATGTCAGTGATCCACTTTTCCGCGGCCTTGGTCCTTGCCTTCTTGAACCCCTCAACTAGCTTGACATTGCCGTACTTGGCCTGGAGCCCTATGGCGCCGCCTTGCTTGATGTCCTCGACTACGTGCATCAGGACGAGCTTGGCGTTCTCAACTTGAGCGAGATGGATTGCGTGTTTTGCCGCCTTTTTAGAAACTGGCGAGCCGTCAAGCGGTACTAGTATCTTTTTGAACAACGGAGCGTCGGCACCTGCCATGGCTCTAGTTGATTTACTATCTATAAAAAGCTGGTTATTCGAGCTGTATATTACCTATCAGTTCTCCAGGAGGACGTAGTCGCGGCCAAACACGAACCCGACCATAATTATCGTGCCCTTCTGGAAAACGATTGCAAGCTGCGATAGTATTTTATCCGGCTCAAAATCCAGCAAGCCGTCTTTGCGCGCAAGCGCCATATCATCTGGCTGCACAAATATAGGCATCTTGACCTCTTCAAGGCCCTTTTCCTTGCGCAGGTGGTTCATCATTTTCAGGACTAGGTCAAAATCGTGCTTGGTGTTTGGAAGTTCGACGTTGTCCAGGAACGCGCGGGTCTCGCCGCCGACCTGCACCCGCGCTATGCGAAAGACCACGCGCGCTCTTCCCCAGGAAGGAACGAACTCTGAAATCGACGACAGCAGTTCCTCTATTTCTTTCCGGAATGATGACAGGTCGTCCCAGGTCCCCGGCTTTTGCTTTTCGAGCAGCCTTATTATTTCGCGCCTGACGCTTGGCACGTCCCTGAGGGGCCGGATGTTGAACAGCAACCACTAGATATCATCGCGCTTGCTATTCAATATTGCCGCGGATTAATGGTGTTCCTTGCGCTTTTTGTGGACGGATTCCTGAACCTCTACCGCAGACCTCTCCTGCTTTTCCAGGCTGCGCTCTATCTCCGGCTGGAACTTTTTCTTGGCGTACCAGGCGGCCGCGGGGCTTCCGCCTATCATGACTGCTATTGTGATTGCTTCGTCGAAAATGGCACACTACGCACGCTAGACCGTCAGGACCCTTTTTGCTTCATTGAGCCTGTCCAGGAGCTCTTTCAGAAACACGTCGGCAAACTGCTCAAACGTGTAGATTGAATGGTTTGTACTGTACTCCTGTTTGCGCTTCTGGTACTCGGCTTCAAGCCACGCAAAGTCGGCCTCCTTGAGCTTCAGGACAAAGTTCTGCGACTTTGCTTTTGACTCGAACATGTTTAGCATGAAGTAGCTCGCAAACTGGGTGAAGCTGGTTGCCTTGTATTTCCTGCTGTACTCCTCCTTGCATTTTTCATAGTTCTCGTCAAGCCAGTTCTTGACGTCGGAGCGTATGGTAAGTGAGGTGTAGTGGCCGGCAAAGTCCTCCTTTATCGTGCACGCGTCCACCATGTAATAGCCGCGCTTTACCTCGTTCATCAGGATTATCAGCGCGCTTGGGACAAACATGCCTGGGTAGTACTCGTCGGTTATCTTTTGCAGTTTTGTCAGTATCGCCGGCTTTAGGCCAATCGTGGCATAGCCCTGGCTTGGCACAGGAGCATGGAGCGCTTTCTCCAATAATTAACCTTTTTAGTTGGAAAAAGGTGGGAGGAGGCTACCTGCGGGTAGGTTCGACGTAGGCTTTCAGGTCATCGCCGTTTATAACGTCCTCCTCTGGCGGCACGTAATCAACAACACCGTGCCTCTGCTCTCCAGGATACCTTTTTTGCGTTGCAAGCGCCACTCCGACGAACAGGGCGACGGATATGACAGGCGGTATCATGGTGTCAAGCCCTGCAAGCTCTAGTGGCACGATGAAGAACATCAGCATCCTCAGCGCGGAGCCGACTATCAAGGACGTCACCGCCGCGGGCATGTTGGCCTTCTTCCAGAACAGGCCAAACGTCAGCGGGCCCCAGGCTCCTGCAAAGACGATGTCAAATGCCAGAATGAGGTAGATGCCGGGCTGCGGGAGCAAATAGCCCAGTATGAACGCGGCTGTCATCATGGGTATCGTAAAGATGCGCGTCGTGATGAGCAGCTTGCGGTCGTCCATGCCTGGGCGCTTCATTATCCTCTTCAGTATGTTCCTCTGTATGATGTTCCTTGACATGACTGATGAAATAGCGAGCAGGCCGCCGTTCGCAGTCGACATCGAGGCGCCAAGTACGCCCATGAGCAGGGCGGCGCCTATCGCGAAGGGCACGTGATTGAGCGCAAACGTCGGGTAGGCCATGAACGGGTCTTCAAGTGTCGGAAGCATGAATAGCATGAATATGCCTATCATACTTGTCGGAATGACAGTGAAGAAGGTCAGGCCCGCGCCCATGAACGCGCCGCGGCGTGCAGTCTTGGGATCCTTTGCCGCAAAGACGCGCTCCATGAAATCAAGCGCCACGATGTCGCCTATAGCAAGGGCAAGTATTCCTCCCCAGTTGACCAGCGCGCCGTTGGCCACGTCGAACAGGCCGGAGAGATCCAGGTACGCGGGAGGCGTAGCGGCAAGCACTTCTCCAAAGTCGACGCCGGCGTAGCCGGCTGCAACGAAGATGAACGCGGCCCAGAACGCGCCGATTGCAATATAGATCTGGAAAATGTCGGTGTATGCCGATGAAAACAGGCCGCCGGCAAATGTGTATACGAGCACGACTACTGCTGCTATCATCATGGCCCAGAAAAAGTCGATTCCAAACACGGCCTCGAGTATAAAACCGCTCGCTGCGAAGTTGCCTGCCACGAGCACCGTGAAGCTTATCATCATGAGCACGCCGGATATGCCTTCCGCGCCGTTGCCGAAACGGCGGTAGTAAAAGTCCGGCAGGGTGAGAAGCGACATCTTATTCAGCTTATTGCCGTAGAAAAGCCCCGTTAGTATGAGGCAGGCGCCGAGGCCTATTGGTATGGCGGCGCCGGCCCAGAACCCGAACTGGTAGACAAGCGCGACGTTGCCGAGCGACGAATTTCCGTCGATGGACTGGGCGGCGAGCATCGTGCCCACGAAGAAGAGCGGCAGGCTCTTGCCGGCCACCATGTAACGTTTGGTGCTCTTTTTGACGAACCTTGAGCTGAGCGTTCCGACCGCAAGCGACAGACCCAAGAATGCGATTATAGCTATTCCGTACCCGTCCAGTTGAGCCATATCCCTCTGGTATGTATTTAGTAAATATATAAAACTTGCTCGTGGAAAAAGTTCGACTGTCGAACGCTGGCGCGCCCTTAATCGCTCTTGCAGACGCCAAGCATGTTCAGGATGTGGAAGGAAAAGGCAATGTCTTCTTTTGCGATGTCAGGCACCTGCTCGCCGGCCTCGTGCTTCAGGTCCTGCAAAAAGTCGTATATCTCATCGACGCTAACCGGCGCGCTCTTGTAGCCCAAGTTTTCGTTGACCGTGTTGTACATGGAGATATAATAGCTCAGGAAGCTGGTTTTCATCAAGGTCTTCTCCGCGTCGGCCGTCGCGCGGAAGATCTTGGACGTACTTCCTTGCATGACTGGATGGTGCCCGCGTGCGATATAAGGGTTGGTATAAAAAATGTAAACTACGTATTTGAGAGCGCCTGATGATGCGTATACTACAGCTATGCGGCTTCCGGTTGTACAAAAAAAGAACATCCGCGCTTTTTTGCAGAATTTCCCAGCAGAAATTATAAATACGCAGATTACTAATACCATGCGCGAGTGCTGGTCAGAAACATCCCGGTCAATAGGATAGACATTGCGGGGGAGAACGTCAGGAAGGAGCATTCCTTTGGCGAAGACAATAAGGACAGGCTCATCAAGGAGCACCTTTCAAAGTTCGACCTGCTGCAGCCTGTCGTGGTGCGCTTTGACGCAAAAAGCAAGCGCTACAAGCTCTTGATCGGCCGCAGGCGCTTTTTCGCGCTGAGCGCCAAGGGCGAGACTAGGATCCCGGCAGTGGTCACGGAGCTCGAGGGTGCAGAGGCCGAGGCCGCGTCGCTGTTTGAAAATCTCATCAGAAAGGACTTGTCGCCGCTTGAAAAGGCGCAGATGGTGAAAAGGCTGATCGAAACGACCAAGTCTGGCATAACTGGCTTTTCTGCTACGTACGGCCTTCCAAAGAGCACGGTGAGCGAGTGGCTCTCCATACTGTCGCTCCCGCAGGCGCTACAGGATGGTATAGAGAGTGGAAAGATAACGACGTATGAAGCTATAATGATGGCAAGAAAGCCAAAAGCCGTCCAGGAAAGGCTTGGGGCGGCCGCAAGCAAAGGGACGCTGCAGGAAGCCATGACCAAAGCCGGCGTCAAGCGCGGCGCGCCAAGGGGCCTGCTCACGGTCCGGCTGGTGTTTGATCCGAGGAAAAAGCAAGACAAGGAGTTATGGGAAAAGCTCAATGTTATGGCAGAGCGCAATGGCCTTGACGTGACTAAATATGCATGGAACGTCCTTGCGAAGCACGCCGGGCAATCGTAGATTACGTTATTCTGCAAAATACAGCAGGGACAATCGCGGAATGAGGTTGTCGGCTTGACGTAGATTAATTAGAAATATTTTTAATATACTTACTAATTATAAAATCTGATAGTCCATGGGCATGGAATTTTACGGCGACTCGTACAAGGGAAATGATGAACCAATCTTTGTTGGGATACCCACGTTTTTGAAACTGCCGTGGGTGAGGAGCAAGGCGGAGCTTGACAAAGTCAAGCCGGATGTCGCCGTCATCGGCGAGCCGTTCGACTTTGGGACCACTATCCGCCCCGGCGCAAGGTACGGGCCGAGGGCCATCCGCGCTGCTTCCACCGTGCCGTCGCCCCCGTACGAGCACTTTAACATCGAGACGGGTGTTGACCCGTTTGGCGTTTTCAGGACCGTTGACTATGGCGACGTCAACGTTTCGCCAGGTGACGTCGTCGAGTCTCACAGGCGCATGACAGACAAGGTGAAGGAAGTGCTGGACATCGACGGCATACCTGTCATGCTCGGAGGCGACCACTCGATCACGTTTGCAAACGTCAGGGCGTTTGCCAAGAAGTACAAGAACATCGGCATGATCCACATCGACACGCACGCAGATTGCGCGCCGCAGGGTCTGACGGGGTTCAAGTACGACCACGGCGCGCACATACGCCGCATCATGGAGCTTGGCTGCCTGAAGGGCAAGAACTACACGCTCATTGGGCCCAGGGGCTATTGGCCTGGGCCGGACCTGTACAAGTGGATGGCTGACCAGGACTTTCAGTGGTTTACAATGCTTGACGTCGAGGAGCTGGGCATCGACAGGATCGCCAAGGAAGCTGCGGACAGGGCGAATGACAACGTCGACGCCGTTTACATCAGCTGGGACATTGATACGTTTGACCCTGCATACGCCCCGGGAACCGGTGAGCCGGAGCCCAACGGGTTGACATCGAGAGAGGGCATGCGGCTGATGCGCCTGCTGTCGACGTCATTTGACCCGGACAGGTTTGCGTTCGACCTTGTCGAAGTCGCGCCGAACTATGACGTTAGCGACGGCAGTTCCTATAACGGCGGCATCACTTCTGGCCTTGCAAACAGGCTCATAGTCGAGCTTTTGGCGGGCCTGTCGCTCACAAAGAAGGGGCAGACCGAAGGCAAGCCAGTCAGACCCAAGCCATACAGAGGGACGAGCCACACGTATGACTTTGGCAACGGCCCCAAGGCAAAGATTCCAAAGAGACCGCCGCTGAACTACGGACCCAAGGCGAAAAAGTAGGCGGGCATGATATACATCAAGGCGACGGTAAAGGGCGAGCCCGACGTTCCGCCCCTTACTAGAGTCTTTCAGTATGCGGACAAGACTGACGAGTTGATACTACACCATTCCGTCGAGATGGCGAGAGAAAAGCTCGGCAAGAACATGAAGCTGAACGTCAACGAGGCATTGTTGCTGTACGCATACTTCGTCGCAAGCGAGATGCGGGCGGAAAAGCGCGTAGGCATAATTGAAAAGAACGCCAAAACAATACTATCGTCAGGCCAGGCAATGGTGGGCGTGCCGGAAACGTTAAGAGTATTAGTGTTTGATGCAGTGGTTGACGGCAGGCGCGAGTGGGTGGTCTTAAGGCAACCCATCCCTGCCTCAGGATACATAATGGCGGCAGAGTGAGATGGTGCTTGAAATATTTGACGTGGTGCTAGAGCCGATATTCTCGGTGTTCCACATGGCCGAGTCGTCCATCGACACGGCGGCACCGGCAGGCATACTGCTCCTCGGGCTCCTCACGGGCCTGCGCCACTCCATAGAGGCCGACCACGTGGCCGCGGTCTCGACGATGGTGGCGGGCGGCGGAAAAAAGCTACGCAACGCCCCGGTGCTAGGCACGCTGTGGGGGCTTGGCCACACGGCGACGCTGTTTGCAGCGGGCCTGCTGGTGCTGTTGCTTGCGGTGCAAATACCCGAAATGGTGAGCGGCAGGCTAGAGTTTGGCGTCGGGATAATGCTGCTCTTCCTTGCCGTAACGACGTTTACGGGGTTTAACGCCGGCAGGTTCTTCCGCGGGCTTTTCAACAGGCACAGCCACTCGCACCCGCACGCGCACCCTGAGCATGGCCTAGTCCACACGCACGAGCACGGCCACGAAGGCGAGCACCACCACGGCCACAAGTCGATTATGGTAGGCATGATACACGGCATGGCGGGGAGTGGTGCGATAATGCTCGTAGTGCTTTCCACGATCCAGTCGGTGCCCCTTGGCCTTGCTTACATCGCCATCTTTGGAGCCGGCTCGATAGCCAGCATGGCCGGCGTGAGCACACTCATCGGCCTGCCGTTTGCAAAGGTGCACAATTTTGCAAGAATGACACTTGCGCTAAAGTACGCTTCCGCGATAGTGGCATTTGTCATAGGCGCAGGTATGGTATACGAGCTTGGCTTTGTGGAACAGGTGTTCGAGTAGTCAGTAATAGTGGTGCGCCGGCCGCTGCGCCTTGCCCAGCTTGTCAAAGTGGTCATGGTCCTGCTTGCCTCCCCTGTGCGAGTGTTTCGTGCCGTCGGTGTGCGTGTGTGTGTAGTATTGCGGCATTGCTACCAGCACATCGTCAACGCGCAACAGCAGGCAGGCAACGTCAACTGCCGTCCCGAGGACCTGCTCCTTGACTGCTATAGGTTCGATGATATTCAACGATAGCATGTCCTGGACGGTGCGCTCGACGACGTTTATGCCCTGCCTCTTGCCCTTTGCGGCGCGCAGCCGTACAAGCGTGTCAATGACGTCCATGCCGGCGTTAGCCGCTATCGTCAGCGGGATCTCTTCAAGCGCCTCGGCAAACTTTAAAACCGCAAGTTGTTCCCGTCCCGCCACCGCGACCGCCCTTTCCCTGACAGCCCTTGCCATCGCGGCCTCGGCAGAGCCCCCGCCCGCGACGACCGCGGGGCTTGCGATAAAACCCCGGAGCACGTTCATGGCATCGAGCACGGAGCGGTGGAACTCGTCCAGGACCTTGCTTGAGCCGGCGCGCAAGAGTATCGTTACCGACTTGGGGTTCTGGCACCCTTCCACAAAGACCATTTTGTCGTCGCCCACGAACTTTTCGTAGACTTTGCCGGCGTACCCGAGATCCTGCGCGGATACCCTTTCAGGGTCACGCGTTATGCGCGCGCCAGTCGCCTTTTCAAGCCACCAAAGGTCGTTTTCTTTTACCCTGCGCACCGACATTATGCCGGCGTGCGCAAGCATGGTCTGGGCAAGCATGTTAATCCCGCCCCTAGAAATGACGACGTTTGCGCCCGAGTCTATTACCGCCTGCACCTTGCCCCGCAGGTCAAGCGCCTGCGCGTCGATGTATGCCTTTACCTGTGCCGGCAAAGATATCCTGATCTCTGCGTCGGTCCGGGTCCTCTTGCCCTCAAGGTCATCGTCAAGTAGCAGTATGCGGGCGTCCCTGATCTCCTTTGCCATAGCCGAGTTGTCGACCGTCTTGTCTATCGCGGCGCCCGAAACGAGTCTGGTATCAGAGACGCTGCCAGGCTTTTGCTCTATCTTGACGTCGTCCACCTCGACCTTGCCTGATTCAAAGTCTGCTACTGCGAATATCGCGTCCACGACGATCTTGGCGATGTCGCCGGCTTCTGCGCACGACGATATCGCCTTTGAGCCAAGGCATGTTGTCGCCAGCTTTTCCATGACCTGCCTGTCAGAAGGATGGTGCGCCGTCGCAAGTTTCCCCAGTTCGTCGATGGCCATCTCCAGTCCCTTCTGGTAGCCGTCAGAGATCGTCGCCGGCATCACACCAATGTCCAAAAGCTCTTCCGCCTTTGCGACGAGCGCGCCCGCAAGAACGACTACAGAGGTGGTGCCGTCGCCCACCGCGTTGTCGACCGCGTTTGACGCCTCTATCAAGACTTTGGCTGCCGGGTGCTCGACGTCTATCTTTCTCAGAAGGGTGGCGCCGTCCTTTGTAATCGTGACCTCGCCCATCACGTCCACAAAGACCTTGTCCATGCCCCGGGGCCCAAGCAGGCTCTTGACCATCTCAGACATCAGCCTTGCTGCGAGCATGTTGTACCGCCTTGCCTGGCTGCCGCTTGCGCGGGTAGTTCCTTCCTTGAAAAGTTCCTGGCCGGACATCAGGATCCTCCGCGACGGGGGGTCATACTTACGGTTCCAGCCCTCTGTATTTATGCAGTATCCCACCTTGTGTAGAATACGAACCGGCGTGCTGCCAGGCGGCGCTTTCCAGAGGTAGTTCACGGATTCCAATACTCAATTATAAATACGACAATTAGTAAGTATGCGTCATGATGCTTGCTCCACGCGAAATAGACAAGCTGTACGTTTTCATGGCGGCCGAAGTCGCGCGCAAAAGGCGCGCAAGGGGCCTGAAGCTGAATTATACGGAAGCAGTCGCGCTCATCTCCGACCACATAGTGGAAGGGGCCCGCGACGGTAGGTCGGTTTCCGAACTGATGAGTTCAGGCAAGCAGGTCCTGACAAGAAACGACGTGCTGCCAGGCGTGCCGGAGTTGATAAAGAACGTGCAGGTTGAGGCGACTTTTGAGGACGGCACCAAGCTTGTGACCGTGCACAGCCCTATAGCGTGATTGCATTGATACCGGGTGAGTATTTCATCTCAGACAAGCCAGTTATGGCAAACACAGGCCGCAAGACCGTGAAAGTGAAGGTCAGCAGCACAGGCAACAGGCCCATCCAGGTAGGGTCGCACGCCCACTTTTTTGAAGTGAACAAGGCCCTGGCGTTCCCAAGAGCCAAAGCCTATGGATTTCATTTGAATATACCCTCAGGTACATCGCTCCGATTCGAGCCGGGCGACACGCGTGAAGTGGAGCTGGTGGAATACGCCGGCAAGAAAATAGTCTACGGCTTTAACGCCCTTGTAAACGGCAAGTTGTCGGTGAAAAGAAAGCAGGCGCTTGCAAAAGCCAAAGCCAGGGGGTTTTCCGGCGCATGACGTTGGAGATACCGCGCAGGCAGTACGTCGACCTGTACGGTCCCACCACCGGCGATAAAGTGAGGTTTGCAGACACTGACCTCATCATCGAGATTGAAAAGGATTTGCTGTCGCACGGCGACGAGCTTGTCTTTGGCGGTGGAAAGAGCGTTCGGGACGGCATGGGGCAGGCAAGCGGCGTGCCGAGCAGGGGAGCGCTTGACCTCGTTATCACAAACGCCATAGTGCTTGACCCTGTCCTTGGCATAATCAAGGCAGACATCGGCATAAAAAACGGCAGGATTGCCGGCGTCGGAAAAGCAGGCAACCCAAACGTTATGGATGGTGTGGACATGGTGGTATCTGCAAACACGGAAGTGATAGCAGGTGAGCACACGATATGCACGCCCGGCACCATCGACACCCACATACACTTCATCTCGCCCCAGCAGGCGATAGAGGCGATATGCGCCGGCACGACGACCATGATAGGCGGGGGTACCGGCCCGGCAGACGGCACCAACGCAACAACATGTACGCCCGGCCCCTGGAACATCCACAGGATGCTAGAATCCCTTGAAGAACTGCCGCTTAATTTTGGACTGCTTGGCAAGGGCAACGACTCGCTTGAGCCGGCCCTTATGGAGCAGGTGGCAGAGGGCGCGTGCGGCCTGAAACTGCACGAGGACTGGGGCACGACGCCGGCCACGATAGACGCGGCCTTGCGCGTCGCCGACAAGACAGACACGCAGATCGCAATACACACCGACACTCTGAACGAGTGCGGCTTTGTGGACGACACCATCGAGGCCATTGCAGGACGCACGATCCACACGTATCACACTGAAGGCGCCGGCGGCGGGCACGCGCCTGACATCATGAAGATTGCCGGCGAAAAGAACATCCTGCCGTCGTCCACCAACCCGACGCGGCCGTTCACGGTGAACACGCTTGAGGAGCACCTGGACATGATGATGGTATGCCACCACCTGAGCCCGTCGATACCAGAGGACGTCGCGTTTGCCGAGTCGCGCATAAGAGCTGAAACGATTGCGGCAGAAGACGTGCTGCATGACATAGGCGCGCTCTCGATGTACTCGTCGGACAGCCAGGCGATGGGCAGGATAGGCGAAGTCACGACCAGGGCCTGGCAGACCGCTGACAAGATGAAAAAGATGGCAGGCAGACTGAAGGAGGAAAAGGGCGACAACGACAACCTGCGCGCCAAGCGCTACCTTGCGAAACTTACGATTAATCCTGCCGTAACCCACGGTATCGCGGATCACGTGGGATCGCTAGAGCAGGGAAAAATAGCCGACATCGTTGTCTGGACTCCCCAGTTCTTTGGAATAAAACCAAAGCTGGTGATAAAGGGCGGGTTCATTGCATATGCCTTGATGGGCGACCCGAACGCGTCGATACCGACGCCCGAGCCCGTATATTACAGGCCGATGTTCGGAGCAATGGGCTCTGCGAAATATTCCACGTCGTTCACTTTTACTTCAAAACTTGCGATAAGGCGCGGCCTTGCAAAAAAACTTGGCTTGAAGAAAAAGCTGTTGCCGGTCAGGAACTGCCGCAAGATAGGAAAGCACAACATGATGTACAATGATTTGACGCCGAAGATAGAGATAGACCCGGAAACCTACGTCGTGAAGGTGGATGGCAAGGTTGCGACGACGGAGCCGGCGACGAAACTGTCGCTTGCGAGGCTGTACAACCTCTTCTAGTTCGACAGTCGAAAAGATGAATATTTATATATTTAGTAATTAGATAAAATGGTATGCCTCCTGTAACAAACAAGAGCCAAGTGGAAGCCGTCGCAAAAAAGGCCATCGAGACGCTATACGGTCCAGGTTTCAAGGATCTGAAGGTGAGGGTGCTTTTGCCGTATCCAAACGAGCACAAGCGCGAGGGGTGGGACGCAAACCTCACGTTCCTGTTAAACGGCCTCCAGTACACGGTCGACCTGCTCATAAACGAGAAAGACGGCCAAGTCACGAACGCAAGGCTCATCGACACGATGACGCCCCTGTAAATCTTTGATCCAGCCGGCAGTAGGTTTAATATAATAATTAGCGCAAGCTCGCCCGGATGGACGCACGAAACATCGGCCTCCGCAACATCGAAGTTGCAGACACGAGGATCTGTTCTATCGACGGCGAGAACGGCAAGCTCATCTACCGGGGATTTGACATCCTCGACCTCGTAAACCATTCCACTTTTGAAGAGACGTCTTTTCTGTTGCTGTTCGGCGAGCTGCCAAACGCGGAGCAGCTTGCTGACTTTGGCCGCAGGCTGCGCGAGGCCCGCAACCTGCCTGAGCCTTTAATTAAGAACCTGAAGAACAGGCCCAAGAGGGCGCAGCCGATGGACGTGCTCCAGTCGTGCGTCGCAGAACTTGCGGACTACGACCTGAACATCGAGGACATGGGCAAGGAGGCGCATGTAAGGCGCGCGATTTCGCTCATTGCAAAGATACCGGCGATAGTGGCGGCGTGGAACAGGATCCGCTCAGGCCAGCACGTCGTCGACCCGATGGAGGAGGGCTCGCACGCCACCAATTTCCTATCCATGTTGCGCGGGGTCGAGCCGTCGCAGGACGAGGCAAAGGTGATGGACATCTGCTTCATACTGCACGCGGAACACAGCTTTAACGCATCGACTTTTGCGGCAAGAGAAATATCGTCTACCAAGGCGTCCATGTACGCGGCGGCCAGCGGCGCGGTGGGTGCACTGTCAGGCGAGCTTCACGGCGGAGCAAACGTGCAGGTCATGAAGATGCTCCTAGAAATAGGCGACCCGGCAAACGTTGACAGGTGGGTCGCAGAGCGGCTCTCGTCCGGCGGCAGGATGATGGGAATGGGGCATGCAGTCTACCACACGACTGACCCGAGGGCAGACATACTTTCAAGGCTGTCAAGGGCGATATCAAAGGAGAAGAACAACAAGTGGTACGAGATGACCGAGAAGGTCGAGCGCGCCACCAAAAAGTGGATGATAGAGAACAAGAAGCAGTCCATCTACCCTAACGTTGACCTGTACAGCGCCTCGATCTACTACAGCATTGGCATACCGATGGACCTCAACACGCCCATATTTGCAGTATCCAGGATAGCCGGATGGTCCTCGCACATCATCGAAGAGAAATTCGCTGAAGCCGCGCCCAAGCCGGCGCTCTACCGGCCAAAGGCTGTCTACATCGGCCGGTACTGCGGCCCGATGGGCTGCGAGTATGTCCCGCTTGCCGAAAGGAATTCGAAGGGCAAGTAGAAACGCTGATAAGAAGACGGCAATTGTAATGTGGGGACAAGAAAAGCATGGAAACTCTCAGGGAAGGCCCCAGAGGCAGGCGGTGGGCCAAGAAGGAAAAGTCGAACCTCGGCAAGGAGGCAATCGAGCTCCACAAAAAGCTGCGGGGCAAGATAGAGATAAGGGGCAAGTTTCCGATCAAAGACGCGCATGATATCAGCATAGCCTACACCCCCGGCGTCGCCGAAGTGTGCAGGGCAATACACGCCGACCGCGAAAAGGCTTTTGAATATACGTCAAAGTGGAACAACATTGCGATTGTAACTGACGGGACAAGGACGCTTGGCCTTGGCAAGCTCGGCGCGGAAGCCGCGCTCCCCGTCATGGAAGGCAAGTCATTATTGTACAAGCAGTTTGGAAACGTCAACGCGTTCCCAATCTGCCTTGCGACTACAAACATCGACGAGATAATTTCAACGGTAAAGAACATCGCGCCCGTGTTTGGCGGCATCAACGTAGAGGACATTGAAACCCCAAAAGTTCTCGAGATAGTCGACAGGCTCGATGCAGAGCTTGACATCCCCGTATTCCACGACGACCAGCATGGCACCGCCGTCGTGACGCTGGCGGCGCTACTCAACGCCATGAGGCTGACTGGCAGAGAGCCTGAGTCGACAAGTGTGATCGTTGCCGGCGCGGGCTCGGCCGGCTATGGCATAGTCAAGATACTCGACGAAGTCGGCGTGCGGGACATCACCGTCACCGACTCGCAGGGCATTATATCCAAGGCAAGGGACCTGACCACGATGAACAAGTACAAGCTCGAGCTTGTCGAGATGACGGACCGTGACGGCTCCAAGGGGAGCCTCTCGAGCCTTGTCGACGCGGTGAGGGGCAGGGACGTGTTTGTCGGAGTGTCAGGCGTAAAGGGCCTGCTCACCGCAGAGATGGTCACCTCTATGAATAAAGACTCAATAGTGCTCCCGCTGACAAACCCCGACCCTGAGATACACCCAAGGCTTGCGGCCAAGTCAGGCGCAAAGGTAATAGCGACTGGCAGCTACAAGTTCGAGAACAGGGCCAACAACGCGCTGGTGTTCCCGTTCACGATGCGCGCAATTCTCGACAACAGGGTGCGCACGATAAACCAGCGCCTGCTAGTCGCCGTTGCAAACGCGCTTGCAGACCTGGTCCCGAGAGGTAGCCTTGCGCCGTTTAACATCCTGCCAGACCTCATGGACAAGAGGATACAGCCGGCGGTGACTGCTGCGGTAAAATCAGTCAGCAAGTAGTCAGGCTGTTCGTGCCTTGAGCCACTCTTTTGCCCTGCGCTCTGCCACATGCTTTTTCAGGATAATTAGTGCCATCTCGTAAAAGGTCACGCCGTTCTTGCGCGCCTGCATGTCTATCCACTTCAGGCCTTCGGCAAGCTCAGAGTCGTTATCGGCGCTCATCACCATCTCGTCAACCATCTTCATGAACTGCTCGTCGTCGGCTTCCGTAATAGACATGCGGGCAAGTCGCGCATTTGCGTTTTTACTCCGCGATTCAAGCACACTTGACCGATTGCGTATATTATGTTGACAAGGCTCCTGACGGCTAATTTTCCTGAAATTCATGGAAAGGGAGCTAGAATTCGCAGGTTGCCTAGAGAAATCGAGGTTTTTAAAATACTTAAATAAGCCCCTCCTTTGACTTTTATGTCAAATGAATTACGCGATTGAGACTGCATTCTTGGGGGCTCTTTTCTAATGAGAACAAAATTTGGTTTTACCCAGGGCCTCAACGTCGCAAGGCTCGGCCTTGACGAGACGCAGATAATGACCGCCGCCCAGATGGCGGACAGGCTGGACTATGACTCGATATGGGCTATGGACCACTCCAACGTGCCGCAATGGAAGAACGCGGTGGTAAACGACGCGTGGTTGATGCTAGCGGCTCTTGGAGCCGTCACCCGCAACGTCGAGCTTGGCACGTGTGTAACTGACGCCATAAGAAGGCACCCGTCTGCAATCGCGCTTTCCACAATCACGCTTGACAGGATTACAAACGGCAGGGGCATTCTTGGCATCGGCGCTGGCGAGGCGCAGAATGTCGTTGACTTTGGCATAGAGTTTTCAAAGCCGGTCACGAAATTCAAAGAGCAGCTTGAGGTAATCGAAAAGCTGTTCGAGTCCAGTCCCGATAAGAAGGTGAACTACAACGGCCAGTACTACAAGCTGATAAACGCCTGCCTTCAGGTAAAGGCAATAAGAAAGCCAAGGCCGCCCGTGTATATTGCTGCAGGCGCGCCAAAGACGCTTGAGTTATGCGCGATGTACGGCGACGGCTGGATCCCTATAGGCTACACTCCGGAGCTTTTCAAGGCGCACGCAAACGTCATCAGGGACCACGCAAAGAGGCTTGGGCGCGACCTGTCTGATTTCCAGTTCGCAAACGATGTCGATATCTACTTTTCAGAGGATGGTGAGGAAGCCTGGAACAAGATGAAGAACGCGGTCAAGGTCAGCCTCTACAAGCCCGAGCTTCTCAAGGTGCACAACATCGCGCAGGACTCGGAGTTTGACTTCCGCAGATACTTTACCGAATACACGATGGACAAGCCCGAGCTGATGGAGCAGATGAAGAGAGCAGCTCTGCAGATACCCGACAGCGTGGCGCGCACAGCAATCGGCGTCGGCTCGCCGGACGACGTGATAGAGATGCTTGAGCGCTTCATCAAGGCGGGCACCAACCACTTTATCATCAGGTTCTGGGGCGACGGCTACTTCAAGAACATCGAGATGTTCGGCAAGAAGGTCATCCCATACTTCCGGGACCAGAAGAGAAAGTAATTAGCTGAACGAGTCGAGCGACATCGCTCGCCCATTTCTCTTTTCTATAGGCTCGGCGTCAAAGCCCATCTTCTTGAGCGAACCTGCAAACTCCCCGGCAAAGCCGTGGAACGTGTAGACCTTGTCCGGCGCGCACCTCCTTACCGCCTCAACAAGCTCGGAGTAGTCGCAGTGGTCGCTCATCGGAAATGCATAGTCAAGGCCCATGCGGTAGGGGTATTGAGAGTCAACGGCCCAGCCGGAAAAGCCAATGGTGATTGCGCCGTACTTTACTTTCATGTCCTGTACAAACGAACTCCTGCCTGACATCAGGGGAGCTATCATTATCCACGGCCGGCGCTTTGACAGCAGGCCTTTCTGCTCTGCTTCTGTGTAAGTGACAGCGTCCTTCAGGTCGACGCCAAGGTCCGAATAAACGTTGTTCATTTTAGCGACAGAGTCGTGGACAAACACTGGGTCCCAGTGCCCGAACATCTTGGTCAGCAATTGCGCCTTGCCAAGCGCGTAGCCCATCAGAACGACGGGTATCCCCATGTCGTACATGTCAGATATTATCCGGTTGACGTTGTGTGTGATCTCGTCTGTAGCAGGAAAGGAGTAGCCGGCCTTGCCAAACGTCGACTCGATTATCAGAGTCTTTGCCTTGGGCATTCTTGCCGGCTTTAAGAATGCGCGCTCCCTGGTCGAGAGGTCGCCCGTGTAATAGACATCTTCGCCAGTCAGGAGACCCCTGGAGCCCAGTATGTGACCCGTGTCGACGAGCTCAAATCCATCATATTCATTGCCCTGCATCTCGTAGCCCCGGGCCGACGCTATCATCGAGGTCTCTTTTGACGCTATCAGCTTTGATGTGCTGTTGCCCTTCCTGTGCAGGTGGTCGAGGTGGGCGTGAGAGACAAAGGCATAGTCGCAGCCGTTAGGTCTCGAAGGGTCAAGCGCGACCGTCGTGCCGTCCTTCTGGTGCACAGTTATCCCTGACTTGCCGTATGAAACTCTTACCTGCACTCCCGAGCTGTCAGGTTTAGCTGGGTGTTAGTATTTTAAC
>NZ_DASWIL010000026.1:0-56718 GCF_036397675.1 Nitrososphaera sp. | reverse complement strand
GTTTTAGTGGAAACGTCACTCAATCAGCAACCAGTTCACAATCTTCAGCGAGCATCAGCCCCAATGCCTACGGCCTTCTTTTCATTTCATTTATTTTCGGTTTTGGATGGAAAAAATCAATAGAGGTATTACACAATATCTTCGGTGCAATCTTCAAGTCACATACACCGTCTGCCAAGTCGACTTCTTGACGACAGGCGAGCTAGGCATGACTCGCGTATTATTATCGTCATCCTGACCGGCAACTTTTTAGATCAGTTTGTTATAATAGATATAATGACAGGAACTGGGATGGCTCGTTCCAGAGCTGTAAAAACCACCGCACTCGCCCGCGTCGCAGTTAGAATGGACTGCAGTTAACTTGTAGCATTCTGGACTTGGAAACGCCAGTTGGAGAAGACTTGTTGCGACGTCAAGGGGATTCAGTCCTCATCTTCCCGCGTGGGCTCTGGCGTCGAGAATTCCCCCTCAAGAGAATCCACGTCAGCAGTCTTGTCTACTAGCTCAACAGTCTTCTTCCCCACCAACGATTCTAGCCTTTTGACACGCCGCTTCAGGCCCTCGGTGTCTGTAATCTTCTGTTCCAGTTCTACCACCTGAATCTTGGCGCGTTCCTCGTCGTTTACGACAAGCTCTCGCATCAGGTCAACGAAACCAGGCTTCCTGATCTTTCCGTCGGAACTTATTGTTCCGAGAAGAAGGGTGTCGTCGGATGGGCGGTAGTAATTCTCGTCTAATCCCTTCTGCTTGTGTCCTTGAAGCATGTGCGCCCAGTCTTTGTCATAGCCTGCGTTGCGGAGAGTCGTTAGGAAGAACTTCCTAATCCCATGCAACAACTTCTGCTCGTGTCTTACACCGCTTGCCTCGCTGGGGCTGTTCGACTTGACAGTTTTCCTGAGCCCACTTTTTAATACGATCTGTTGTATGGCGGACGTCACCGTCTTTTCGGTCAGCTGAAACGGCTGCTTTGCTGCAATCGGATCGTCTTCGTTCCATTCAAGCCTGAACACGAAGGAGTCCGGTGTCAAGTCTTCGCCGTACCTTCGTCGATACTCGAAATATTCTTCCAGTTTTGTCCTAGCTTCAGGACTACAGTAAGTAACGTATTCCTCAGACTCTCCTTCATAGCAAGTTATCTGATAGATGTTGTGCTCGTCTCTTGGCTTCAGGTTTCTAATTCTAAGCAGCGGGATCACGCCCTTGCGTATGCCGCTGGATGCCAGCAGCGGGATCATCGCCTGTTCCCTTATTCTAGCGACCTTGAGCATCTTCTGTAGCTGCTCCCTTGTCCATCCGACATCCCTCAGGGGCTTGGATGGCGGCGCGGTCTTCGTTATAATCTTCCATGCGAGTGGGGTTCTGTTCATCTCATAGAAGAGTTTCAGAACGAGGATGCGCATCCTTATTGTGGTTCCCTGCAAGCCGTTTTCCTTCATGTGTGCCACCCAATCTTCAATTCTCCTTTCAATCTTTGAGGTTGTCCCAAACAGCTCGGTTGGAGTCTTTGCTTTGCTGTACTGTACAAAAGCGCGAAGGGTCGACATGTAGGTAATTCTAGTATACTCGTTGTGAATCGCCCCCAAGAACCTTTTTACTTGCTGCGACTTCAGAATGCTCACCGGCATGCCGCTTGCCATTGCCATCCGTATGCCGCTGGGGGTATATAAGCACAGGGGTATATTATACGCTAAATGGATGACATTATTAATTTACTGCTAGTTGGGAAAAGTGCCCAAGAACGGTTATTCCACCTCGAATACTATCTTCATGCCGGCGCGGTACTCTTTTACCATACCTAGTACGGCGCCCCCACCAAGTTATTTAACTGCTGCCGCAAAATTTTTCTACGCTTTTAGGGGCGAATCCTAACCTTTGAACCCTGTTATCGTGTCAGTATTCAGAAGATTTCCCAATCACCTGATTTCCAATGGCCGAAGTGAATTTTTCGACCGAGTCTGACACAGTCTTGACGACTATGTTCTACGTCTTGTCGAGTTTGTAGGCATAGGATACTGGGGAATCTCCCTTATCTGTTGCAAAAGCCCGTCCTCAAAACCTTCCATGCATTCGGTAAACATGAAGCCGACTGTTATCAATTCAACCCTGTAGAAATATTATCGAATTAAAGTGCTTCTAAGGCACTGTGAGAGCTTTATATCCCGTTTTTGTTCATTAATACTGTGATTCAGAAGGCAAGGTGCGGCCATTACGCACCAAGGTCATACGCTGAAGCGCACGGTGGTCTTTGCAGGAAATGTCAGTCCCACTTTATGTTTATTGTCGACTTGGAGAAAAAGTGTGGAGAAGACGCGCTTGTGGAATACTGGTATTCCATGATACTTGCCAGCCTTCCAGAGACCCGAGGTGAGGTGCAGTGTTTCGTCTCCCACCTCATAGAATTTTACGAAGCCAAGCTGACCGAGAGGCGGTCAAAGCGCAACTACATCGAAAAAATGCTGTACATGCTGCGCTCGACCCAAGAGCCGTTCAACGCAGAAGAACTGAAGTAAATCATTGAGAAAGTGCTCCGGCCGGGATTTGAACCCGGGATCTGCGACTCGAAAGGCCACAATGCTTGACCGGACTACACCACCGGAGCACTTAGAGGACTTGGCTTGCCCGTTCACATAAAATCCTTACTTTCAAAACGTTTTATTACTGCTTTTCAACTGTGTACTGCATGGAAAAGAGTCTTGTCGAGAGGATCGACGCAGACGTTGAAAAGCGCAGCCTGCTCAAGCACCAGTTCTACCAGATGTGGTCTGAGGGCAAGCTGACAGTCGATCACCTGCAAGGTTACTCGAAGGAGTATTTCCAGCTTGTAAAGGCCGTTCCCGCTTTTGTGCAAAACATCGCGTCTACCAACTCAGACGCCTCCATTGCGCCGGAAATCGCCGGCAACATGAAGGAGGAAGCCGAACACATTGAGCCGTGGACTAGGTTTGCCGCCGCTCTTGGGGTTCCGATTAACGACTTGACAAGCTATGCCGGCGCCGCCAAGACAGGCGAGGCGGTGGCAAGAATGATGGCGCTGTCAAGGGCGTCCTTTGAAGAGGCTGTGGCTGCAATGTATGCCTTTGAAGCAGAGCTTCCAAAGATAAGCAGGAGCAAGATCGACGGACTCGTGAAATTCTACGCCCTTGACGGCAAAGAAGCCCTGAATTACTTTCAGATCCACGAAGAGGCGGACGTGAGGCACGCTCAGACTTGGCGCAAAATATTGAATTCGCTGCCTGCTGACAAACAGGAAAAGGCGTTTGCCGCCGCGGCCGAATCGCTGAAGGCGCAGAATCAGCTCCTCGACTCCGTGCAGGAAAAGTACGTCGGCATCAACTGCTGACTACAAACCTTTATACATACTAGTCCGATTTTTTGGATTACGCGGGCCCATAGCTCAGCCTGGTTAGAGCGACCGGCTCATAACCGGTCGGCCAAGGGTTCGAATCCCTTTGGGCCCACTCCCTCCTTGGGCTCTACACCACATTTTTACGTAGGAGGGTATCGTAAGTGCCTGCAAAATTTGAAACGACCGTAGCGAAAATCGAGAGAATCCCTAACAAGGTGAATAGGGAGCTCCTGCGTGAGTTCCTAGAGTTCCTGAAACAGAACGGCTCGTCGGAACGCCACCAGAATGACCAGGTGAAAGCCATGATACTCTACGCCATTTCTTTAGGAAATACAAACCTGCAGGATGTCAACCGGAAGGAGCAGTTACTTGCCTTTCTGGATCTGAGAATCAAGTCAGAGAAGGATGATCCTGAAAAGAAGTGGATTACGACCTGGAACGACTACTCTAACCGGCTGAAATTCTTCTTTAGGTGGTTCCATAACCAGCGCGGAAAGCAGGATTTCATGCCCGTATCTGAATGGGAAACCCCGACCTTTGCAAGAATCCGTCACAAGAAAACAAAGAGACTGTCACTATACTCCGAAACGGAAATCTGGGACCTGGACGAACTCCTTTCCATTCTGCCGTATGAGCGCCAGAAGCAGATCCAGCCGCGGTTATCCCGACGCCTTCAGGGCTTGTTTCTGTTCATTTTCCAGTTTTTGGAGTTCCACTGGAAGCCGCGGATGCTAGAGCTCGGTCTTGAGAACGAATGTGTTGTTTGTAACCTTAATTTCTGGCTTCTTGGTGCCTATTTCTTCGAATACATATTCAAAGACCTTTGCAAGATATAACGACCAACCATCACCCATATCGTGCTGGATTACGTAAACGTGCCTGTCTCGCTCAACATGATGGTTGAATGGAAAGCCCGATGCTTCTGCCCAAGATTCCACTACATCCAGAAAGGTTTCAGGAGTATAATTATTTCTCAAAAGGAGTATGATGTCAGCAACTTCCTTCTGTGCCATGTACTTGGCAATTTCGATTATTCTTTCGTTGCTATGACCTTCCACGAGTCTGATGAGCAGGGATTTTGGGAAGCTGACCATCCCTGCTCGTCCAGCATTTGCATTCCAGTCCAGGTGACTATTGAATATCTGGGCTGCTAGAGTGTTGACACTAACTTGTTTCTGTTCTGCCTGCTTTCTCAAAGCCCGAATTACGTTTTCGTCAAGCCTGAAAGTAATCCCCTCTGTACGCGACTTCCGCCTTTGTTCTTCCTCGGCCTGAATCGGCCTTTCCATCGAAGTCCTTTTGAACGAAATTTCGTATAACTGCGTGTATGTATATCATACATACTGACGCTGCACGTAAGTAATTACACTGTAATCAAGAGGAAGTAAAGAAGCGCTTACCATTTAGTTGTCTGTAGAATGTCCTTGAACCGTCAAGGTTGAATCAGATAGTGACAGAATATTCCTGCTTGCTAAATAGTTCCTTGGCTAATAGATGAACGAACAAGAATGTTCGATGCTGAAACAATCAGACGTGCGGTTAACCAAGAACCATGCAATTGTGCTGCAGAGAAACGAGTGGACGAAACGTCAGTAAGTGCTGAGGACGAGATTGAGGCGCACATAGTGGATGTTATAGTTTCTCACCTTCATGCAACCTATGGTAATAGTGTAACAAATCGTATAGAAGATTTCTTGAATGAATGCGACACGAGCTTCGCCCACATTTTTCAAGAGCCCGATAGCGTCGCCGATGCATTGTACATGCTCTTCGGGGGTGTCTCAGACAGTGTCGCGGACTCGATGTTAAGAGGGGCATTTGCGTCTTTTGGGTTCGAAAGTGATAAAGGCTATACTCGATATGACATAGCACACGCTGTCACGACGCTCAGAGAGCTGGTGAAACAATCTGAGTATGGCGAGGGAGAGCTGAAGCCCCTCTTGGTCTTGTCCGCGACCGCCGGTGCCAATTCGTCCGATCAGAAATTGCGTGCAGTAGCAGTGAACTATCGCGCAGAAATCCCGCCATCTTTTATCGACCCGGATGGAAATAGCATTAACGTACTTGCTATCTGGCAGCAAGCACAAGAACACTATCCCTGTCCTCGCGACCGCACAGATGATAATGTCCTCGTAATGACCAACCGGGGGATCTTCCTCTTCTGTTATGATTGCAGAAATTTCTATTCAGAGGGAGGCAAATGGGGATACAAGACGTCGTGGGCAGCCCTTGAGCGGATGAGAATTGGAAGTCTTCCGCAGCAGCCTTGCCTATTGCAATGAACGTACCTTGGCACCCTGAGGTCGAAGTTACATTCGATTCTCTCAAGCCACACCTCAAGGACCTCTCTGTTGAGGACTTAGTAGCACATTTCATGGATTCCAGCAAAAGAATGAAGCAGCTTGATAGAATCCATTACAGTATTACCGTAAATGAATCGGGCGAGAGGGAGGATTCAGCAGATATCTGACTGGAAGAAACATCATTTCCGAAGCTTATAGAAATTCTATCACTTGCAGGAATAAGCTTCCTTATTTGGCAATTTCTAACTCCTCTCTTGCCTTGAGTGCTCAGTGTCATATTTTTCCAATAGAATAGAGATAGACTCGTCATTCCGCTCGTGTGGCACGACACCGCCACTGAATGTTTTCAAAAGTGCGGATTTAGGTTGGCTGCATCAGGAATACAGCAAAGTAGCGAAAGAAAACTAATCGACAGCTTACCGTTAGTGGTACAGTCCATTTGTTGTCGTTAACACTACACGCTTCTCTCTCTTTAAGACAGCTTAACATAGGTACAAACCTGACTCCATGAAAGGGCCGCAGCCTAGAACTTGTAATCCGCCTTAGACAGGCATTTGTCACAATATCTCTGAAGTATGACCGCGCCTTCAATCTGAAATAATGCTTGTGTAGTCGCTATGGCCGAGCATGATATGCAAAATCCCGGTAACTTTTTTGTGCTCGTTTCCACAGGTCTCGTCTTGTATGGTTTTACCATGGTATGAAAGGCATGTATCTGCTTATATGGCTTTCAAGGGTGCCCTGTTCGTCGAAGGTTTATTATCACCTGAGGCAGGAGTCAAGCATCCCGAAGAACTGAAAGAGAAGGTGAGAATCGGCTGTCAGCGTCGCGGCAAACCACGTGATGATGGTCTGCACGACGCTCGCGGGACAGGCTGACGATCGATCTCTTTTTTATTAACGCGACTCTCTATCTGACTCCTGGTCAGCCTCTACCTAGGTTACAGCGGGTGAACTATACATCATGGATAGCGCCCTTCTATCCTAGCTGAACATCACGATGAATTGGCTATGGTAATTTTCTAAAGTTATCACGTAAAACAAAAAGGCTGATCAGGACTACCATTCCGAACTTTATCAAGCGGACTTGGTGGAAACGCCCCATGAAACACCGATATTTTGACTCTGGTGTTTAAAGGTAGGTATTACCATTAGATGTCTTGTGGCTTTCACTTATTTGCGAAGCGATACCTGTCGGAATTGTGGCCGAAGGGCTGCATTGGCAAACGCTTATTGTGAAGGGTGCGCGAATACCTAGGTTAGAATCGCTTTGTCGCTCCCCCCCTCTTCCATCCCTCTCGCGTTACTCTTGCCCTTATCAATAGGACTGCACTCAGGCGGATGTGGAAGACTTGGAATCGCGGATTAACGACGCGATCTTTCAAAAAGAGGCGTGTCAACGACAAGATGAGCCTGATAATCAGGAAGACGAATGAGGCTGCAATTGCAATCTTCAAGAACGCGCCGCGCGACTTGCCATAATTGAAAAAATGGTGGAAGAGTCCAGATTATACGTGAGATGGATCTCCTTTGGGCCCACCTTCTGTATCGCCTGCGACATAAATGGTTCCAAATTTGCGTGGCTGATGCTTTTATAGCATGGCCTTCGATCGATAACAGACATGGGTAGTTGCGAGCACTATAGCGCGGCCAAGGATGTCGAGCCGAGCACCAAAGGGTGCGAAGAGTGCGAAAAGACTCACTCGCGGTGGGTCGCCCTGCGCATGTGCCTAGTGTGCGGCCACGTCGGGTGCTGCGACTCGTCGCCAGGGTTGCATGCCACAAAACACTTCAAGGAAACCGGCCACCCAGTGATGGTCGCCCTGCCAAGCAGGTCGTGGAGGTGGTGCTACGTGCACAAGGAGTACGGTTAAAGGATCAGCTTATAAGTTATCAAAGCAATTTTTTGCCATGTCTCGCCTGCTGCAGAAGGGCACGAAGGACTTGCTGGATGAGTTTGAGCAGGTCCGCAAGGACACTATGGAGCTGTTCGAGCCGCTAGGCATCGAAGACGCGGTCATTCAGTCAGACACGTTTGGCAGCCCGCCAAACTGGCACATCGCGCATGTAACATGGTTTTTCCAAAAAGTCCTTGAAAAGCATGGTGCAGGCCTTGCAGACAGCAATGTCAACCTAACGTACCTGAATTCCTATTATCAAAAGTACGGAGAGATACTGCCCAAGTCTGACAGAGGAAAATATCCCCGACCGACGGTCGCGCAGAATTTGCGATACAGGGCCATCATTGAAAACAAGGTAGTCTCGCTGATAAAAGATGCAACCAAGTCAAGCGGCCTTTCAAGTGAACTGAGCTACGACATCAACCTTGGCATACAGCACGAGATGCAGCATCAGGAGCTCATGGCCTACGATTTCCAGCATTACTACCAGCGATTCCCCGATCCTGACGACAACTACCTGCCAAAGACTCGGAACACACCTCCAAAAAGCAGGGAGCGGCCGCAGGGAATGGTCGACGTACCTGGCGGGATTTTCGAGCTGGGATTTTCCGGCGACGGATTCTGCTACGACAACGAGCTCCCGGAGCATAAAGTCTACCTGCAGCCGTTCAAGATCGATATAGCGCCGGTCACAAACGGCGAGATTGCCCGATTCATTGAAGACGGCGGCTACCAAGAATACAAGTACTGGCTTGCAGATGGGTGGGACCTTGTCCGCGAGCAGGGCTGGGCCGCGCCATTATACTGGCAGAAAAATGACGGCCGGTGGGCCAAGAAGGACCTGCGCGGCCTGCACGAACTGGACCCTGACGAGCCGGTAGTGAACCTAAGTTACTACGAGGCGGAGGCATACGCGAGGTGGGCCGGCAAGAGGCTCCCGACAGAGGCCGAGTGGGAAAAGGCCGCAAGCTGGAGTGACGACCTTGGCCGGAAAACGCTGTACCCATGGGGCGACAGCCCGCCGACTCCAAGGCATGCAAACCTCCTTGACTCATATACGTGGGGCCCCGCAAGAATAGGAGCGTACCCGCAGGGCAAGAGCCACTACGGCTGCCACCAGATGTTAGGCGACGTGTGGGAGTGGACCTCTTCAGAATACGTGCTATACCCCGGATTCATGTCGAAATTCCCGGAATACACTGACAAGTGGGCTGTTAACCAGAAGGTCCTCCGGGGCGGCTGCTTTGTGACACGGGCGAGGCAGATACGCAACAGCTACCGCAATTACTTCAAGCCGCACGAAAGGATACTGTTCGCAGGTTTTAGGTGCGCTTCCGGCTAGGCGCAAGCAAGGCAAGGTCAAACCACCGGTTAGAATCGGTAAAGTGCCGGCGAACTGCAAGGCCGGCGCGGCGCGCAAACTCGTCTATCTGAGAGATGGTGTACTTGTACGAATTTTCGGTGTGGATGGCTTCGCCTTGGTTGAAATGGAACGTGCCGGCGTGCCTCACTCTCACCTCCTGATCCCTTTTTGACACCAGGTGCATCTCTATGCGGCCCTTTTTCTCGTTGTGGATGGAGAGGTGTTCAAAGCTCGACAGGTCAAACTCGCCTCCAAGCTCCCTGTTTATTCTTGCAAGCATGTTTAGGTTGAACTTGGCGGTCACGCCTTTTTCGTCGTTGTACGCCCTGTGCAGGATCTCGACATCCTTTTGCAGGTCAAACCCGACGAGCAGGAGATCGCTTTTCTCCATCCTGCCGGCGACGTCGGAAAGAAACGCCGTTGCGTCGTCAGGCTCAAAGTTGCCGATGCTCGAACCAAGAAACACGATTATCTTTCTGCCCTCAGCCTTTTCTATGTGGTCGATGCCGGCGGCATAGTCGCTGTGCACCTGCCTCACCTTTAGGCAGGAAAACTCGCCCTCAAGCCTCTTGCTTGCCTCAAGCAGCATCGAAAGCGAGATGTCTATTGGGAAATAATGCAGGCTGCCTTGCCTTGCTAGAATGTCTTTAATCAGGATCTTGGTCTTTGTCGACGAGCCGCTGCCAAACTCTACCAGGGCTATCTTGCCGTCACCTACGGCACCTATAATTCCGCTTCCTTGTTCGCCCAGTATTGATGCTTCAATGCGCGTCAGGTAGTACTCGGGCTGCCTGCATATTTCTTCGAACAGGCGTGACCCATGCTCATCGTAAAAGTACTTGGGGTCAAGGCGCTTGTTCTTTGCGGAAAGTCCCTCCTGCACGTGCCGGGCAAACTCGGCGTCGACTGAAATTTCCTGCTCTCTTATCTTCATGTCCTAAAAGCACGTAAGCTGGATTGTTAGGTACACCGTAACCCCTTGAAATGTTTTGCTGCAACTGCAGATGCAAAGAAACACTTATCGACAGGGCGGTTTCCAACACTGCCTCATGGCGCTCAAAAAATGCGTAAACTGCAAGCAGGAAATTGCCTAAGACAGCTGTGTCGGAATCTAATGCAGGGACTGCCTTGCCGTGCACATGGAGTCGCTTAGCGGCGAGTCGTTCAAGGAAGCATACACCAGGTCGGCCATAGTCGGTAAGCGCATTGACGTCTACACCGGCATCGGCCTTGACGCGAGGGAATAGGCGTTCAGGATAGCAAGAATAGGCCAGACAGTCTGCTATTAGGCGTACCTTGCTACGAACCGGGCGTCTTCTCTGGCCGCGGGCTTTCTCGGGTTCCTTGCCTTTGTCCTGAGAGCAAAGCTGCAGCACGGGCAGCGCACGCCTTCCCACTGGATGAAAATGTCGCATATCTTGCAGCGCTTGTGGTTTTCCTCGTAGCGCGCGGTAGTCTTGTAGTGGACGCATATTCCCCTGCAGGCCATCGCCCCACCGACATGCCCGGAGTTTTTAACCGGCGCGAATGTTGTGCATTGCACTGCAATCCAATTCCTGAAATATCGTGGGGGCCTTTGCAGCTGCATGAGCATGCTTTCCGCAAGGATCCACGAGTACCGGAAGCCGCTTGTCGTTGAATCAGTCCAAAAGCCCCGCGCGCGCGGCTCGGGAGTAGTTGTCAGGGTAGGGGCAGCCGGCCTCTGCCACAGCGACCTGCACCTCATTGCCGGCGAATGGAAGGACGCGATACCGCTCGGACTCCCGCTGACACCCGGGCACGAGATAGCCGGATTTGTAGAGGAGCTGGGAGAGTCCGTTCCAAAGGGCATCTTTGAGGTCGGCGACTTGGTGGCTGTTTCAGGGGGATGGGGCTGTGGCGTATGCCATGTGTGCAAGCAGGGTGACGAGCAGGCCTGCCCAAAGTCCAAGTGGCCTGGCATATCACAGGACGGTGGCTACGCGCAGTACGCTTTCATCCCTTCATACAGGTTCTTGATAAAGGCAGACAGAAGGCTTTCTGCAGAAGAACTTGCGCCCCTGACTGACGCGGGGCTGACGCCATACAGGGCGCTGCGCAGGTTCCGCCACCTGCTCCTTCCCGGCACGTCGGTCGCAGTAGTGGGTATAGGGGGCCTGGGCTCGTACGGCGTCCAGTACGCCCGGCTCTTTGGGCCGGCCTCGACAGTCATCGCAATTGACAGGAACGAGAAAAAGCTCGACTTGGCCAAAAAGTTTGGCGCAGACCACTGCTTTACACTGTCAGCCGACCTGAGTAGGCAGGTGATGGAGGCGACCGGCGGCCGGGGCTTAGACCTAGTTGTCGACTGCGCGGGGGCTGAAAACACAATCGCTGCGTCTGCAGGGCTCCTTGCCAAGGGCGGCGTCCTTGCAATAGTGGGGCTCTTTGGCTCGACGATCAAGATGCCGCTGCTGCCTGCCGTGATAAATGAGAACGTGGTGGCCGGCTCGCTGTGGGGCAACTACAACGAGCTTGTCGAAGTGATAGAGCTGGCACGGCAGGGCAAGGTGAAGCACTCGCTCCGCCCGTTCAAGCTGGAGGATATAAATGGTGCAATTGACCTGCTCAGAGCGGGCGAGATAACCGGCAGGGCCGTGATAACGCCGAACTGATCACTTCATCACAAGGTCCCAGGGAGTCAGTATCCTGTTGCCAACAAAAACGCACGGCGTGCCCACGTCGGACAGGAGGCTTGCCGCAGCGCCCGCGATTTCCTCCGGTCCCAGGGTCTTGCCCTTGCAGAACCCGACGTGCGATAGCGGCACGTCGTCAAGAGCAGAGAAGCCCTTTTCAGCAACAAGAGTCCTTGCCTCGTAGCCAAGCATAAACTCCAGGACCCTCCTGTCGTTTACCACAAAGGGCCCGTTATGGCGCAACGCGACCAGGTTGCGCACTCCCTTTTCAACCATGAATTTCAGCGCTTCTGGCACGCCCATGCCTTCGTCAACGGTTGTCAGGGATGAAGCCAGCTGCCCTACTTTTCGCGTCTTGTCCACCGCCCCAAGCAGATCACGGATTGAAAGCGATGCTATGACTTTGTCGCCGGAAGCGATCGGCATGAACGCGAACCGCGTCTCGGCAAATGCCGAGAGCGCGTCCTTGAGTGGCGAGTCGGCGTCAAGCGGCCTGTCGAGTGGTTCTGTGATGTCGCCTGCACGACCGTCAAGCCACTTTTCTTTGCGCTCCAGTATGTGGCTTGCAAGACGCCGCCCGCCAATCCTACCGGCAAGCCTGCCCGCGTCAAGAACAACCAGACCGTCGACATAGATCTGCGGCCCGATCGCAAGAAAGGTCGCAGCATGGACCATCGCGTCTTGGGGGCCAACGTACAGGAGCGGGCGGCGGAATATCTGGGGCGCGGCGGCCCTTATGGAAATGTCCTGCATCTCTATAACAGGAGGAGGCCAGCAGGATAAAGCCTATGAACATTGTGCATTGCACTGCAATCATGGGGCTAATATAGGAAAGCAGAGCTTTTCTCTGAATGCCAATCAACGCAATCGCATATGCGGCAATCGGAATAGCGGTGGCAGCCATTGCTCTGGTGGTAGCTCTGGTGGTAGCCGCGTCCGCAAGTACAATGTAGGTGCAGGACCGAATTTCCGGCCTTGTGCCGACAGCGGCAGAGCCACAGACGCGCGAGTTTTACCTCTTCTCAGAAGTGGACGAAAACATGGAGGAGGACGCGCTGGGGATACCTCCAGACAAGTTCTCGCTTGAAGAGATGACGGCCAACTAGGGCGACAGGGTGGTCATCCACTTTTACAATCTGGAGCCGGAAGAAACACAGGAACGTCACACCTTTACTATGTTCGCTCCCTACTAGATGCACAACGACTTGAACGCAAACACGAACAAGACCATGGAATTCGTGGCAACCGAGAGCGGCATATTCGAATACCATTGCGTCTACCACCTGCCTACAATGAGGGAACCTCGTGGTTCTCTCAATAATTTTTTTGTCTAGTCCTTTTTGTAGGTCGTTCCGGGCTCGCCGTAGCCGTCCTTTAACTTGACGACTATTGTATCGCTTGCCCTGTTGAAGATGCGCTGGCGCTTGTCGTTGGTGAATATCCACCCGAGAAGCACGTCGAGCGGTAGCAAAAACGCCTTGCCAAAGCTCTGTATGGCGACGCTCCTTGTGTCCGCCGGCTTACCGGCAATGCTGACGGTCTTTATCTTGAGCACCATCTTGCCGATTGACTGCCCGCGCGTGGCCTCAAAGAACCCCCAGTATGCAAAGAACGCGATGCTTGTTATGGCGTAGCGCACCGGACCGTCGAACGGTCCGGGCCCCCACCAGCCGTCCATGCGATCAAAGCCGCTGGTGAACCAGAATGGAAACGCAACGGCTGCAAGGACCGCGCCAAGCGCGACCTGGACTATAATAAAGTCTATCAGCCACGCAAAGAACCTGTCGCTCCACTTGGCAAGTAGTATCTCCTGGTTAGAACTTGCCGGCGCCTCTGAACCCATTTGATGGATATTCACATCCCGACCTTATAACAAGTGTGGACGCATATCCCGACAATACGGTGCGAAAAAGAAAGTGGAGAGGTTAGCAGTGGCTATGAAGCCGGCCACGAGTATTGCGGCGATTATGCTTGACTTCATGGGTTCCTAGTTGGCCTGCAGGATAATACCGGAGAGGAATCTTCTGCAAGGCACTGCACTCATATCAGCTGGTTCAGCAAATAGCCCACTACAAACGCAACGACAGCAGCTATCCCGCCTACTGCAAGCGTGCCAGCGCCTGACCGCGCAAGTGGCTTTTGCAGTATCCTGCCCTTTATCGCCCCGATAGCGAAAAACGCTATCCCTGTAAATACTGATGAGTAGATGAACGCGTCGGCGGCGGTCGCTATTGCTCCTATGGCGTACATGGCCATGAAAGGCACCAGCGGTATGACGCCAATAGCTTTGAACGCCACAAAGGTGGTGATGGCTGTGTCCCGGGGCCGCCTTGCGTCATCTATGAGGCCGAGCTCCTCTTTCATCATAGTGTCGACCCACACCTTACGCCTTGACGTTATTATGCGCACTATCTCTTCTAGAACCTCGTCCTTGAAGCCCTTGCCTGCGTAAATGTCACGGATCTCTTGCCGCTCCTGGTCCGCTAGGTTGTCTATCTCCCACTCTTCGCGCTGGCGCGCCCGGTCGATGTACTCCTTCTGCGACTTTGTCGCAAGGTAGTTGCCGACTGCCATCGAAAAGCCGTCCGCAAAGAGATTCGCAAACCCGAGTATCAGCACTATGGCCGGCGAAAGCGACGCGCCGACGACCCCCGCAACGACGGCAAACGTGGTGACGGCGCCGTCAGTCGCCCCGTATACGAAATCCTCAAGCGACCACTTCATGCCCTAATCTTTCTTGGGAGAAAGGCAAGATAAATGCTCATTTTGCCACCAGGACGGGCACCTTGGAGTTCTGCACGACCGCGCTTGAGACGCTTCCAAGCAGCATGCCCTTCATGCCGCCAAGGCCCCTGCTCCCGACTGCGATGAGGTCTGCCTTTTCAGCTCTTGCGGTGTAGAGTATTATCTTGGCAGGGTAGCCCTTTGCAAGAAGGGTCTCTGCCTTTATGCCTTTCTTGCCTGCCTCTGCAGCATAGTCTGCGAGTATCAGCTTGGCCTCCCTCTCAAGTATGCTCACGAACCTCGCGGCGGTCTCTTTGCGTTGCCCTATGACCATAGGCGGCTGCACTACGCACAGCACTAGCAGCTTAGCATTGCTTTCCTTTGCCATCCCGACCGCGGCGTCAAAGGCGCGCCTTGCGCACTCTGACCCGTCCACACCTACGAGTATCTTGGAAAACATCTGCGCGGATTGACCATTCAGCCGTATTTTACGCCTTGGAATATAGTGCATTGCACTGCACACGCGGACAATATAACGGCCGCCAGCCATATAACGGCCATGCAGGGGGATTATTTGGACAAAAATGTGGCAGACGCGGCCGAGCAGGCAGTAATTCTGGACGAGTCGGTCACCGTCGCAGAGGCGGTCAAGATCATGAGGGAAAAGGACGTTTCAAGCGTGTTCGTGAGCCGCAAGGGCGAAAAGCTACCTGTAGGCATCGTGACTGAGAGGGATGTCCTGTACAGGGTGGTCGCTGCGAACATGGGCCCGTTTAAGATCACGTTGAAAGAGGTCATGAGCTGGCCCCTTGTGGCTGTGGGCGAGAGCGCGACGGTAAGGGATGCCATAGCCCTCATGAGGAGCAAGGGCATACGGAGACTAGCAGTTATCCGTGGAGAGGAGATGGCCGGCGTCATTACGCTTAAAACGGTGGTTGGCAACATACCAAGCCAAGGCATCGAGCTGGCGCACATCGAGAACCATAAAAGCGCCAAGATGGTCTGCCCGTATTGCGGCTCGCAGTTTGAGGGCAAGGACGACCTTTCAAGGCATATCGACCGGATCCACCTCGGGAGCGGCCTGCTCGAAGGCGACCTGAGGCAGTGGTAAAATGTACAAAAAGATCCTGGTCCCGCACGACAACTCCGAATATTCTTCAAGGGCCGCGGAAAAGGCAATAGAGCTGGCACAATTGTCAGGCGCAAAGATAGTCTTTGTCAACTCGACCGTGCTGCCGTCGCTCATCTACACCTTTCAGGAGGCGGCAAACATGGCCATAAACGAGGCCGTGCAGGAACTAGTCGCGTGGTCGGGGGACTCAGCCTCAAAGGTGCTCGGTGACCTAGTCGCACTGTGCAAGAAGAAGGGCGTACAAGCCTCGTTCGTGCACAGGGTGGGCGACCCTGCTGAAGTTATACTTAGGGCCGCAAAAGCCGAGGGGGCCGACCTGATAGTGATGGGGAGCAAAGGGCTTAGCGGCCTCTCAAAGCTTCGGGCACTCGGCAGCGTGACCCGCAAGGTGTGCGAGCACTCTCGCTGTCCTGTCCTCATAGTCCACTAAACCCTTTTACTGGCCAAAATCGGCAGTAGACAGTCCGATATGAAAGCGGCGCACTAGGTAAAGTAGCTAAGACGGTATCTAGAATTGCTCCTGTCCCGTGGTGATCGTATGTTAGTAAACATGCGATTATAGCAGCAGGAAATCAAAAGAGTCGGTAGGGACTAAGGTAGCCGCCCCAATGGATTGCTGCCTAACTGTTGTGCTGGCACCCTGTGTGGACCCGGGCACCCTTCGGCCGCAATTTTCACATGTATCCCTACAAATACGAAGTGAAGCCGTCCGAAATCAATCACCATACAACCTTTTAAACGCAAACGTTCGCGTATCGCACCACTCAGTACCCGGAACTTTCGTACCTTGCCCCCTGTAGGCAGTGATCACAATATCTCTGAATCAGGACTGAGCCTCCCAGTTGGAACAATGCTTCCATCGTCGCCACGGCCGCGCACGACACACAAAATCCGGTGTTGCCCTTTGTGCCTGCTCTTGCCGGCCTAGTTTGAAAAGGTCTTGCCACTGTATCTGTAACATACATCTACCAATATGGTCTTCAATACAGCAGCAAAGCCTTGGGTCACTTTCCGTACGCCAAGGATGAAATAAGCGACCTTTTATAGCGGTGACGCATAACCAAATCATGACGCTTGCTTTTGTCTTTTTGAATTGCGATATTGGGACCGAGAAGGCCGTGATGGGAGAGATGAGGGAAATCTCGGGAGTATCTGAAGCTACCGGCGTCTCCGGCATCTACGACATAGTAGCCAAGCTGCGTTCCGATTCAAACGGCGGGATAGCAAACATACTGAGAAAATTTCATATGATTCCTAACGTCAGGTCATGTTCAACCACGATTGTTGCTGAAGAACTCGATAATTGGCAGTCTCGCTAAGTGATTGAGTCTTGATTGAAGATACTCCTGAAGAAAAAGATTTCCGCGAAAGATACGCGTTTGAACTGCGCAAGAAAAAGGTTGCAAGTTGTGTTAATCCGCATTTTGGATGCAATGAGTTGCTTGAAGAAATGGAAAAAGTCAAGCATCAGGGACTAATTACGCCCGGGAGGAGGGGCGAGCAGATAAAACACGAAGAAATCGCCAAGGAAATCCTGCGGCGGCTACCGCGTTAACGCCCCTTAATCCTTCACGACCGCTATGATATCTCATTACGACCCTTTCCAATACGCTTCTGACTTGAAGAGTTATTCATCGCGATAGATGGGCTTGCTCTAATTCCCTATCTTTGTGTTCAAATTTGTGGTAATATAGTACTCTCTCGAGATGGGGAATAGCCTTCATACCATATCATGTTAATCCGTTTTCTATTTCCAATCTTCTATCACCCAAGAACATCGCAGTCATAGCATATTGTGCCCGATGCATAAGAAAGGTATTTCCAAATTATTACTTGTGCTGACTTGAATGGATTTGACGCTTGCCCGTCTAGGGTTTTATCCCCTTGTCAACAAGGGGTTAAACCCTTTTAACCCACCCTTAGCCAAAACTGGCTACATGTCGGGCGAAGAAGAAACACGCCAGCACAAGACCCGCAGCGTCACATTCAGGGTCGACTCGGGAGTGATAGACGAGATGCAGGCAGAAGCTGACAACCGCGAGATATCGCTTAACGTGCTGGTAAACCAAGTGCTGAAGAAGTACACAGAGTGGGACAGGTACGAGAACAAAGTGGGCATGATGCCGGTTCCAAAGGCGATGCTTCTCACCATCATAGACAAGTCCATATCACTTGCCAAGGGAGAGGGCATAAAGGATATCGCGGGCTATCGGGACCAGATAGTGAAACACGCCGCGCAGATGGCCTTTGACATCATGAAGGACACGGTGCTTTTCATGAAGAAGAAGTACAACCTCTGGGTGGTGCTCGATGTGCTCGAAGAGTACATGAAAGTCTCTGGCATCCAGGCCGATCACAGGATAGAGGGCTCGCGCAACCACGTCTTTGTGATAAAGCACGAGCTTGGAGAGAATTGGTCTCTGTTCACAAAGGAGCTCCTGAGCCTCATTTTTGAAAAGCTTGCCAACATCAAAGCCGAGATAACCGTCACCCCAAACACGACGGTGGCGACCGTGATATTTCGCTAAGTGCAAAACCTTGCAAGACAGTGCAAACCCACTGGTTATCTATGCTAACGGCAAAGGTTCATCAAGGCGATGACTCTGACGCGCAATATTGCTGAGCTGAGTAGCGAGGACATAGTGAGAAGGTACTTCAAGCTTATGGACTCGAGGGACCTAGACAGTCTGGTGGACATGTTTGATTACGACGCGGTAGTAAAAGAGCCGTTCAGCAAGGCTGCCGAGCTGAAGGGGCGATCGGAGATATCCGCGTTTTTGAAGGTGGCTCTGATGGCAAACGCGAACATGCGGCGCAAGCTGGAGCTCAAAGCAAACGACAAGGCTGGCAAGGTGCGCGCATTGGTGACGTTTGAAAAGGGGGACAAGCTGAAAGGGCAGTTTACGTTCGAAATCGATTCAGCGACAAAAAAAATAAGGGCGCTAAATATCGAGTTTCTGACCTAGCGGATTATCATCACCGGGCAGTGTGCCGTTTCTGATACCTTCCTTGCGACGCTCCCAAGGGCCTTGAGCTGGTTTCCTCCTTTCAGCTGACGGCTTCCAATCACTATCATTCCTGCCTTCACGCTCCTTGCGACCTTTACTATCTCGTCCGCCGGCGAGCCGACGCCCAGCACAAAGTCCACCCTTACGCCCTTTTTCCTGACATCGTCTATCTTTTTCTTGAGCATCTGCTCTGCACCTGACTTTAGTATCCTCACAAGCTCTGCCTTGGCGCTTTCCAGCGATGTCCTGTCGCTTATGAAGCCGAGCGTGGCGCTCGGGGGCACGAACCTGCTGTCCACGATATGCACTATGACCATCTCGGCTCCAAGCGCGCTCGCAAACTCAGTGGCCTTGGAAAGGGCCCTGTCCGACATCTCCGTCCCGTCGTGCGGTACTAGAATTCTGCCTGTCATGCCGGCTTTTCGGGCATGGCAGTATTTACGCAACGGGACTGTACTGCAATGCACTGCAAACCTCCAGCTTAATTATCCAAAAAACAAAACAGGCTTATGGCTGCCGAGTCTCTGGAGGTCCAGATCCAGCCCTATGAAGGACTGGATGAAAAGCAGCGCAATAAGACCGGCGAGTCCTTACCAAGCTCTGTCTTTGAGATCTGCGACAGGTGTCACTGGTGCGTTACCTGCCTGAGCGAGAAGGGCTTGGTTGACAGGTGCCCGCAATGCAGTAGGCGTACGTCAAAGATAAAGCTGGCAATAGACGAGATCTGCTATTTTGAAAAGGATGAAAGAAGGGGCGACACGCTCAGGTTCGACAGAGCGCTCCCAATGCGCTAGTTACTCAAAGGCTGTTACTTTCATTGCCAGTATCTGGCCAAGTGGCTCGTCGGTTGGACGCATATAGTCGTAATAGTTGTACGTGGCCTCGCCCTGTGATTGGAACGCTATGACGTCGCTGTCGCCGGGCCTGAGCACCTTTGTGGAGATGTTGACACCGTCGATGAACAGCATGTGTGTCTGGTCGTCCTCGTTTATGATGGTGAGCTCAAGCGAATAGTCGCCGGTCCTCATGATTAGCGTGGGATTGACCTGCGCTATGCCCTTAATGCCCACAAGCGCAACTTCGCCGTCCACCTCCCGAAACGCAAGCGTGTTCTCTGTCTTTTCTGGAAGGAATATCTGGACGTGCCTGACGCCACCTCCGCTTACGATAACGAACAGGAGCGCGAACGCTGCGATGGTTCCTGCAAGTGCGATTGCGACAAACATCCCGTCGCTCATTTTCAAGCCAAAAGCCCTACAAGGGGTTAATTGGCATCTTGCGTATTTACGGGGTCGGAACGCGTTGCATTGCACTGCACTGCATACCCAGTTTTCAAATATGAAACCAGCCCACACAGAATCATGACAAAACCCGGCAAGATTGCCAAACGAGAGTCACTCCCGAGCCGATTTGACGACGCGATTGAGGATTTCAGGGCAGAGATGGAGAACATGATGAGGCCGTGGCCACTCATGTGGCGCTTGCCGCATCTGGAAGAGGAGATGCGCGTGCCTCTCTGTGACATGGCCGACAGGGGCGACGGGTACGAGCTGCAGATAGAAGTCCCGGGCATAGACAAGGACAAGATAAACGTGCACGCGACAGAGGACGCGGTCGAGATATCCGGCGAGCACAACGAAAAAGTGGAGGAGAAAAAGAAGGACTATGTCTACAACGAGAGGTCCAGCAGATCGTTCTACCGCAAGATACCGGTGCCCGAAGAGATAGACCCTGCAAGGGTCGTGGCAAGGATGAACAACGGCATACTCTCAGTGGACCTACCCAAGAAGGCGCCGTCCAAGAAGAAAGGGAACAAGGTGCAAGTGCAGTGACGCGGATGCGCCAGCCCCACAGCTTCCACGAGGTCAAGGTTCACAACCCCGAGACTGCCTGCTCCAAATGCGGCGTAGAGACGCCGAGGGTCTGCGAATGGTGCGGAGCCTGCCAGGCGTGCCATAGCGGGCAGCGAGCGCCCGAGAGGTTTTGAGGCTACAGGTCTAGCACGGCTTTCAGCGAGCTGTAGCGGTTGTAGTCGTCGGCCAGTATCCTGGCAAGCTTTTTTGCAATGTCAGTGGCAGAGATGACGCCGGCAAGGGAGCCGTCCTCTTCCACAACTGCCAGCCTCTTTATCCTGTTCCTTGCCATGACGCCGGCCGCCGTATCGACCGAGTCGTAGGCCTTGACTACTACTACGGGGGAGGACATTATGTCTGAAGCCGCTATCTCGCCTGGCTTTCTATCCTTGGCAGAGACTTTTTTGAGCAGGTCACGCTCTGTTATTATGCCCGCCTGCCTGCCCCCGCTTGTGATTATGACAGAGCCTATCCTACTCTTGGCCATTACCTGTGCGACGTCAAGCGCCGTCGGGTTTAACTCTTGCTTGACCGTGACTGCGCCCTTGGTCATTATCTCGCTTACTGCGCTCATGCGGTAGGTAATCCCCGGTGCGTTCTTAATAGGTATGTATGCAGAGCATGGCGCTGTACTCTGCGAGAATAAATGGCTACACGCCCGCCATTCTGTCATGGCCATAGAATGGGACTCGGTCGTAGTCGAGATGGTCTTGCTCGCAGTAATCATCTACGGGGCAGTCTGGGTCGAAGCAAATGTGCAAAAGCGCAGGATCCGGAAAGAGGAGGCCGTGGCCCGGCGCCAGATAATCCAGTTCGTTACAGACGACCTGAACGGCAAGCTGCGCTTCATAAACGAGTCTTTGCAGTAGGGCGACTTCAAGCCGTTCTTCACCGACATGTGGGATGCAATCCTGCTGGGCGGCAAGCAAACGCTGCTCCCGTTTGCGGTGTACAAGAGCCTCCAGCACACGTACTCGTGGATGAAGTACTACAACAACGAGCTCGAGCAAAAGGGCGCAGGCAAAGATGCCAGAGACACGCTTGGCGAGGTGAAAAGGTCGATAGGCCAGTCACTTGAGGCCCTTGCCAAAGGCAGGACATGAGAGCGCACTCACTTGTAGATGCGCTCGGTCTCGGGCCTGGTCTCACCCTTTTCGTACTCCTGTATCATCTTTTGCTGCATCTTCAAGAGCTCCTCAAGGTGCCTCTTTATGTTCTCGGCCTCTGCCTTGAGCTGCCCCGTGTCCACTCTTGCTGCAGGGACTATGGATGCAAGAGCTTCGAGCAGTATCGCCGCGCCGCCCGGGTCTGGCACCTCGCCAAGCGACGGCACGAACACTCCACGGCACCTGATGCCGTTCGCTACGCAGGAAGACAAAAACGCCCCGCCTATGCCCACCACAAACGCGGTCGAGGGAATCCGCGCCAGCCCGTCTTTTTCTGCAGAGCTATCATCGCCGGTGTTTTGCAGCAAAAAGGCGCTTCTTGGCCTCAGGTTGGACGGGCTTATGTTGGAAGGGGTTATGCCGCCAAGGACGGTGACCTCGCTTGCGCTCTCGCTACCAAGCCAATCGATCAACGCCCTCACTATGGGGCGCACGCCCCTTGCCAGTATGGGGACTTCGCACAGGATGGCGCACACGGTGCCCTCGCCGTTTGCGTATATCCTAAAAGGGTGGCGCAGCTTTTTGCCGACAAAGAGGGCGCTTGCCATGATGTACTCTGAATCCACAAAGGCCACCTGGTGCATCTTAATATGTTCTATCACGTGGTTGATGCATATTGAACCTACCATGCCGTTGTCGGGAAACCCTGCCAGCACCGTGGGCTTTTGAAGCTTGATGTCTCTTGAGCCGATAGGCGTGACGTAGGCCTGCTCGCCGTCGCGGTCAGCCGCAGTTCTGGCTTTTCTTGTCGACATCATGATGTCCGGGGGCGTCGAAAATTATAAAGTGTTCTATGGGAGCGTCAGGTAAAGCTTGTAGCGCCTTTTGTTCTGGTCTACATAAGACCACATCGACTCGTCGACGTCGAACTGGACAAACGACTTTGCAACTTCTTCAGACAGGTTGTCGCGGAATGACTGTCCCATTATTATCCTGCCAGTGGGCACGACGGAAAGCATCTTGGCAGCCATGCTGATGCTGGAGCCTATTATGTCGATGTGCGAGTTTTCCAGGCTCTTGCCGTAAAGGACCACCAGTACTTCGCCAAAGTCTATCGACACCTTTATCCTCAGCTCCGGAATGCCGTGCGCAAGCAGGGCCGGCGTTATCGCGTTTTGCACAACGTCGAGCATAGTCCTGCCGCATTCAAGCGCGCGAAGGCAGGCCTGCTTCCTGTCGTGTTCCGCCGGGAAAAGCGCTATCACGGCGTCGCCCACGTACTTTAGCACGTAGCCCCCAAAGTTTGCGACCACCATGCTCATCTCCTGCGAGAACACCTGGAGCACGAGCGCAAGCTTGTCAGAAGGAAGAGAGAGCGTCAGCTTGGTCGAGCCGTCGATGTCCACGTACAGCACGGCGACGCTCGTCTTGCTGTTTGCGTGCCTCCTCAGGTAGCGCTTGCACGTAATGGTCGACAGGTCTATCTGGACACCTTTTTCAATACTCTTCATGACCCTGGAGTGGATCTGCTTCATGTCAAGCGTCGGCGAGATCAATCCCATAGCGCGCCTCAAAAGTAACAGCATACTTGCACGGGTAAAAAGATTTGGTCGTGTCCCTGCAGGGGCAGGTGTAACCTTTTTCCATAACATATATCTCTGCCCGGAATGCGTACAGCGCAATGAAAAACGCCAAACTGGCGATGATTCTTGGCCTGAGCGTTGTTCTCGTGGCAGGCGCGGTTTTTTCGGCGGCGCTTGCGGGAACCTACGCCCAGGCACAGTCTGAACAGAGCGACAGGCTGAACGTGCACGACAGGGTGACTGCAGCTATTGCGGACGGAAGGAGAGGCGGCGCGGTAGGCGTGCTTTCGAGCATACAGACAGACCCGAACGGAAACGAATGGATAATCTACGGCCCGTGGTGGCTAGTGCTCATACCCGCGGCTGACGAGGCACAAAGCCCAGAAATGATTTTCAAAAGCGGCTTTGGCATGGTGCTGAAGGACGGCAACTCAAAGCACAGGCACCAAATATCAGACTTTGAGCTGACCAAGTGGAGCGCGGACGAGACATCGATAACCTTCGAAGGCACGGCTACCATAACCCAGAGGGACGGCCCCGTCGAAAACGTTCCTGTGACCATCAAGATCCTAAACGATAACGTCATCGAGATCTCGATAGACACGAGCGTCATTAGCCACTTTGGCGAGTCGCCTATCTACGGGATGGTGCTGAGGTCGAGGCTGTAGCCGAAACCGCACCCCCACATATTTGTTTTCTTTTGCGTTGTCGCAGCGTTTCTGCGCCGCGTCCTTGGCCACGTCGACGCCTTGGTGCCTACTTCGGCGCCCTTCTCGATCCCCTTCTTGCCGAGCTCTGCGCCTTTTAGCTTCTTGAGGAAACGCCTGGAGTGGATTGCCAAGCGGAACTATGTTAAACTGAGCGAGACTAGCTCTGGAGAACCAAGTCAGTCGTGTATTACTACCAGGTTTATTTGTCAAAGCAGGTATGGAAAATGCATGGCAAGATTGGTAAGAAAAGAGGACAGGGGCCCGAAGGAAGTCAGGGTCGGAAGCGAATCAAAATGGATCTGCATGTGCGGTCTCTGCAAACCAGCCTTTCTGCGACGGTCCGCACGAAAAGACTGCGGACGAGGAGCAAGGCAAGATCTACGTCTACAACAGGGACGGCACCCGCAGCAAAGCCTAGGCGTGCTTTTCGTGCCTCATGATGGTGGCAAGCGCCGCGTCCTTGGCGGCAAGCTCGGCCACCCTGCTGCTCTCCGCGCTCCCGATGATGATCACATCGCCGTCGTCCGGCCTTAGTCTTTTAACCAGCTCTTTTCGGAGACCCGGCTCTTTTCTGAGCGGGTCGTGGCTGCTGTCGGGCATCACGAACCTGCCTTCGATGTACAGCAACGTGGTCGCGCCGGTGGCCCCCATCCTTATTGCAGCATCGCGCTGCTCTATCCCGGAACTGACCTCAAACCCGAACTCTTTCAAGAGCACGGCATAGTTGTGCCTGCCGAGCGCGACCGACGATTTCGGGAGCGCCATTTCAGACGGCATTACCGACGATATGCCTTGGCATATACCCCCGCCCTTTGAAGTCATCCGCGTGCCGCCGTTCGAGGTCTCGACGAGCCCTCTCATCTTCATGTGTTTGACAAGTGTCTTGGCCGCGCCCCCACCGAGCCCGAGTTTTTTACACAGCGCGTCGCGGCTTGCGTGCCCGTTTCCCTGCATCAGCTGCAAGGCAACAAGAACGTGGACCGCGCCAAACGACAAGAGCCTGCTCGGCGCGTACCTGGTAGCTACCTTTTCAAGCGCCCTTACGTACATGTGCATGCCTTGGCGTTGTGCGCGGAGCGATTTATTCGTTGCACCCGGGTTGGATAAACCATCCAGTTGGACAAACCATCTCATTATTTAAATAACACCGAGATTATTCGGAACTGAATGTCATTTACCGATCAGATTGTAAGAGCTGCTGCGGGCGTTCCCAAGATAGCTGTGGGCGTGCTCCTCGGCGTCTTGGTCCTTGGCGTCTTTGTTATGGGCTTTGATCAGGGCCAGGTATTTAGCGTGGCCCAGGGAGAGCAGGCGTACGACGACATGTGGATGCACGAGTTCTACCACGACATGAGACACGCCGCAGGCTTTGCATGCCACTAGGCTGACGCAGGCATGAAGTCCCTCACTTTTATTGCCATTACGCTTTTGTCCGGCGCGCTTGCCGGCACCGTTTTAGGCCTCGTTAACCAGGGAGTCGTCGAGCCGTACATCAGCGCCGCCATAGAGCTTGAAAACCAAGCCGCTGCGGCAGGCGGCGAGATAATCGATCCTGCGGAGCTTGCCACCTACAGGATATGGCAGAGGGGTGGGAGCATTGCGGCCGGCGCCGTGCTTGGCATGTCGCTTGGCGCGCTGTTTGGAGTCGTGTTTGCCTATGGGCGCAACCTGCTTCCCGGATCGACCAACCTGAAAAAGGCGCTGGCCCTTGCAGGCATTATGTGGCTTGCACTATACATCGTGCCGGCGATAAAGTACCCTGCAAACCCGCCGGCAGTAGGCGACCCGGAGACGATATACGTGAGGCAGAGCCTCTACATGGTGATAATTGCTATCTCAGGCTTTGCGGCCCTTGCCCTTGGCGCGGCGTACAAAAAGATACCGGCAGGGTCACGCAAATTCATTGCTCCGGCGGCATACGCGGCAGTTGTGGTAGTGGTGTTTTCCACGCTGCCCGCAAACCCAGACGAGATAACTGCACCGATGGACCTTGTCAACAGCTTTAGGATAGCAACAGGCGCGACCATGACGATGTTCTGGGTCCTGCTTGGAGCGATATTTGGCGTGCTGTGGGACAGGACAAAGCCTCACGAAGCTGCCAAGATAAAGGCGCTCTAAGCACATATAGTGGCTGGCGTGAACAATTGGCATGACTACCGTAAACGCCAGCCGCGAGATTGCAGCGCCACTTGACAGGGTGTGGGCGATTGTGTCCGACGTGGACAACGAGGCCCAGTATTGGCACGGCACCAAGGCCGTCAAAAACATCAGCAGGGAGGGCAACGTCATAAAGCGCGAAGTGGTAATCGCGTTCAAGGACTCAAAGACGATGCAGAAAGTCACACTCAACCCACAGACATCTATTGAAACAAAAATAACAGAAGGCCCGATAACCGGCACGAGGCTCGTCACTCTAAGCGGGGTGGGCAGCAGAACAAAGGTGGATGTCGCCTGGGACTTCAAGCTCGCAGGGCTTCTGTCAGTATTTTCCGTCATGGTAAGAAAGCACATCACCGAGGGCACCGAACAGGCGCTAGAACGCATAGCCCGGGCCGTCGAATAACCCGCTTGCGACATGGAGCCGGCACTCGATCTGGGGATAGCGGCCCTCAACATAGCACTAGCCGTCATTCTTGCGGGGATATTTGGCGTATGGGCCTACTTTTTCGCCTACATGACTAGGTCCTTCAAGTTGGCGCCGAGGCTGGAGTCTTTTGACCGCAGGTCTGCGGTGGGTCACCCAAAGGTGAGCGTGGTACTGCCTGCTAGGAACGAGGAAAAGTACGTCGCAAGGTGCCTCGACACGCTCCTTGCGCAGGACTACCCCAACTTTGAAGTCATCGCGATAAACGACAGTTCTATTGACGGGACTGGCGAAATAATCGAGCGCTATGCAAGAAATGACAGGCGCGTCGTGCCAGTCAGCACGCCTCCCAAACCGGAGGGGTGGGCCGGCAAGAACTGGGCCTGCATTCAGGGATACGAGAGGGCGACAGGCGATTACCTGTTTTTCACCGACGCCGACACCGAGCACTCGCCAACCGCGCTCTCGCTTGCAGTCGGCCACATGCTTGCAGAGGGGCTCGACGCCCTGACCGCTATACCAAAGCTGATTTGCAAGGACCTCTGGACGAGGATAACGCTTCCAGGCCTCTCGACTTTTCTGCACACCCGCTTTTCGCCTCTCCGGGTAAACGACCCGGGGCAAAAGACGGGATACTTTTTCGGCAGCTTTTTCGTCATCACCAGAAAGACGTACGAGGCGGTGGGCACGCACGTCGCAGTAAGAGAAGAGCTTGTAGAGGACGGCGCGCTTGGGGCCCGGGTAAAGGTGGGCGGCCACAGGATGAAGATGGTCAGAGGCGAGAGGTACGTGAACGCGGTGTGGGCCCGCGATCTTTCAACGCTTTGGCATGGCCTTCGCCGGCTTGTCATCCCTCTCTACCACCAAAACAGGCGCAGCGCGCACCTCATTGCAGCGGCGGTGTTTTTCATCCTGTTCGCCCCGTTCCTGTTCCTTGCCTACTCGCTCCCAGTCTTGGCACTCGTGGCAGGCGGCCTCGCAGGGCCGACCGCGACCGCCCTGGTCTTGGTGCAAGCTTTGACCATCACCGCGCTGCTTCTCACGACAGCGGTCCAGAGCAGGTTAGGCGTCTTTCAGAGCCCCATGTACGCGCTCGGGGCGCCAGTCGGGGGCGCGATAATCTGCCTCGGCTTTGCGTCGGCAATAGTTGATGCAACCAAGAAGGACGCCGTTAGGTGGAGCGGCCGGCAGTACACCGTGAGCGAAAAACAGAGCTTTATGCGCTAGAATCGAGCTGGAACGCGCGTTCCACTTCAAAATTCCGCCATACCCCTAATGTAGGATTGTCAAGTAAATAGTTTCATGGCTACAGAACGCAAGAATAACAGAGGAAGGATCCAGATAATGGGCGACGTGCTTGGCCTGGCTACGGCGGGGATAAAGAAGACCCACATCATGTACAGGGCCAATCTAAGCTACGAGCAGGTGCACGCGTACATTGCAGAACTGATAGAAAGAAGCATGCTTGAGCAAGCCACGAACGACGACGGCACCATCTACAGGGCGACGGAGAAGGGCAGGGCGTTTCTGCACTACTACGGCAGACTGGTAGAACTCTTGGACATGCCAGTGCCTGCAGGACTCGAAGTGCAGTACATCAGCCGCTGATCCGGGAAAAGGGTTATTAGCACAACAGGTGAATTTCACCCGGATTGAACAAGGCCATCCTCGCGGCGGCGTCACTTGTTGCTGCAGTTGCCATATTTTTCGCTTTTTCGCAATTCAACAGCTTTGACTTTAGCAAGGCTCAGCTCCCAGACATTTCAAGCCTCCTCGATACGAACGGCAACCAGCGCGACTCGCTTGAAGGCGACGCGTTCAGGGTGGGCCGTGTCAGCACGGTCGAGGCCGTGGACCAGGAGCTGACGCTTCCAGATCTTTTCGAGAGGACCGAAAGGTCCGTCGTGCAGGTGACTGCAAGCAATGACCTTGCAGAGCAGGGCAGGCTCGGGACGGGCTTTGTGTTTGACGACAACGGCCACATCGTGACAAACGACCACGTGGTGTCAGGCGTGAACGACCTGGGCGTGACGTTTTACGACGGCACGGTCTATAGTGCCACACTGCTTGGGAGCGACCCTTTCACCGACCTTGCGGTCCTTTACGTCAAGGATGTGCCAAAGGAAAAGCTCGCGCCGCTTCCGCTTGCAGACTCGACCACAGTGAGGGTGGGCGAGCAGGTCGCGGCGATAGGCAACCCGTTTGGGCTTTCAAGTTCCATGACGTCCGGCATCGTGAGCGGGGTTGGCAGGACTATACCCGCGCAGAATTCCGGCCCGCTACAATTCCTTATACCTGACATCATACAGACCGACGCGCCAATAAACCCGGGCAACTCGGGCGGTCCTCTCCTCAACACGCGGGGCCAGGTGGTTGGCATCAACAGTGCCATACGCTCGAGCACCGGCGAGTTTGCTGGCATCGGCTTTGCGGTCCCGTCAAACACGATAGCCAAGATAGTTCCCTCTCTCATAGAGACCGGCAGCTTCAAACACCCGTGGGTTGGCATCTCGGGCAGGGACATGACGCCAGGTCTTGCAAGCGTGCTCGAGCTTGACGAGCCAAGGGGCGTACTCGTAGTCGAGGTTGTGTCGGGCGGGCCGGCTGAAAAGGCCGGCATAAGGGGAGGCGACAACCCGACCAGGGTAGAAGGCCAGACTGTTCCGCTTGGCGGCGACATCGTACTCGAGCTTGACGGCAACCAGATACGAAAACTCGACGATATACTTGTGTATCTACAGCGCGAAAAGTCGGTGGGCGACACGATGGACGTGACTGTCCTGCGGGACGGCACGGTGATGCACATCGAACTGCACCTTGAGGCAAGGCCGAACGCACAGGACTCGCCTTAGTGTTTATTAGTAAACCCGCACTAAGGAACGCTGATGCTGGCCAATTCGGCGATTGACAGGGCGCTTGCCAGCCCCGGTTTGCTTTTGCGCGAGGACGCCTGCGATCTGTTGCTGGCATGCCCTACAGAGGCCATCGTGGCGGCAGCAGGCAGGGTAAGGGATGCGACGCGGCCGGACACCGTCACGTACTCGCGCAAGGTCTTCATCAACCTCGTCAACCTGTGCCGGGACACATGCTCGTACTGCACGTACAAAAATGAGCCGGGCGATCCTATGCTGTCGATGCTCTCGCCGGAGCAAGTGCTTGCGATAGCAGAGGCCGGCAGGAAGGCGCGCTGCACAGAAGCGTTGTTTGTGACGGGCGAGCGGCCAGAGCAGAAATACCCAGAGGCGCGGGACTGGCTAAAGTCGTTGGGCTATCAATCAACCGTCGATTATGTTTGTGAGATTGGCGAGCAGGTGCTTCAAAAGACCGGCTTGCTTCCGCATACAAACGCCGGCAGCCTGACCAAAAGCGAGATGGCGCGCTTAAAGCACACGAACGTCAGCATGGGCGTGATGCTCGAGTCGTCAAGCCAGCGCCTTATGGGCAAGGGGTTTGCGCACGACGGCGCGCCAAGCAAGAACCCCAAAGTCCGGATAAAGACGCTAGAGTCTGCCGGCGAGCTTGCGATACCCATGACGACCGGCGTCCTTGCCGGGATCGGGGAAACTCCTACAGAGATGGTCGACTCGCTTTTTGTGATAAAAGAGCTGCACGAAAAACACGGTCACATACAGGAATTAATCCTGCAGAACTTTGAGCCCAAGCCGGAAACGGGGATGGCCGGGTTTCCGTCGACGCCAAAAGAGTATTTTCTGCGCGCAGTCGCGCTTGCGCGCCTAATAATGCCGGGCATGAACATACAGGTGCCGCCAAACCTCAACCCCGCAATCTATGGCCGATACATAGATGCAGGCATCAACGACTGGGGGGGCATTTCGCCCGTTACAATCGACCACGTCAACCCTGAGTTCCCCTGGCCTGCGATAAGCGAAGTGAGGCAGGAGACAGAAAGCAGGAACAAGAAACTACGCGCGAGGCTGCCCATATATCCGGAATTCATCGAAGGTGGATTTATATCCGAACGCCTGCATGACTACGTACGCTTGCTTTCTGACGGCTCGGGCCTTGTCAAGGAGGATTATGTAAATGGCGCTTGACTCGCTCCTGAAAAATGCCGACCCTGTCGTAGCATCAGCCCTTGGCAGGGCGCTTGACGGCAAGGACATTTCCGTAGACGAGGCAGTCGCGCTTTTTGACAGCACAGGATTAGAGATGAGCCTGACAGTCGCACTCGCAGACGAGCTTCGCAAGCGCGCTGTTGGCGACGTCGTGACTTACGTGGTCAACCGTAACATCAACTTTACAAACGTCTGCATAAAGCAGTGCGGCTTTTGCGCCTTTTCACGCGACTTTCGTGAAGATGAAGGATACTTTCTTCCAAACGAAGAGATACTGAGGCGAGCCATAGAGGCCGCGTCGCTTGGCGCGACCGAGGTCTGCATACAGGCCGGCCTGCCGCCAAAAATGGACGGCCACCTTTATGTTGACATCTGCAAAGCTTTGAAAAAAGAGCTGCCGAACATGCACATCCACGCCTTTTCGCCCGAGGAAGTGCTGTACGGGGCGGTAAGATCAGAAACTTCTACAAACGAGTACCTGAAAATGCTCAAGGAGGCCGGAGTCGGCAGCCTGCCCGGGACTGCGGCAGAAATTCTTGACCAGTCGTTGCGTGACATCATCTCGCCGGGCAGGATAAAGGTGGACGAGTGGGTGTCGATAATCCGGCAGGCGCACGCGCTAGGTATCCCGACGACTTCAACCATAATGTACGGCCACATCGAGAACTCGAAGCAAAAGGCGGAGCACATCGCGCTCTTGCGCGACATACAGAAAGAGACGCACGGCTTTACGGAATTCGTGCCTCTGAGTTTCGTCCACACTGAAGCGCCGATGTACAGCCACCACACGATCGACAACATTCGCGCCGGCGCGGACGGCTTTGAAGTGGTGAAGATGCATGCAGTGGCAAGGATAATGCTTAACAACCACATACCGAACATCCAGGTGTCGTGGGTAAAAGAGGGCGCCAGGATGTCGCAATTGCTGTTGGCGGCAGGCGCAAACGACTTTGGGGGCACGCTGATAAACGAGTCGATATCTACTGCGGCAGGCGCACAGCACGGCCAGCTGATGAAGCCAAAGGAAATAAGGCAGCTGATAAGGTCTGCAGGGCGCATTCCTGCCCAGCGTTCCACCTCGTATAAACTGCTGAAAGTATACAAGGATGAGAGCGACGACGACGTGTCGGCATTGGACAGCGCCGACACGTCGCAGTTCGGCTCTTACCAGCAACTGATAAAGCTGGACAAGTTCCGCTACAAGGAAGCGCGGAAACAATAAACTTATACAGACATCTTTCCGCTATCAAAAATACGGTGCCACTTTGGTGGGGTCGTAGCGAAGCCAGGCATCGCAACGGGCTCCAGATCTAACGCGTGGGCTAGTTAGAGCAAGAAACCCGTGGGTCAAGGGTTCAAATGACTGCGGTGTTCGCCGCGTCAGGACAAATCCCTTCGGCCCCACTCTTAATTAAGAATAAAACCTGTAAATCCGGGAGATGGTTTCACTACGTTTCATGGTAAATCCCTCACCCCGGCAGGATCTGGCGAAATCCCCACGCAGGCACCTACTTGACGAGCCGGATTTTAGAACGTGGTTTGACAACGTTAAGGTCACACTGAGAGAAAGAATGCTCAAACAGGCTACTGGAAACTAAAACTCTCTGCTGCACCATCTACGAGAGAGATTAGGGTATATTTCGTCACGCCTGACGAGGACGGTACATTAGCTACAAAAGCCCACAAAGAAAGGGCGAGCTATTGTTGAAGTCGATACCGATGGAAGCTACCTATTGAGCAAAGGCAACACAGAGCAAAGCGGAAAAGTAAAGACATTTGATAGGTTTATGTCAGATTTGAAAACTATAGTAGAGCAAAAATACAAATGACATTCAGCAAATCCCAGGAATGCTCGTTCATAGAATAGAGCAGATAACAAATTCTGATCTCACGCCTTTGAGCGACCTACTCCTCACATCAAATTACCGTGCGCTGGATCATCTTAAGTAGGGCTTTGTAGAAATCAACCACGATAACAAGAATATTCGTCACCCTATGCATGTTGTAGCTAATCTTTATAGATGTCATAGTCTATTGTGAATACGAATATTAGTGGTCAATAAAAAAATCGCATCTGATAGTGATTGCAAATTCTGCTTAATTTAGCGTGTATCCAATATGGTTGATTAGAATTGGTAGAGGTTGGAGCAACACTATTAGTCGTATCTGGGACAATTGCTGCGGCACTTTTCTTTGACTTTGTGAATGGTTTTCACGATGCAGCGAATTCGATTGCCACGGTAGTAGGAACTCGGGTTCTAAGGCCCTTGCAGGCTGTCTCAATCGCCGCCACAGCTAATTTCGCCGGGCCATTTGTGTTCGGCACTGCAGTCGCGGCAACCGTGGGCAAGGGGATAATCCAGCCAGAATTTTCTACCGTATTTGTAATTTTAGCAGGACTAATTGGTGCTATCATCTGGGATCTCGTTACTTGGTGGTTAGGTCTGCCCTCATCCAGTAGTCATGCATTAATTGGAGGTCTAGTTGGTTCAGCATTAATTGCCGGGGGTCTCCAGGGAATAGTTTTCTCAGGAATCGAAAGAGTCTTGATATTCATGGTTGTATCACCTTCTGTGGGCTTTGCAATAGCTGCTGCGCTTACTGTTGGCATAATGTTAGCATTCCGTAAATCTTCGTCAGCCAAGGTTAATAGAATATTTGGAAAGTTGCAGATTGCGTCTTCAACGTTTTTCTCGCTTACCCATGGAGCGAATGACGGGCAGAAGACTATGGGAGTAATCACGGCGCTGCTCATCGCTGGTGGTATGCTTGAGACTAAAGGGTTTGTAGTTCCGCTTTGGGTGATAGGTGGTGCCGCGACGGCTATAGCCCTTGGAACATTTTTCGGCGGATGGAGAATAGTCAAAACGATGGCATTCCGTCTGACCAGCCTGAAGCCGTATCAGGGGTTTGCTGCTGAAACCGGTGGAGGTGCAATCCTAACATCGATGGCGTGGCTTGGGGTACCAGTCAGCACGACGCATGCGATTTCTGGTGCCATAATGGGAACTGGCTCTACCAAGAGATTCTCCGCGGTAAGATGGGGATTGGGAAGAAGAATAGTATACGCATGGTTGATAACGATACCTGCCAGCGCATCTCTCGCCGCGGCTTCACTGCTCTTAATGAATGTTATCGGGATCCATTAAGCTTCTTTATGCACTGGTCGCAGCACCGTTTAAGAAATGCAACTTCTACTATGCCTTGCACAAAAACATCGTGCGAGGCTCTTGCCGTCTTGCAAAGATCGCATGTAATGATATCAAGTTTCTTGATTGAATCGGAAATCGGGCTTACGCTAATTACTTCAAAGTTGGTTAATGATGAGACTGGGACCCCCACAACCAAGGTGCTGCGGAATTACCATAAGAACACTTGCTACGTATTCTATATAGACTATATGGTAGCCAAGGTACACGGCGAGCGTCTGGCTACACAATAACTGCCTTCATATATTGAACCGTTCTATTCTAGGCTGAATTCGAATTGGGACGAGGATTGATGTCATGGCTTCGATCGAACGAGAACGAAATAATAGACTCGCTGGAATCACAAGGAGAAGTCTTGATAAAGTCAGTTAACACCTTGGTTGAGTTATTGAATGACTATGGCAAACTTCAAGAATTAAGCACGAAGGTAGAGGACTTGGAACATGAAGGAGACAAGATTACTCATTACGTTTACGTCCTCATTGACAAGACCTTCGTGACGCCGCTTGACAAGGAAGACATTTCAGCTCTTACAGGTGAGATTGACCAGATAATAGACTACACTGACAGATTCATTGGAACGCTCATACTGTTTGACATTAAGGAACCAACAGTATACATGAAAGAGCTGGCAAAAATGCTCCTATCGTCGTCACAAGAGATTTACTTCTTAGTAAAAAAACTGCGAGGATTCAAGAATTCAAACGAGTTAATCGAGCACTGTCATAACATAAGCCAGTATGAGCATGAAGCAGATGTGATCTTCAGAACAGCTATCGCAGACCTATTCAAGACAAACGATGCAATTCACATAATCAAGATGAAAGAAGTTTATGAAATACTTGAAGGTGCTCATGACAGGTGCGCAGACGTGGCAGACGTGTTCGAAGACATTGCTCTTAAATATGGATAATGTTAGCCGAATATCATTCATGTGCGCAGGATCCTGCTTTTTCAGGAACTTGAAAAGCTTCTTCTGCTTAGCTTTAAGGAATGCACCGCGTTCCCTATAGCTTTGAACGGGGGGTATAAAGTTTAAGACACTGAACGCCGCATCCAGTCTATGGTCGACAAGAACCCTGCAGCGACTGATTTCATGCTGTGGCCGCTGGTGGCGGGAGAAATGGCAATGTCCGCGTCGCTTTTTGCGGCAAGGATGCTCCAGATAGGTCTGGAATCGGCAGACACCGCTGTCGCAAAATATATCGAGCTGACCGAGCAGGAAATGAAGCGCGCGCAAAAGCGCGAGAGCGTCAAGGTCGAGTGACCTTTCTCAGGCTCTTGTTGTAGGCAAGCCCGAACCTGTGTGCCTCGTCCCTTGCGTGCTGCAGCATCCTGAGGGCCAGGCTCCTTCTTGGCAGGGCGAGCGGCTCTCTCGCTCCTTGCTTGTAGATCTCTTCGTTTTCCTTAGCAAGCCCGATGCAGGGCAGGCTTGATAACCCAATGCTTGCCAGCGCGCCGGTGGCTGCCGCAAGTTGGCCCCTTCCGCCGTCGATGACGACTAGGTCTGGCACGCCGCCTGCCAAATAGCGGCGCCGAACTATCTCGCCTATCATCGCAAAGTCGTCCTGGCACTTTACAGTCTTTATTCTGAACTTGCGGTAGCCATCTTTGTCGGGTTTTCCGTTTGCGAACCTGACGCTTGAGCCGACAGCTATTGCGGTGCCCAGGTTGGACACGTCAAAACAGTCTATTACTTCGGGCATCGACGAGAGCGCAAGCGCCTTTCGCAGCTCTACCACTGCAGGGGCATAGCCTCGTTCGACATACATGGCCAAATTGCGCATTACAAGCTCCATCAACCTGTGGCGCTCGCCTGTCTCCGCCCCGGCTATCCTGACCCTGTGCCCTGCAAGTTTTTCAAGCGACGCCTCTAGGATTTCTTTTGAACCGGGCTCCTCGCTTGAGTATATGACGTCAGGGATGGCCGGCGACGACGAATAGTACTGCAAGAGAAACGACGAGAACGAGTTGTCCGCCACGGTGTCAAACTCGAATTTCTTCCGGTCCGAGATGACGCCCCTGCTCCTCTTTAGCGCCATTACGTGGGCCATACCCTTTCTTGCATCGCGCACTATGCCGACGTACTCTTCGTCGGGGCTCCTAGTGGCCTTCTCCATCTTTTGCCTTATCCGGAGGTTGCTCAACCGGTAAAGGGTGTCGCGGATCTCCTTGGCACGCTCGTAGTCGCCAAGGTCCGACGCGTGCTTCATTTCAATTTCCATTTCCCGCGCAAAGAGGTCGACGCTGCTCTTTCCTTCCAGTATCTCGCGCAGCGCGTCAACGCCTTCCATGTACTTTCCCCGCGTGACGTTTGCGATGCATGGCGCGTCACAGTTCTTGATGAAGTACTGTAGACACGGCACCTTTGGCAGCCGGTTGCAAATCCTGACCTTGAACAGCTTGCGCAGGAGGCCCGCCGTAAGATACTTCGAACTGCCGCGCACAAATGGCCCGTATATCTTGCCTTTTGGCCCTTGGAACTCGCCGTTTCTGTTCCTGCGGGCGACGAGCAGCCGAGGGAACGGCTCGTCTGAAATCTTCAGGTAAGTATACCTGCTGTTGTCCTTGAGCTCTATATTGAACGCCGGCCTGTAGCGCTTTATCAGGTTGGATTCGAGCAGGAACGCCTCAATCTCGTTGTCGGTAACCACAAACTCGAAGTCTGCTATCTTTTCGACAAGCCTTGCGGTCTTTGGATCTAAATCGCGCTTTGCAAAATACGAGCCGACACGCTTGCTCAGGTCCTTTGCCTTGCCGATGTAGATTATTATGCCCCCGTCGTCTTTCATCAAATAGACTCCTGGCTCGCGGGGAATCCTCTTTTCGCGAAGGACCGCGGCCGTTAGAGTCATTGCTTGCGCCGCACCAGCTTTTGGTCGACTGCCAGCTTGGGTTTTAGGTACTGGCCGGTGTAGCTCGCCGGGTGCTCGCTTATGTTTTCCGGCGTCCCCTCCGCGACTAGCCTTCCTCCGCCCTCGCCCCCCTCAGGCCCAAGATCCACTATCCAGTCTGCCGAGGCTATCACGTCCAGGTTGTGTTCTATCACTATGATGGTGTTGCCAAGTTGGACGAGTCTCTTCAAAACATGCAGGAGCTTGCTCACGTCGGCAAAGTGCAGGCCGGTCGTCGGCTCGTCAAGGATGTAGACGGTCCTGCCGGTGTCACGCTTCGAAAGCTCTGCCGCGAGCTTGATCCTCTGCGCTTCGCCCCCGGACATCGTGGTGGCCGGCTGGCCCAGACGCAAGTAGCCCAGGCCTACGTCGTTCAGGGTCTGCAGCTTTTTGGTTATCGACGGTATGTTGGAGAAGAACTCCAGCGCCTCTTCAATCGTCATGTCCAGCACATCGGAAACGGTCTTGCCCCTGTACTTTATCGCAAGGGTCTCGGAATTGTAGCGCCTTCCCTTGCACTCGTCGCACGTGACGTATACGTCTGGCAGAAACTGCATCTCTATCTTTTTCACGCCCCCGCCCTCGCAGGCGTCGCACCTGCCCCCCGACACGTTGAACGAGAACCTGCCGGCGCTGTATCCCATCTCCCTTGCCCTGGGCGTTCTTGCAAACAGCTCGCGAATTGGCGTAAAGGCGTTCACATAGGTGGCGGCGTTTGACCTTGGAGTCCGGCCTATGGGCGACTGGTCGATGCCTATCACCTTGTCGACGTGCTCTGTCCCCGACAGGCGGTCGTGCCTGCCTGGCCTCTCTTTTGCGCCAAAAAAGTGCGAGGCAAGGGCGTTGAAAAGTATGTCGTTTACAAGCGTCGACTTGCCCGAGCCCGATACGCCTGTTACGACTGTCATGCAGCCCAATGGAAATTTAACATCGATCGATTTCAGGTTGTTCTCCGAGGCGCCGTGCACTGTCAGCCATTTCGCCGGCTTGATGCGCTCACGCGCATGCGCGACGACCTGCTCGCCCCGCAAAAACGCGCCCGTAACAGAGTCGCCGTTTGACATGATGTCTTCGAGCTTGCCGCTTGCGACTATCTGGCCACCGTGTATGCCTGCGCCCGGTCCGATGTCCACCACCCAGTCAGAGCTCCTGATGACCTCCTCGTCGTGCTCAACTACAATGAGCGTGTTGTCAAGGTCGCGCAGCTTTTTCAGGGTATCTATGAGCCGGGTGTTGTCGCGCTGGTGCAGGCCAATCGTGGGCTCGTCGAGGACGTACAGCACACCCGTGAGGTTTGAGCCTATCTGGGTCGCAAGCCTAATCCTCTGTGACTCGCCTCCGGAAAGAGTGGCGCTCATCCTGTTCAGTGTCAAATAGTTGAGCCCGACGTTGCGCAAAAATTCCAGCCTTGAAATTATCTCCTTGAGTATTGTTCGAGCGATAAAGCGCTCGGTATCAGTCAAGTTGACTGAGCGGAAAAAGTCATAACACGCGTCTATTGACAGGTCGCACACTTCCATTATCGACCTTGCGCCAATTTTTACCGCAAGGGCCTCTTCGCGCAGCCGCCTACCGTTGCACCGCTCGCAGGGGCGCTCGCGCATGAACTGCATGAGGTCCTCGCGTTTGCTTTCTGATTCAGTCTCGCGGTAGGTGCGCTCAAGGTTTGGTATCACGCCCTCAAAAGTTCCGCGGTATTCCCACCTGCTGTCTGAATGCTTCGACTCGTACCTGAAGTGGATGCGTTCGTCAGTACCGTACAGGATTACTCCAAGCTGGCGCTCTGTCATCTTGGAAATGGGAGTCGCAAGGTCAAAGTCGAATTTGCGGCCCACGTCTTTTAGCATCGACGCGCGGAATGTTGCAAAGTGGCCTGTCCACGGCCTGATGGCGCCTTCAAGTATGCTCTTTTGCCTGTCAGGTATTATCAGCTCTGGATCGAATTCTATCTTTATCCCGAGGCCGTTGCACTGGGAACACGCGCCGAAAGGCGAGTTGAACGAGAACGTGCGGGGCTCTATCTCGCCTATGGAAAGCTCGCAGTGGGGACAAGCGTTCTTTTGCGAAAACATCGAGTCGTTGCCGTCGATCGAGACTACTGCCGTGCCGTTCCCAGCCTTGAGCGCCGACTGTATCGACTCAAAGAGCCGGCTCTTTTCCTCGGCCGACGGCTTGAGCCTGTCGACTATGACTTCAATGGTGTGCTTTTTCTGCTTGTCAAGCCTGGGCAATTTCGGCTTTTCCTCGTCTTCGAGGTTTGTAATCTCGCCATCGAGCCTTATTCGGGAATACCCCTGCTGCTTCAGTTCCTCGAACAGCCTTTCGTACGTGCCCTTTTTCGCCTGCACGACAGGCCCCATCACCATCACGCTCTTGCCGCCTGCCATCTTGAGTACCGACTCTGTTATGGAGTCTACTGACTGGCTTGCGATCCTACGGCCGCACCGGGGGCAGTGCGGCATGCCTATCCTCGCATAAAGCAGGCGTAGGTAATCGTAGATTTCAGTGACCGTGCCGACTGTCGAGCGGGGGTTCTTACTCGTCGTCTTTTGCTGTATGGATATCGCCGGCGAGAGCCCGTCTATCGAGTCAACGTCGGGCTTGTCCATGAGCTCGAGGAACTGCCTTGCATATGCAGACAACGATTCGACGTACCTCCGCTGGCCTTCCGCGTAAATCGTGTCAAACGCAAGAGTCGACTTGCCAGAGCCGGAAAGGCCTGTGATGACTACGAGCTTGTTCTTCGGAATCTCCAGGCTGACGTTTTTCAGGTTGTGCTGCCTGGCCCCGCGGATTATTATTCTGTCATGCATCAGGACACCTCCGCGACGGGGTTGGGGTCGCCTATTACCTTCTTTATTTTCGCAAGCTTTTCCCTGTACATTATGGCCTTCTCAAATTCCAGCTGCTCTGCGTATTTCTTCATCGTGGCTTCGGTCTCTATCGCAAGGCGCAAGAGGTCGCGCCGGGCCATAGATTTTGTCTCGACCGCGTCCGAGATTTCTGCCGACGCGCTTTCCGGAACAGGCTTTACAATGGTTCTGGGCGTTATCCTGTGGCGCTTGTTATACGCAAGCTGCCGTTCCCGCCTGCGCTGCGTTTCATCAGTCGCTTCTTTCATCGACCGCGTCACGGTGTCAGAGTACATGATGACCTGGCCGTCGACGTTGCGCGCTGTTCTTCCAAACGTCTGGATTAGGCTAGCGGTGTTGCGCAAAAAGCCCTCCTTGTCCGCGTCAAGTATCGCCACAAGTGAGACCTCGGGTATGTCAAGGCCCTCGCGCAGGAGATTGATTCCGACGATCGCGTCAAACTCACCCAAGCGCAGCTGACGGATAAGCTCCGTTCGCTCCAGGCCCTCTATCTCTGAGTGTAGGTAGCGCACGCGTACCTCGTTCTTTGCGAGAAACTCTGCCAGGTCTTCTGCCATCCTCTTTGTCAGAGTCGTGACAAGCGTGCGCTGGTCCTTCTTTGCCCTCTTCTTTATCTCTGCAATCAGGTCCTCCATCTGGCCCTTGGTCGGCCTCACCTCGACCTTGGGGTCAACAAGACCTGTCGGCCTCACCAATTGCTCCACGACCTGCCCGCTTGACTGCAATTCGTACTGGCCCGGCGTTGCAGATACGAACACGACGTTTTTCAGGTACTTTTCAAACTCTGCGAATTTCAGCGGGCGGTTGTCAAACGCGCTTGGCAGGCGGAACCCGAAATCAATCAGAGACTTTTTGCGCGTCCTGTCGCCGTTGTACATGCCATGCAGCTGCGGAAGCGTGACGTGCGACTCGTCAATGACAAGTAGAAAGTCATCGCCGAAAAAGTCAAGGAGGCAAAACGGCGGCTGCCCCGGCGCCCTACCATCAAGGTGCCGGGAATAGTTCTCGATGCCCGAGCAGTAGCCGAGCTCTTCTATCATCTCAAGGTCGTATTTCGTCCTGGAGGCGAGCCTCTGTCTCTCCAGCTCCGAGGGCAGGTCCGGCAGCCAGTTTTCAAGCTCATGCCTTATCGAGTCGATTGCGCGAAGTCGTGATTCGTCGGCAGTTATGTAGTGCTTGGCGGGAAATATTCTGACGGCGCCGGCGTCGCGGATCTTTTTCATGCTCACATGGTCGTGTATGCTTATGCGCTCTATTTCGTCGCCAAACATCGCTACCCTAATGATGTCGTCAGAGTAGCCCGGGATTATGTCAATCGTGTCGCCCTTTACACGAAAAGTCCCGGGGACAAGCGCCACGTCGTTTCGCTCATAGCGGGCCTCTATGAGGCCGTGGACGAGCACCTTGCGTTCTATGACCTCTCCCTTCTGCAGCGCGATGGATGTTTCCTCCCATTCTCTTGGTGAGCCCAGAGAATAGATACACGACACGGTTGCGACGATGATGGTGGGCTCGCCGGACATCAGCATCGCAGTCGCTTCAAGGCGCATCCTTTCTATCTTTTCATTTATCTCCGTGTCCTTTTCAATGTACGTGTCAGTCTGCGGCAAATAACTTTCAGGTTGGTAATAGTCGTAAAAGCTGACAAAGTATCCGACGTTGTTTTTCGGGAAAAACTCCTTGAACTCTGCGTAGAGCTGCGCCGCAAGCGTCTTGTTGTGCGAGATGACAAGCGTGTTCTTGCCAGAGCGGGCGACTAGGTTTGCAATGGTAAAAGTCTTGCCGCTCCCAGTGACGCCAAGCAGAGTCTGCCGACCTCCCTTTCTGACCCCGTTTACAAGCTTCTCGATGGCTTCCGGCTGGTCCCCTGATGGCGTGAAAGTGTCTGAGATTGAAAAGCTTCTCGGGGCGGAGAGCAAGGGAACTTTAATCTCAAAAACGCGCATATATTGTTACTCTTGACGTAAATGTACCATAATTTTCGTGTAACAAGCACAAACTGGCAGGCTTCGGCACGCCATATTGTTTGAACACCTTTCCCGGGTCCTGAGCTAGCCTGCGCGCCCAAAGTCGTCTTCGAGCCTGACTATGTCCTGCTCGTCGAAATTGCCAAATGATACCTCGAGCACTATGCCGTCCGAATCAAGTCCCTGAAGCCTGTGCTTTGTACCAGCAGGTATCTCGAACTCGTCTCCCTCGTTGCCGGTTAACATCTCGTCGCCAATTTGGACGCTGAGAGGCCCGCGAATGACCTTCCAGAATTCTTCTCGCTGCTTGTGGTATTGTAGGCTGAGCCTGCTAGACGCCTTGACGTACAGGAGCTTGACAGAGCAGGTCTCGTTGTGTGCAAACTGCTCAAACCTGCCCCACGGTCTGTGCTCTATTTTTTTTGTCATCATTATTTTTCACCGCAAATCAGATGCCTGCGATCAACTCTGCAAGCTGCGGGCTCTTGATTAGTCATCGCAAAACAAATTCTAAAGTGTTTTGCGCGCCGGGGTCTCCTTTCTGGCATCATCGGGAATACACCTTGGCAGCGCATCAAAGTAGATAAACTTAAGTTCTTGTGAATTATTTCATAAACCTGACAACATGGCGAAAAAGAGCACAAAGTCCAAGAAAAAGACTAGCAAAAAGAAGTAATAACCGGGCCTGACGGCTCGTTATTTTTTTTGAAAATTAAAGTCTTACGGCTCCGGTGCGTTTAGGCCAGCAAATCTTTTCTCTGACCTCCGCCAATATACAGTATGGTCGAACAGGCAAGCAGGGCCCAGTTCCTATCGTTCCTGGAGCAAGAGGGCCTGAGGGTAGACAGTCTGGTGGAAGGCGCGGTGGAGGTGGCCGAGGAGGTCCATTCCGGGCTCATGCGGGAGGATGAAGAGTCGTCGTTTCTTGAGACGCACACGTGGCCAGTCGCCATGGACGTGGTCAGGCATTACAGGGCAAGTGGCCGAAACATCACCGGCGTGGAAGTGGCGTCTGCCATTCTTCACGATGTGATGGAAGACGACGAGCGCATACTGAACCTTTACGAAGCAAAATCGTACGGCTTTGACGCATACATGCGGTATCGCTTTGGAAGCCGCGTCCACAAAATTGCAAGCGAGCTAAGGATAAAGCCGCTTGACAACTTTTCCGGCAGGACTGCCGACGACAGGGTCCGGGCGCGCTTTTGGGATTATTGCGACCTTTTGCTAAAGGCAGATTATGACGTCAAGACGATAAAGCTTGCAGATAGGATCAACAACATGGAGTTCATCGCAAAGGTGCCGGGGCACGCCAAGTCCAGGCGCTACCTGCGCGAGGCCGAGGACTTTTACCTTGCATACGCAATGATCCAGCCAAAAATGCCCGAATTTTACAACAGCATGCGCTCTTGCTACGAAGAATTGAGGTCTGCAAGCAAGATAGTTACCGTATAATTCATTCAAAAACCATTTAAAGCCACTACATGGAACTAAAGGGTGCAACTAGATGTCAAAGCTCAACATCGCAGTTATCGTTAAACTCGAGCCAGACTTTTCTGAAGGCAACGTAAGTTACAACGCCGACGGCACCCTGAACCGCGCCGAGACAAAGAGTATACTCGGCCCGCACAGCGCGGTTGCTTGCCAAGCCGCGTTTTACGCAAAGGTGAGATTCGACGCAAGGGTGGGGGTTGGCACAATGGGACCGCCCAGCGCCGACTCGGCGCTTGCTCAGGCGCAGGCGATATGCGACGCCGACGAGCTGCACCTTTACAGTGACAGGCTCTTTGCAGGGGCCGACACCCTTGCCACCGCCGAGACTCTACGTGCCGGCATCGCTAGGATGGACGGCAAGATGGACATCGTGTTGTCGGGACACAGGGCCTCTGACGGGGAGACAGGGCAGACCGGACCTCAGACTGCGTGGAAGCTTGGCTTTACTTTCCTTGGACACGTCATCGATTACGATATTGACATGGACCGGCGAGTCGTGCGTGCAAAGAGGCTGGTCGCGCTTCAAGGCTTTTACGACATCGTTGAAGAGGTGGAGGCGCCCTTGCCGGTATTCATGGCAGTCGACCCGTCATACAAACCTCATTTCAATACGGTCTCGCAGCGCCTCGCCCACGAAAAATACCGAGAGGAGGCACAGTCCCGCGTCGCAAACTACAAGCAGTATCTGAAAATGTTCAACGCGCAGGAACTTGGAGCCGACCCGAAAATGGTCGGCCTGCCCGGCTCGCCTACCATAGTGTACAGGGTGGAAAAGATACCAAAGGCAAAGGCAAGCAGAAAAGCCGAGGTCGTCGATGGCTCGAATAGAGACGAACTGCGCAGGGTCGCTTCAAAAATCTACGAAGTGCTCGGGGGCATGGTCATAAAATGAGGTACGAGCACCTTTACGTTATCATAGAGCACGACGGGGGCAGGCCGGTGCCAGTCAGCCTTGAGATGCTGGGCGAGGCTCGCCGCCTGATGGATGGCTACAACAACAAATACAATGCTGATGAAAAAGTGGTTGCAGTAGTCCTTGGCAACAACGTGCGCAAGCTCTGCGACGATCTAATATTCTACGGCGCAGACGCCATCATCTACGCGCAAAGCCCGGAGCTGGAGTACACACGCAACTTGGTGGACACCAAGGTCATCAGCCAGATTGCGACAACTAGGGACCTGGTCCTGAAATTCGCGCCCAAGTCAACCGACTTTGCAAAGCCCCGCTACATGTTTTTCTCGGCAGACAACATCGGCCGGCAGCTTTCATCAACAGTGATGGCGGAGCTTGACTCTGGCCTTGCGTCGGACATCAACAAGCTGGTCATAAGCGACCTTGAGATCGTGCACCAGCACAAGACAAAGGGGCAGGCGCAGGTGTACGAGCGCACACTTGAAATGTACAGGCCGGACTTTTCAGGCTTTTTGTGGACCACCATTCTGTGCCTTGACAACCGCAACCCCGACATTGCAAGGGACTACCACCCGCAGGCCTGCAGCATAATACCTGGCGTGTTTGCCCCGCTTGTACGCGACGAATCAAGGAAAGGGATCGTAGTCGACTATCTGCCATCGTTTGAGGCGCGGGATCTGCAGGTGAAGATAATCAGCAGGAAAATAGTCAAGAGTGCCGTCGACTTTGACAGCAAAAAAGCCGTCGTCAGTTTTGGTAGAGGGATAAAGAACGCGCCGGAGGAAAACATTAGGCTTGTGGCTGAGCTTGCAAAAGAGCTGGACGCAGAGGTGGGCGTTTCTCTCCCGATATCGAAAAAGCCGTACGCGGTGAGCGAGGGCGCGAGCTCGACTTACATGGTCCCTGACAGAGTGATAGGCACTAGCGGCCGCAAGGTCATTCCACTTCTGTATATCGCGGCAGGAATCAGCGGGGCGATGCAGCACCTTGCTGGAATGAAAGAGTCGGAATTTGTGATAGCGATAAACCCGGACGAGGACGCGCCGATAAGGGGCGAGTGCGACATGTTCATCAGGGGGAGGATGGAGGACGTCATCCCGGCGCTGCTGGAGGAATTGCGGGCGCTCAGACCGAAAGTGGAGGCTAGGAGATGACGGAGCGTTACGACATCGCGATAATTGGAGGTGGCTCTGCCGGCCTTGCGGCGCTCAAGAGGCTTGCTGACCTTGGCAAGCAGGCAGTCCTGATAGAAGCGGGCAGGCAGGTGGGCACCAAGAACGTCTCTGGCGGAATACTGTACTCAAAAAAGCCAAAACAGGGCAGGACGAACAACGTCGAGGACCTGTACGAGAATTTCGAGAAAGAGGCGCCGGTCGAGCGCAAGATAACCAAATACATACTTCACGCAGCGTCAAAGGACAGGGATTTTGCCATGGACCTTACAAAGGCCCACGAGTACCAGGCCAACTTTGGCTACTCTGTCCTGCTCAACAGGCTGAACTCTTGGTTTGCAAAACAGGCACGTGAGGCCGCAGAAAAGCACGGCGGCGGTATGGTCACCGGTGTGCACGTCCGGTCAATAGGTTGGAACGATGGCCGCGCATTTATCGAGACTGACGAACTGCAACCTTTTGAAGTAAAAGCCGTTATAGCTGCTGACGGCGTCAACTCGGAAGTAGCCGAGATGACGGGCGCAAGGGAGAAGTTCACGCCAGAGCAGCTGTACCAAGGCGTCAAGGTCATCGTCAAACTTCCAGAGCAGATACTCGAGGAGCGCTTCGGCATAGGGCCGGAGGAGGGCTCGGCGCACCTGTTTGCCGGCGACGTGACGCTGGGCCACATCGGCGGCGGCTTTGTCTACACAAACCGCGACACGCTGTCCATCGGCGCCGTTTATCATTTTGACTCGCTTGTGGAAAAGCCTGCCGAGCCGTCGGCGCTTGCAAACGCGCTGTTGCAAAATCCACTCGTGTCCGGCATGATAAGGGACGAGGTCGCGGTAAAGCAGGAGATAGATCGCGACCTTCCAAAGGAGGAGCAGTTGCGCGCCAAGTTTGCGGTAAGCAAGCTGGTAAAAACGTGGAACGATTTACGCGACGCCTATCACTCGCCGGCTGCAAGGAGCAAGCTGGTCGAAAGCGGCAAATACAAATCAGACGAGGAGATAAAATCACGGCTTGATTCTGTAAAGGCCGACCTTGAGACAAAGTACGGAACCAAATTCGTGGACGACTATGTCGAACTTGAATACTCGACAAAGCTAGTCCCGGACGGCAAGCGCTGTGCGATGAAAAAGCCGTACCACAGAAACATACTCTTCGTTGGCGACGCGGCCGGCAGGGGAGTCTTTATCGGGCCGAGGATAGAGGGCCTCAACGTAGGCATTGACGACGCAGTTCGCGCCGCTGAGGCAGTCGCAAAGGCAATAGACAAGAACAATTTTGGGCCAGAATACATGGGCGAGCAGTACGCGCAAGATGTGGACAAGAGTCCCTACACGCGAGACATGCGCGAGATTGACAAGGACTATTTGAAGACGTTCCTAGACGCGGCAAAGGATGTGCCAAAGGACATCGTGGGCCAGCGTTACGGCGTGGTATTTCGACTGATGTCGTCAAGCGCTTTCAGAGGACTTGCGGTCGGGCTTGCCAACATTCTTGGCTACGATAAATTACTGCCACTAGTCGAGTCCGAAGAAACCTACGTGCAGGTGCCAATCGAGATAGCAGAGAGGCTCGGCAAGCTGGTGGCCAAGACATACGAGCCTAAAATACCGACTGTTGCCGAGCGCGTGGCCCGGCTGAAATACGACGACGACAGGCAGTCACACATTAGGGTGCTCGACCCAGAATCAGAATTCATGAAAAAGCTGGTCACGCTGTGCCCCACGAAATGCTACAGCTTGGAGGACGGCAAGGTGATCTTACAACACGAGCCCTGCATCGAGTGCGGGACGTGCGCCAAAGAGACAGAGTGGCGCCACCCACGCGGTGAGAAGGGCGTCATCTACCAGTACGGCTAGCTCTTCCACTTTATCGAGCAGCCGATGGAAGGGTCAAAGTCATTCTCTATCTTTTTGCCAGACAAGAGCGCCCTGATATTGTTCTCCATCACCGGGACTGTCGGCTTGGCCTCCGGCTCCATCGCGTCGTTTATCCTGCCGTGGAACATCAGTTTTCCACTGGCGTCAAGCAGGAAAGGGTCCGGGGTGCACATCGCGCCGTAGGCGCGAGCGACCTCCTGGCTCTCGTCTATGAGGTACGGAAAGTTGACGCTGTACTGTTTGGCAAACCTGACCATGTTGTCAAAACCCTCGTCCTCGTAGTTCGGGTCGTTGCTGTTGATGCCTATTACCTGCAGTTCTGACGGACTGAACCTCGACTGCAGTTCCACCATCTCGCCTATCCTTGCCTTGACAAACGGGCAGTGGTTGCACATGAAAATGACGAGTGTGGATTTGCTCTTGTAATCGGAAAGCGAGTGCGACTTGCCGTCGACACCTTTCAAGGTAAAAGCAGGGGCCTGCATTCCTGTCTTGAGGACCACAGGGGATGAGAGTGTTCTTGCCATGCTTTTGATCACCTGCCAGACATTATATCTATTGCGACACGATGGGAAAATCCTAAATCGCGGGGGTCCTTTTCACATGTCATGAGATTTGTCCTAAGGGCAGTCATATAAGCCGAAGTAGGCAACAGGATGGTCAAGGATCGGAACTTTCTTGCCAACATGGAAAACTACATCAAGGCAAATAACGACGCAGCGTCGTATTTTCTGGAACTAGACGGCGACAAGACGGTGGTGTTCATAATGGACGTGTCAGGCGTCGACAGATACCGGCAATAGCACAGCCGCTGTTCATGTTGGGCGCAAAGGTAGAGGTCAACCCCGCGATGACCTTTGAAGACCTGAAAAAGAGCATTGCAGCCGCGCAAGGGAAAGGGAAAAACAGCGGAAATGGGAAGTCGGGGGCCTGCGCTAACGTATTATAACGCGGGCCCGTGACGTACCTCATGTCGATAGACGAGATACTCCAGCTGCCGCAGCGCAAGCTGGTTGTCGCGGAAAGCGACGTGTCGCTTGACAATAAATTAAAAAACGAGATCTTTGTGCTGATGGTTGAAGAGTCGAGGGGCTCTGCGGGCGGCCGCGCGGCCGGCTCGGGGAACAGGAAGATAAGCAAGGTCTACGGTTTTTCCTGCGACGGCGCATGCAGCAAGATCTTTGAAACAGACGACCCGCAACAAGTCGAGCTGTTTGACATACCGTATAGCGCGGTGGCGATGGACATCACGCTTTCAAACGGCCAGCCGTACGTCGTGCAAGGGATTATCGACTCTGATTTCATAGCAGGTTACAAGGCAATCGTAGGTGGCGGCCATGTCTGACGAGCAGCGGATAGAAGAGACAGCGTCTGCAATAGAGGACCTGCTATACATGGGGGCGATAAGGCTTGAGCGAGAAAAGGCATTGCTGTCGCCGCAGTTTTCGCTCGTCGCTACAAACGTCATGGAGAGTATGAAGCTGAAAGCCGACGAGAAAGGCGATGTGATGAAGCTGATGTACTATTCACTCCTCATATACATGAACGAGTACCTGAAGGTGCCAAAGGCCCTGACGTTGACCTTTGGAAACGACATGGAAAGCCACCGCGAAAGCATGGAGTCAGGCACGCTCGTCACCACCTACGTCGCGGTGCTGTCAGAGGTCTGGTCGCAGAACAGATCATAATTACAGCCGTGCGCTTTCTTGTTCATGGCCAGCAAGACCTCTACCATTAGACAGGTCCACTTTCCCTGCAACTCTCGAAGATGTCTATGACGCCTACATGGACGCAAAAAAGCACGCAAAATTCACGGGTGGCAAGGCGAGGTGCGACCCGAGGGTGGGAGGGAAATTCTTCGCCTGGGACGGCTACCTCATCGGGAACAACATCGAGCTTGTTCGAAACAAAAAGATAGTGCAAGAGTGGCAGACAACCAAGTGGCCAGAAGGGTACTGTCCGTCGACGCTCGAAATCACGCTTGCCAAGAAAGGCGGCACAGAGTTGACAATGGTCCACACAAAGGTTCCTGCAGGACAGGCCGCAGATTATCGACAGGGTTGGGTTGGCTATTACTGTGAGCCTCTGAAAAACTACTTTCAAAAGACATGATTTTTAAACCAAAGAAGGCTGACTGCACGTTGCATTGTACGTTCGGTCGCTCAAGCCCCAGCTGATAGAATCAATCAAGGTCATACGCAGGGAGCCAAAGGGCAAGGTGTGGCTTGAGGCCTACGGCTGCTCAGCAAGCATGGCGGACTCTGAAATGATTGCGGGGCTGCTAAAGAGCGCCGGCTATGAAATCGCGCAGAGCAAGAAGGAAGGAACGCTGAACCTCATAGTCACTTGCTCTGTCAAGGACACAACTGAGCACAAGATGGTGCACCGCATAAAACAGCTGAGCAAGTCTGGCAAGCCGCTTGTAGTAGCCGGCTGCCTGCCAAAGGCGGACAGGGCGCTTGTAGAGTCGCTCAATTCCGACGCGTCGTTGATGGGGCCGCATTCCTTGGACAGGTCTGCTGAAGTGGTTGCCTCGACGCTTTCTGGAAACAGGCTCGTCGCGCTTTCAGATTCAAAAACAGACAAGGTCAACATACCCCGGGTCAGGATAAACCCGGCAGTTAGCATAGTCGAGATTGCAAGCGGTTGTCTGAGTGAATGCACTTTTTGCCAGACCAAGATGGCAAAAGGCGTACTCCGAAGCTACCGCCCAGGCGACATCGTAAGGCAGGTAAGGCAGGACGTAGCAGACGGGTGTAGGGAGGTCTGGCTCACGTCGACCGACAGCGGGTGCTACGGACGGGACATGGCTTCGGACCTTGTAGAGCTGTTGCAGGCATGCTGCGAAGTCGACGGCGACTTTAAGATGAGAGTAGGCATGCTCAACCCGCAGTACATGCCCGGCATGATCGCGAGGATGGTTGATGTCTATGATAAAAACGACAAGCTCTTCAAGTTCGTGCACATGCCGGTGCAGAGCGGAAGTGAGCCAATATTGAGAAAGATGAAGCGCGGCCACACCGCGAGGGTGTTTGCCGACGCGGTGCACGCTTTTCGCGAAAAGATGCCCGACTTTACGGTATCGACTGACATCATTGTGGGCTTTCCAGGCGAGACCGAGGACGACTTCCAGCAAACACTTGACCTCTTGAAGGAGACAGAGCCGGACGTAGTCAACATCTCTCGTTACAGTGCAAGGCCCGGGACAGAGGCGACACGCTGGAAGGGCAGGGTGAGGACAGACGTCGCAAAAGAGAGGTCAAGGCGCGCGACCGCCCTTGTGCGAAGGATTGCAAAAAAGCGCAACTCTGCTTGGCAGGGCTGGGAGGGCGAGGTAATAGTCAACGAGGTGGTCAAGGTCTCCCAGGGCAGGAACTACGCCTACAAGCCGGTGGTGCTCGAAGAGCCTGCAGAACTGGGTGCAAGAATCCGCGTCAGGGTTCATGATTTTTCCAGCTTTTCGCTCAAGGCTCGCGCGATCCTGCAAAGCTCAAAATAGTTAAACCACCGGCGGACCGCCGGCTACCTCCAAAGCTTTTTAACTTTCGTCGGCTACTGACGACGGGGGAGTTCGGGGTAGCATGTATGATCTTCAAATTTCAAGTCCAGTACTGGTAGTGGGCATAGGTGGCGCCGGCGCAAAGCTTGCACGAGAGGCAAAAAAGGCAATCGAGTGTGACTGCCTCATCGTGAGCAACGACAAGCGCGACCTTGGCGACGAGAACTCTGTTCTCGTCAATTCCGGCAAGTACGTCAATCCTTCCACGCTCAAGCTGAGGTCGTTTGCTCAGGGCAAGGCCGACCAGCTGAGGTCCAAGATGGAAGGCTTTGGGACGGTCATCGTGATGGCAAACCTGGCAGGCATGGCCGGCGCGGCCATGGCGCCCATTGTATGCAGCCTGGCAAAGGACGCCGGGACCCTGATAACTTTTGCAGTCATGCCCTTTGGCTTTGAGAAAGACAGGTTATTCAATGCCGGCGTGACCCTGAGGCGCGTACGCGACGCGTCGCACTCCACAATAGTCATAGACAACGACGCCTTCCTTGACAACAACTCCGAGTTGTCGAAGGAAGAGTGCTATTCTCTCACAAACAGCGCGATAATCGGCGTCGTGTCGGCGCTCTCGTCGCAGGGTACAAGGTCGGACATGAACATCTTATCCACCAGCAAGCCGGGCGACTCTGAAACTTCACTCAGGGACTCTATCTCGATGCTTTACCAGGATGTCGCCGGCACGGACGCCATCAAGCGTGCGGTGCTTTACGTCATGGGAGGCGACAAACTCTCAATATCTGCCCTGAATCAACTTGTTTCGTACGCAAGGGGTATCTTCAAGGAAGAAGGGACAACTGAAGTTGCGATGTCGTCGCTCCAAGCAGGCGCCGGCGTGAGGGTCAGCCTCGTGGCGTCGGCGCCGCAAAAAACGCGGTTTGACTCATACGACCCGCTCGGCGAGATAATCCCGATGGACAGCCACCTTGACTGGGACGAGCCCGATTCGGCACCCGAGATCCAGCTAGCAATTCCGGTAATCGAATAGGTTATTATAGCAAAACCGGCAAGCAAGCGGCGTTGGAAATTACCTGCGGCTGCCGGTGCATCGTTTGCAAAAGCCAACGGCTTGCCGGCAACAGTTTCAAGGCTGCTGACGGATACACCGACATCCACCACACATGCAAGGACTGTGGCGCCCACTTTGATCACCTCGACGGCACAACGTTTGAAAAATGCGAGATGTGCCACTTCAAGATTTGAACGAATCAGTCAGCTTTTTGTGGTAGCTGCTCATGCATGGCTTGGTCTCCTCAAGCCTGACTTCTTTCATCTTCTTTTTGTCATAAACAGTCTGCAAAAACCTGTAACAGACAGGGCAGACGTCTATCATTTACTGCTTCTTTGTTTCAGCCGGTTCTTCTGCTTCAGCTTTGACTTCAGCCGGCTTCTCTTCTACCTTTGTTTCAGCCGGCGTTTCTTCCGTCTTTGCCTCAACAGGCTTTTCCTCGACCGCCGGCACTTCCACTGTCGGGGCAGGAGCCGATTCTACCGGCTCTTCAAACAGCGAAACTGTCACGACGTCATCATCGTCCTTAACCATCTTTACCCTCACTTTCCTTGGCGGGTTTGTCTTGCCCCGTGCCCAGACCTGCCTGTTCAGGTCCTGGTCGAGCTTGACCTCGCTTGACTTCATGTGCTTCTCAGCAAACTCGCGGATAATGTTGACTACCCTGTCGGTCCTCTTGTACTCAGGCGTGATCCACGCCCTGCCAAGGTTGATGGTGTAAACGCGTGTAAGGTTTTCTTCTATGGACATATTATCACCTAGCCGACGTTCACGTCAGACCTGCGCCAAGCCCTGCGCTTAGGGTTGGTCCTGACCTTCCTCTTGGTCCTGATGATTATCCACGCAGGAACCGGCTGGTTCTGTCTGGTCTTTTTCATCAGTCGCTTCTTGCGCGACGTGTTCTTACGCGCGGCCATGTACGTTTCATGGATTCTTGTAGTCCGCCTTTTAAGTGTTGGGCTATTTCCTCATCCGGAACAGCACGTACACTATGACAAACGGAAACGCCGCAGGTATGAACGCGAACTCGCCCAGAAGCGACGAGAGGGCTATCGCAAGGCCGAGGTACAGCGTTATTCCTGCCGGCACCATGCCAAAGATTATGAACCTGTGGCTCCTCAGCTTGAACTTCTCGATGTCGGTGTAGGGGTACTGCATGTGGTGGTAAATGACCGGCATGACAAAGAGCGATATTGCCACCGTTATGGAAAACACGGCTACGAGCAGGGCGACCATGTTGACCGTGCCGAAATTGTCAGGGGCGGTGACGGTCATGTTGAGAAGGAATCCAAACAGTATGCCAGAGATTACAACAAGAATTGAGCTCTCCCTTAGCACCGTGCCGTAGTCCCTAACAAGGTCGTCGCGCTTGTCTTCCAACGGCTCTACTGCGCACCGCGCTCTAAGAAGCTTTGCGATTGCACTGCAATGCAGTGCTACTTGAAAAGTCCGGACTCTACAAGCGACTCTGTCGCGGCAAGCAGTCTCTTGACGTCAGACTCGTCGTGCGCATACGACATGGCGCCCATCTTGGTGGGTAGGAAGAATATGTCGTGTTCTGCCATGAGCGCTAAGTGGTATTTTGCAAGCAGCGCTCTGTCAGAAGTCGCAACGTCCGTCGCGTCTGCGATCCTGCTTCCTGCGAAGTGGGTGAGGAAAAGCGAGTTTGTGCCGGTGACTTGGCATGGGATCTTGGCGTCAGCGAATATTTTTGTCAGGCCTTTCCTTGCCATCTGCCCCAGCTTGTCTATCTTGCCGTAGACTTTCTCGTTCTTTGCCAGAAAGTCAAGCGTGGCCTTGCCGGCAACCATCGTTGCCGGGTTTGCAGAAAACGTGCCGCCGCCGATCGCGCACCTGGTCTCCTTGTCGCGCCTTGACACGGGGTCTGCAAGCGACATTATTTCCTTATTTCCACAGACTACGCCGATGGGCATGCCGCCCCCGCATATCTTGCCGAGAGTGAAAAGATCGGGCTCCAGCCCATACTCTTTTGTGGCGCCTTTGAGCGACAGCCGAAAGCCGGTCACTATCTCGTCGAGTATGAAAAGCGCGTCGTTCCTTCTGGCAAACTCCTGTAGGCCCTTCAGGTATCCGCCGGCCGGAGGGATACAGCCGGCTCCGCCCAGAAAAGGCTCTATTATGATACAGGCAAGGTCGTCCCTGATATTCTCAAGTACCTTCAGCGACGCCTCGAGGTCGTTGAACGGTATGGATTCAACATGCTGCCCCTCATCCTGCACGAGGCCCGGGCCCTCATCGGCCTCAAATGGGTAATTGACAGTCTGCATGAGAGTCGTGTTAAAGCCGTGCCAGCCGCCTATCGCCTTTGCTATCACGCGCCTGCCCGTCTTTGCCCTTGCGAGCCTGACCGCGTACATCGTTGCTTCGGAGCCGGTGCTGCAAAAACGCATGCTCTCTGCTACAGGCATAATCTTTTGTATCGTCTCTGCAAGCGCGACGCTTGCGTCGTTTGCGACGCCGTACAGGGTGCCGTTTTTCACCTGCCTTGCAAGCGCCGTGGCGACTGGCGCAGGCGAGTGCCCGAGTATAAGCGCCCAGTGGCCCATCCAGTAGTCCGTGTACCTATTGCCATCCGCGTCGTGCAGGTACCTGCTCTTTGCGCCCGTTGCAAAGAACGGATAGGGTTCAAAATAGCGGATGTTGTGGCTGATGCCGCCGGGAAACAACTTTTGCGAACGCAAAAAGAGGTGCCTTGACTTAGTTGTCCTTTTCTGGTAGCGCCTCAGGTAATCGCCATAATCCACGGCAAGTTGCATATGGAAATTACGTATAAGCCTTTGTTTCGCTGCGTTTAATTGCCCAGACACTTTTTGATATGGCGATGAACTGCATAAGGTGCCTCCACACCCACCAGGCGCACACCGACTCGGCTACTTGCGATTCGATATTGAAGGTGGGCAGGTGCTCAGTGCCTGGTTGCGACTGCGAGCAGTACGCGGACAAGATTGAAACTATAGACGAAGACCTGCTCTAGCCGAGGTTCCTAAGTGACGGCGGTATCTGCGCCTCTTGGGGGGTTATGTGGGGCTTCGCCGGAAAACCGTACTGCTCCCTCAGGGTTTCCTGCTGATTACGCAGCACATCGTCAGAGAACTTGGGGCCTATATATCCAAACCCGACCCAGAGAAGGAAGATGATCGCAAGCGAGACGCCCATGACAAGTATGGACCATGCGACACCGGTCATCTGGTACCCGCCCGATGGCTTTTCCTGGTGAGCGCACATTGACATCTCTATTTGGAAATGAGGCTTTTTAAAGGTATTCGCTTTTTAAAAGTAAAATAACTGCAATAGGATGTAAGCCATAATGATAGAGGAAAAACTGTCATCGCTTGGCATAACGCTGCCGTCACCGCTTGCGCCTGCCGGCTCGTACGTGCCAGTTGTAGTCAGCGGCAACCTTGCGTTTGTAGCCGGCCAGATACCACTAGAAGCTGGACAGGTTAAATTCAAGGGCAACGTGGGCAGGGACCTTCCGGTAGAGGCCGGCCAGGAGGCGGCAAGGCTGTGCACGGTAAACGGCCTTGCGCAGCTAAAAGCCGTGCTTGGTAGCCTTGACAAAGTGAAGCGAATCGTAAAAGTGACGGGCTTTGTCAGCTGCGGGCCGTCGTTTGCCGACCACCCCAAGGTCATAAACGGCGCGTCCGATCTTTTGGTGCAGGTGTTTGGGGAAAAAGGCAAACACGCAAGGGCAGCCGTCGGCGTCAGCAGCTTGCCCCTTGCAAGCGCGGTGGAAGTCGAGTTTATAGTCGAGGTCTAGCTTATCCTGGCGTCAAGGGCCTTGACAAATTCGTCCAGCTTGGCCTTTGGCACAACTGCTCCGCAGGCCTTGTCGTGGCCGCCGCCGCTCCCACCAAGCTCTGTTGTTATCTCGTTCACGAGCCGGCCAAGGTGCACCTTGCACTTTTTTGACCCTCGTATGGAAACGACGTACGAACCGATGTCCTCCTTCAGCTTGTAGACCATCGCCGCCGGCTTGCCCGACGAGCCCAACACGAAATTCACGACCATGCTGGACGACAGGTCGACGGTGCTTGGCGCGTGCGCAAGGTTCTGCAGGGTGATGATGCCTCCCTGTATCGTATCGACTGCACCTGCCACCTTTTTGGTGTATTTTTCTGCGCGCTCAAACCCGTCCTTGACATCGTGCGGATACTTCATCCTGGCAAGCGTGTCCACTATTCTCAGCAGGAAATCGTCGTCCTTCTGGCTCGCCGATATCATATACGAGGTGGCGGTTGCCTCGAGCATCAGAAACTGCCTGTCGTACCTGGACACTATTGCGCGCGCTTTGGGTTTCGTTTCCATGTAGTCGGTGAGCGCGCCCATCGCCGCCAAGAACGCGGCGTGCGCAGGCAACATTTTCCTGTACTTGCTGTACACCTGCACGCTAGTACATTCCTTTATGGTGTGGACAAGCCTTACCTCCGCTTTTTTCAATGCTTTTTTGGTCGCCGGCGAGATGTCGTGGTGGTCTATGTATGTCACGTCGGCGTCCTTGGCTATTTTTCCCAGAATTTCCGCGAATTTTTCCTCGTTTCTCTTTGACAGCCCGAGGTCGCACACGAACAGTTTTTCAATCTTTTTCTCCGCCAGCCTCTCAAGCCGGGGTATCAGCGACGGGTAGTCTGAAAGTATGATCGAAGTCGCGTTAAAAGCGGCCTTGATAAGCGCAGCCGATGCAATTCCGTCGACGTCCTCCTTGTGGGACATGCACACTATTTCCAAAACACAATAGCGCCTGCTACCCGGGATTAATAGTTTGAGAAAAAGAAAAACGCGGACCGCCGTACAGAGGAAAACAGAAAACACGTCGCAACAGTGGCTTCACGCGTTCTTTGCGTGTTCCGAGGCTGTATAGATGCGTCCATGGCAACGGTGCCGATGGCTATCCACCAAAACCGGTTGCTTGAACAATCCGGTTCAAGTGCGTTGGACTATTGGTGATGGCAGGCTGAACACCTCGCCGAAGCTTGGTGCGTACACCTCCATTCCATCAACGCCATCTTCTATGGCCGCCCTTCTCCTTACGGAAGGCTGTCTTTTCTCGGGAAAGGCTTCGTCCTTAGATGCTTTCAGGACTTATCCTAAGAAGCTTAGCTGCTCAGCTTGCCCTGTCGGACAACTGATAAACCAGAGGCTTCGCCGCCCTGTTCCTCTCGTACTAGGGGCGACTTCCCCTCAGACAACCACGCCCCTGTCAGGCAGAGACCGACCTGTCTCACGACGGTCTAAACCCAGCTCACGTTCCCCTTTAATGGGCGAGCAGCCCCACCCTTGGCTCCTGCTGCAGAACCAGGATGGGAAGAGCCGACATCGAGGTACCAAACCGCGGGGTCGATGGGAGCTCTCGCCCGCGACGAGCCTGTTATCCCTAGGGTAACTTTTCTGTCACCACC
>NZ_DASWIL010000025.1:0-43870 GCF_036397675.1 Nitrososphaera sp. | reverse complement strand
TCAGTTTCACCCGAATTTTCACCAGTGTCCTCACACAGGGTTTAAATTACAAATCAGCAGCTAGTTAGGCTTGCCTAACATTTATGCAGGCTTTAAGAAGGATACGGGTTGGCATCGACGTAGGGGGGACGTTCACCAAGGCAGTCGCCATCGACATGGCCAGAGGCTCCATAATAGGGAAGGTGACAGTGCCTACCACCCACTCGTCGTCAGAGGGAGTATCTACAGGCATAGTGCAAGCCCTAAAGACACTAATGCAAAAGCACGCCATCCAGAACTCTGAAATTGAACTTATATCACACAGCACCACCCAGGCGGTCAACGCGCTTTTGGAAGGCGACACAGCGCGGGTGGGCATCGTCGGCATGGGAGTCGGCCTTGAAAAGTCAAACGTGATAAAGAGGACAAACGTCAGGAACGTGGAACTGGCGCCAAACAAGTACCTGCACACAAGCTACCGGTTCTTGGACACTTCCAAGTACCTTGACGACTCGCAGGTGGAGCAGGCAATATCTGGATTAAAGCAAGAGGGCGCGGAGGTCATCGTCGTGAGCGAGGCCTATGGCGTCGACGACCCTTCAAATGAGCTTTTTGTCATGCAAAAGTCCGACGTGCCTGCGACCGGCGGTCACGAGCTCACAGGCATCTACGGCCTCGAGATTAGGACTCTCACTGCGGCGATCAACGCAGGCATCCTGCCCAAGGCAATGGGCACGGCAAGGTTTGTCGAGTCTGCCGTGCGAAACGAAGGGATAAGCGCGCCGGTGCTCATCATGAAAGGCGACGGCGGCGTGACCAGCATGTCCACTTTTCGCAACAAGCCAATCATGACGGTACTGTCGGGGCCGGCGGCAAGCGTTGCAGGGGCGCTCCTGCACCTGCGCGTCATTGACGGCGTGTTTATCGAAGTGGGCGGGACATCAACTAACGTCTGCGTCATAAAGGATGGCAGGCCGGAAGTCCGCTACGTGACTATAATGCAGCACCCGACGTGCATCAGGTCGCTTGACGTCAGGGTCGCCGGCGTTGCGGGGGGATCGCTTGTCAGGTGGTCCGGGCGCAAGATAACCGACGTGGGGCCGCGGTCGGCGCACATCGCAGGACTGCCATATTCTTGCTTTGCCCAGCCAGAGGAGCTCGAGGGCGGGCAGGTAATCACCTTCAGCCCCAAGGAAGGCGACCCTATCGATTACGTCGCGATAGAGGCCGGCGGCAAGCGGTATGCGATAACAAATACGTGCGCGGCAAACGCGCTTGGGATCGTGCCGGAAGGCGACTATGCACGTGCAAACCAAGAATCCGCGAAAACAGCGCTTTCCATACTTGCAAACAGGCTCGGCACCACCATGGAGCAGGCAGCAGGCATGATCCTTGACATTTCCGCCAGGAAGGTGCTCGACATAGTCGAGCCGATGATAAAGGAGTACAACCTAAAGCGTGACCGCATCGTGTTTGTAGGTGGGGGCGGAGGCGCGGCGGTGCTAGTCCCCTACGTCGCAGAGAAGATGCAGTTGTCGCACAAGATAGCCGAGCACGCAGAAGTCATATCGTCCATCGGGGTCGCGGCGGCCATGATCCACGAAGAGGTTGAAAAGACGGTGAACGACCCGAGGCCGGAGGACATCTCGGAGCTTGCGGAAGAAGTGAAGAAGGCTGCGCTGGAGAGGGGCGCGCTGCCAGAGTCGATAACCATTCAGTCAGAGTTTGTCAGCGAGCGCTCGCTTTTGCGCGTTACTGCGATGGGCAACGTCTCACTTGACATCGGCACTGCAAACGCGCCGGAGATAGGCGACAGCGAGGCCCACGTGCTTGCCTGCGAACTGTTCGGCGTGAACGAGGGCGTGCAGCGCATATTTGACATGAAGAACTACCACATCTTTGCCTGCGAGATAAACAAGAAAAAGTTGTTCCTGAAATCAAAGAAGCAGCCGGTATTGGTCCTGGACAAGTACGGCAGGGTCAGGCTTTCTGTCGACAACGCTGCCATCTTCAACGGCTCGCCGGACAGCGTCGCTAACAGCGTCGACAGGGTCCTACGTAGCTACAGGGACTCGGGCAAGGACCTCGCCCCGCAGGTCCACATACTTGACGGCGTGAAACTGATGGACTTTTCAAGCCTGACGGCGCCGGAGCACGTTGCAAAGGCGGTGAGGGACGAGCTGAAAAGCGCGACGTCAAAAGACGTCGCGGCCATAGTCAGGCTTGATTGAATTGCAGACGCTTGATTGCACGGACACTGGAATTGCAGAGTGCACCCGGATAGTCACTAGCGGCGGCGTGGTGGTATTTCCGACCGACACTGTCTACGGTATAGGCTGCGACCCATACAGCGACCCGGCGGTCAGGCGGGTGTTTGCAATAAAGGGCAGGGAAGAGAAAAAGCCGCTACCCGTGCTAGTCGGAAGCATCAGCGACGCCGAGAGCATTGTCTCGCTTGGCCCAAATGGCAGGGCGCTTGCGGAGAGGTTCTGGCCGGGCGCGCTCACTATTGTGGCCCCGCTCAAAGATAGGAACATATCGCCGGGCGTCACCGCCGGGAAGAGCAATTTAGCTGTCAGGATGCCGGCAAACAGGTACATACTATCCGTGCTAAAAACCTGCAAGTACCTGGTAGGCACCAGCGCAAATGCGTCAGGAAAAGGCGCGCCAAGAGACGCACAGTCAGCTCTGCAGTCGCTTTCCGGCTTTGACGCGATCCTAGTCGACAAGGGCCCGCTTGGTGGCAGAGAATCCACTGTGGTCGACGTGTCCGGCCCCAGCCTAAGAATAGTCAGGGAAGGCGCAATAAGCGCGGGCGCAGTCAGGAAAGCGATGAGAGATGAACGACTTTAACCTCGTAGTGTCCTCGTCCCGGTTCAGGGAAGAGGACGCCTGTGACGAGATCCTGGACCTCCTGGACTCGTTTGGCGACCCGGCCGCAGAAGCCGAGATGACTGAGGTCAAGGGGATAATACTCGCAAAAACTGCACTTGACCCGTTAAAGGCCGTCGAAAGCCTGAAGAAACTTGCGGCTGACGAGCCCTGGGAGATCCGCTACGTCATGCGCGTCATGCCGGTCGAAAAGGTTGTTCCTGCAGAGCTGGAAGACATACAGGGCGCGGCGACAGACCTGGCGGCGCGCATCGGACCCGACGATTCGTTCCGCGTGACTGTAGAAAACAGGCACAATCCGCTTCACTCCATTGAGATAATAGAGTACATCGCAGGGGCAATCAAGCGCAAGGTCAACCTCACAAAGCCTGACTGGGTCATTTTGGTAGAAATTGTTGGCAAGCATGCGGGCGTGTCAGTCGTAAGGCAGGAACAGGTATTTAGCGCGGTCGTCGAAAAGCGCGGCGGCTAGCCCCGTACCAGAATCGCGGCGCGCTCGAGCAAGAAGTCAAGGCATTCGCCGTCGTGCATCTTTGTCGGCGGGATGCCGAGCATCTTTGCGAGCCGGGCCTTTTTGCCCCGTGTCGGTGACAGGACCGAGTCGTCCAGCTTGAACTCTTTCGCAAGGTGCTCACTAAATTTCTTGAGCGCTCCTGCGTCCTTTGAAAACGCGATGAAGCAGCCCGCGCGTCCCCTTTTCAGGCCAGCCCTCTTCAGCGCTTCAGATATCTGGTCGGTGCATGCAAGCCGGAGCAAGACTTCTGCCTCCGGCCTGTTTGCTATCATGACCTTTCGCTCAAGTGCCTCAATAGCGATGAAAAGCACGCCCATCGCATGGCCCTGCCCGTAGACGGCCTGCGCGTCGGCCGCCTGCACCATCACTCCGGGGTGCGCGGCGCGTATGCTGTCGATGAGTTTGCCCGGATCTTCCTTGAGCCTCTTAACGCCGGCCACCAGCAGCGACCATTTTGCGTCAGCCACCGTGCACCACCGTGACCACCGTCACCTCGTCGCCGCTTTTTGTGATGGTATCCGCGCCTGCAACCGCAGCCGAGTCCACGCCGTTTACCGCCACTATAAGGTTGCCGGGTTGCAACAGGCTGGGCTCGGACGAGATGCCCTGCAAGAACTTCAAAATTTCAAAAACGGTGGCGGCGTCGCGGTCAAGCTCAACTAGGGACCTGCCAACTGCCTTTTTGGCCCCACCAAGGAGCCTGATGGCTATCATTCTTCAGCGGTTTCTTGCGCCGACTCTTCTTCTGCCATTGCAGACGATGCCTTTTCCTGCGCGGCCTTTTTGCGCAGGTGCGAGGTGATGTAGCCTGCCAGCTCGTTTCTCAGGACCTTGGACTTGACCACGGCCACCTCTCTCAGGGCCTTCTTGTTAGAGTCAAACTCCACCCCGAACTTGTTCGGGTATTTTTCCAGAAGCTCGCCGGAAATGCGCTTTATGCGGTTCATTTGAACAGAACAGCCACGTGGCAGATAATTTATAACTGTTGTGAAAGGAATGCTTGCGTGTTTTCCTGCAAGGTACTAGCCGTTTCTGCGTAGGAGAGCCCGAGCACTCCTGACGCGGCCAGGACAACACTTGCAAGAAAAGAGCTTGGGAGCGCGGGCTTGTTCTCAAAGCAGTGTGAATAGCGCACCGGCCCGTCGGTTTCCACCAAAAACCTGTCGCGGCGTGTGTTTTTCAGGAGCACCTTCTTGTCGTCAGCATATACGAGGGTCGGCCCGTATGAGACGTAGAGCCCCATGTCCATCGACCTCGCAAGCTGTTTTTTGCTCCCTGCAAACCAGTGCAAGAGCGCGCCTCGCAGCCGGTATGAAGGCAGGATGTCAAGTATGTCGTCAAGGGCGCGCCGGGAGTGCATCGACACGGGCTTGCCCTCGGCTTCGGCAAGCGCAAGCATCGAGCGGAAGATCTGCTTTTGTCTTTCGTATGGCACGCCCCGCTCGGCCTCGTAAGTCCCGTCAAGCCCTATCTCACCGATGCCGTCGATGCTATTTGCATTGGACTTTACAAGGTCTGACAATTGTTGTACGCCTTCTCTGGCTGCAAACTCGGGGTGTATCCCCACAAACTGCTTGACGGTGTCCCGCGCCTCACCAAACAATTCGATGCTTTTCCTTGAAGTTTCCAGATCAACTGCGACAGAGCAGGCGACTATCTTCATCGCCCTGAGCGACGCGACTACGTGATCGATGTACCCGGAATATTCACTGTCGGTCAAGTGCACGTGTACGTCGTAAAGCAACTGCAATATCATGACCGGGAGCGAAAATAAACTTTTAACGGGCGGGCACAGAATCAGAGTATGTCTTCATCGGGTCCCGAGTTTGGCCTTGCCGCCATGTACCGCATAATGAAAAAGTCCGGCGCAGAGAGGGTGAGCGACGACGCCGCAGACGAGCTTCGAAAGGTGCTCGAGGAGGCGGCCGAGAGAATAGCCCGCCAAGCGGTTGAACTCTCCGTGCATGCGGGAAGAAAGACCGTCAAGCCTGAAGACATCCGCTTTGCGACAAAGAACGTGGTAAGGCCCTAGCCGAATTTTGCCAGGTCTTTCCGCAGCTTTTCTATAACAATCGAAGTGTCGTCGCTTCCTATTATCAACAGCGCTGTTCTTACTTGAGCAAGCGAGTAGCTGTCTCCTTGTTAAACACCATGCCGTGGTTCTGCAGATCGTTAACAATATACTGCCTGCCAGCGTCGCCAAATATCATGGGGGCCTTATCTAGCAGACCTTAAGTTCGTCGCTTAGAATCTGGATATCCTTGTCTCTTTCCGGCAAGTCTCAGGTGTTCTGGCATTGTAAGAGGAATGTGTATGATAGCGTTGGTTAACACAGGTCACGAGATATCACAAGTGATCAAACTTTGCATATGTGTAGCGACGTACAACTCGAGCCACACTCTTTTTTATAAGTGTGCCATTCCACCATCAAGTCGTGGGCAGCATTACTTGGCCTTTCTTGAAATGGGCAGGCGGGAAGCGCAGGCTAGCGCGACCCCTTGCAGCGCTGTGTCCTGAGCACATAGAAAGGTACGTCGAGCCTTTCCTTGGCAGCGGCGCGCTTTTCCTATACCTTGCGCAGACCAGACCGAGTTTTCCAGCAGCGCTTTCCGATTCTAACGCAGAGCTGGTAAACGTGTACAGGTGCGTCAGGGACAGCGCGGGCGAGCTGGCAGAGATACTCGAGGATCATGAGAGGAAGTACTACAAGAACCCCGAGAGACATTACTACCGCGTTAGGGACGACTACAAGGCGCAGGGAAGAATTGAAAGGGCGGCGCGGATGATATTTCTGAACAAGACCTGCTACAACGGGCTATACAGGGTGAACAGGTCCGGCAGGTTCAACGTGCCGCATGGCATGTACGTGCGCCCCGCGATATGTAACAGGCGCACGCTCGCTGCAGCGTCAGACATACTGAACAGGAGCGGCGTTTGGATAAGGAGCGCAGACTATACTCGTGCTACGGCCGCTTGCAGGGCGGGCGATCTAGTCTACTTGGACCCGCCATACCTGCCCCTCACAAAGACTGCAAACTTTACCGATTACACCACACAGAGTTTCGACTATGACGATCATGTCGCGCTTGCAAGGGAATTCCATAGGCTGGCAGACCTTGGCTGCACGGTTGTGCTTTCCAATTCCAACTCGGCCAGGATAAGGAACCTGTACGATGGTTTTGCGATCCAGACTGTGGGTATAAACAGATCGATAAACTGCAACGCAAGCAGACGCACAGGCCAGAGCGAGCTTGTAGTCACCAGCGCGCCGGCGCCGGTCATTCGTAGACTGCCACAGCGCGGGCGCCAAGCTTTACGAGCATCGGCCCCACGAACGTCGTGAGCGCGACTACCGTGCCGACTATTGGGAAGAGGAACGGGCTGACAACCCCCAGATCCTGACCAACTTTGAGAACTATGAATGAGAACTCGCCTAGCTGCGCCATCGAAAGGCCTATGCCCATCGCAAACGTCTTGTCAAACCCAAACAGCCTGACGCCGCCGTAGACCGCCCCTATCTTGCCAAATATCGTGACCACCGTTATCACCGCGATAGGGGCCCAGTATTCCGATATCGTGGAAAGGTCCATAAGCGCTCCAATCGTGACAAAGAATATGGCAACAAAGATCTCCCGTGTAGGCTGTATCAGGGTAGAGACTTGGTCCGAAAACCGTGTGCCTGCGATTATGACGCCGGCAAGGAACGCCCCTGTAGCCGCCGAAAAGCCAAGCGAGTACGAGAGAAACGCAAGCCCAAAGGCCGTGCCGAGCGCGAACATTATCGTTATCTCGTAACGTTCAAGCCTTGAAATGAGCGAAAAGAGCTTGGGCATGACAAGCACGCCGGCCACTATCGTTCCGCCGATAAAGAGCCCGATTTGCCCTATAGTTGCAAGTATCTGAGTGAATTCAAACGAACCGCTTATCACGCCAGAGTGCATGGCACTTATTATCACAACGGCAACTATGTCCTCTATGACGAGCACCCCTATCATGAGAAGCGACGACGTAGCCTCCATCTTGCCCATGTCCTCAAGCACCTTGACGATTATTGCAGTTGAGCTGATGGAAAGCGCGGCCGCGAGGAACATGGCGTCGTAAAAGTTCCATCCAAAGGCCGCGCCTACGCCAAAGCCGATGCCCAGCATCACCAACACTTCAATGACCGCGATGCCCGTCCCTATCCTGCCTATTGCGCGCAGCTGCTTCAGTGGGAACGCAAGCCCGACGCCAAAGAGCAAGAGTACGATTGCGATGTCTGAAAAGCTGTTGAGCATCTCTGTGCTATGGATGAGCTTGAAGGGGCCGAATGGGCCTATGAGTATGCCGGCGATAAGAAAGCCGAGGATCATCGGCTGCTTGAAGATGTACGCAAGCGCACCAACTCCGGAACATATGAGGAGCAGGTAGCCAAGGTCTCCTACCAGCTCTATACCCACTGTCAAGTTTGTTCTGCCATCAAAAATCATAAAATTGCTTTATAACGGCAAGTCAACAATACTTTTCAATTGACAAGCATTTTGTTGTCAAATGCACGAATCTTGCATCAAGATTATATACAACCCACCCATTTTCGTGATTGCTTGGAGCCAAAAAGGGAAGCAGAGATAATAAGTGAGATCCTGCTAAAGGCAGCAAGCGAGCCAGAATTCCGCAACTCACTGATACACAACCCCGCGAGCGTTCTCGAACAGTACAACGTCTCGCCTCAGGCAAAGACCATAATCGCAAAGAGCATCAGCGACCTGACGCAGTAAGCTACCACCTCTTGCCAGCTGCCTGCCGCATGTGGTAGTAGAGATACTGCTGCGCATAGCCGGCGTGCCTCCCAAAGTAGTGGCGTATTTCATTTGAGAGGTCCTCGTACTGGCGTGCGGTCAGTTTGTCGCTCATTTTTTTGCCGTAAAGCCACTCATAGTGGCCGGCAAGCGCCCTTGCTATCCACACGTCTATCGGGAATGCCTCCAGCTTCTCAAGCGAGAAGAGGAGCACGCAGTCGGCTATCTTGGGGCCCACGCCATAAACTTCCAAGAGCCGCGCCCGGGCCTCGTCATAGCTTGCTTTCTTGAGAGATTCCAAGTCTAGCCTGCCCCGCGCCATCTCTCTGGCAGCGGCCTTCATCGCCTTTACGCGGTAGCCCAAGCCTGAGGCCCCAAGGTCGGCCTCGCTCGCCCTGTCAAGCGCACCTGCTGAAGGGAATGTATAGAATCTGTGCCCGTCAATCTCGACTGGCGAGCCAAACCTCTTGCAAAGCGAGTGGAGCATCCTGCGTATCATGGGTATGTTGGTGTTGCTTGCGCACAGAAAGGAGAAAAGGCATTGTTCAGGGTCTTGCCTCATCAGCCGCAGGCCGGGATATCTCCCAAGCAACCCCTTCACTAGCGAGTCGCGAGATATCTCCTCGAATATCGCGCCGATGTCGTCCCCAAGACGGAACACCTCTTGCGCAGACACGCCCTGGGGAAACGACTCGAGCTTTAGCGGCTCTCCGGCTTTGAATCTGATTATCGAGCCGCCGTGTATTCCATACCATGCATCACCGATCTGCCCCCACAGAAACTCTTGGCCGCTGTTGATAGAAAGCTCGGCATTGAGGTGCTGGAGCAGCGTCACGTCATCTAGCCAGTTCCGGGTATTATTGAACTTGTCGCCGCTAAACGTTAAATAAATGACGGCCCCTCTCTGCTCTTGCATATGAGCTCTAGCAACAACCCCGCCGATCCGGTGGACGTGTTCAAGAAGGCCGTGGAGAAAGGGAGCGAAGCCCAGAAGGAGCTTGCCAAGCAGGTCTCATCGATACAGATGGACGCAATGCAGAACTACTTTGCCATGCTGAGGGGACTCAGCTTTTACAACGCCATGTTCAAGACCACCGTCCAGAGCGGCGGCAGGATCTCGATTCCTGAAGCAGAGAGGCAGGCGCTTGACATCGAGGACGGTGACCTGGTACAGGTCATAGTCATCCCGATAGAGCGCAAGAGGAAGAAAGAAGGCTAGGCCACCAGGTCCTTTCCTGCAAGGAACTTTATTACGACCCGGTTAAAGGTCATGGGCTTTTCCACGTAAGGCGTGTGTCCCGAGTCCTTGAGCACGACAAGCTCGCTTCCGGGAATTTCGCGGAATTCCTTCGAGTACTGGAGTGGTATCATCTTGTCCGAATCTCCCCACACTATGAGCGTTGGGTTGATGATCTCTGATAGCCTCCCCCTGAGAGGCGGGGCGAACTTTATCCCAAGAAGCGTGGACATGAACGCGTATTTGGCATTTGGAAGCCTCATCCTGTTGACAAAGTCGAGTACGATCTCTTCGGACACGGTCGACGGGTCGTGCGCCATGTCCCGGAAGGCCTTGAGCGCATTCTCGTACGTGGGGTAGAGCGCGGCCATGATGTAGCCGTCTAGAACCGGCGTAGAGGTCTTCATCATGCCTGCCGGAGCCGCCAGGACCAGCTTGCGGATGTTTCTGCCGCGCCTTATCGCGTACTCGGCGGCGATGTGGCCGCCAAACGACGACGCTATCATGTGCGGCCTCCTTGCGCCCACGTTTGTCAGGAACTTATCCAGGAAATCCACGAAAAGATCCACCGTGTATTCCACGTCGGGCTTGTCGCTGTAGCCAAAGCCGAGGATGTCAGGAACTATGACGCGAAAGTATCGCGATAGGGCAGGAGATACGCGGAACCAGCGCTCCGAAGACGCGCCCAGCCCGTGCAGAAGAATCAGGTCCTCTGCCCCTCTGCGCGGAGGGCCGTAGTCGAGGTACCTTACCATGTAATCGTCAACCTTGGTCATCCGCTGCGGCGTATCTTGTTCCTGCAACAGAACGTTTCGTTACTACTATCGAGCGTCAGTTAATATAGTTAGCCATCAGAAAAGCGCGGTAACAATGCACAAGAATCCAATCCCAGAACCCACAAGAGCGTGAAGGATCAGGGGAGGACTTTAAGCGATTCATCTAGGGTAGCCGAATTGACGCTGAAACGAAGTTATTTTTCCAGATAGAAAAAAGAAAGAGGAAGAGGATATAGGAAACCTTTAGCTAAGGAAAATAGAGGTAGGCACCCAAGTCAAGGTTAAGAGTTCAATATCCATTTTCAAATATTAATGTGAATAAAATACCCACTGTAATGCCAAGAATTGGTTATTTTACCAAGTAGGTACCCCAGGCTACATAATGCTCAAATAGACAATCTTGGTTCCATGAGATGAATGAGAGTCCTCGTAGCCGAAGACGACGTTGATGAAAACAATCTTTATCGCGTTGCCCTGAGAGCAAAAGGGCATATAGTTACGACTACGCGGAATGGAAAGGAATGCGTCAGAGTATACAAAGAGGAGATGGCAAAGACAGACCTCTATGAGGTTCCATTTGACGCGGTTGTATTGGATTATGCAATGCCCGAAATGGACGGGCTTGAGGCGGCAAAGGACATACTCGCACTAAAAAAGGACCAAAGGCTAATCATTGTAACTGCCTACGTTAGAGAAACGTTGAAAGCATCTGTTCAAGAGCTCAGGCAAGTCGTGTCCATTATTGAAAAACCTTTCGTGCCGGACCTGCTTACAAAAGTAGTTGAGGACGCCTCCACGTTAAGAGAGCTTGCAGAGATAAGCAAGATGCCAACAGTAAGGGGTAACAATACCCATACAGATGTCCAGATTACCCAACTGCATGCCGTTCTGAAGAGGAGACAAAAAATCGGACTGACTTGACTTGTGCATCGCCGTAGTCCAAGTGCAAACGCCCCTTGGCTAGTGCATTAGAATAGTTATGCGGTTGAAATGCTGCACGAGAGCGCGGTGTTATCAGGAGGGGCGAGAACGCGTAGATGCCCTTTTCCGACCAGTAGGCTATCCGGCGCTCCTCCTCCTTCCTGCGCCTCTGCTCAAGCAGCAGGCCTGCGATGTTGCGCGTGCGGTCGAGGTGGTTGAAGACAATCATGTAGGCCATCCTTTCAAGCAGGCTCCTGATTGCAGCGTATATCCTCCGCATCAGGTCATCGCGCACTTCGGATATTCCCTGCAGCTGCTCGATAGAAGTCTTGGAGTCGCTTCGTAAGTTGACCACAACGCGTTTTTTGCTCTGATCTTCGGCCATCCTCCATATGTTCCGCTGGTTGTCCGCAAGTGCAAAATAGATGGCAAGCATCTCCATGCGCTGCACGCCGTACCTGTCGTTCCTCACTGACGGCCTCAGCGCGCGAATTCTGCTTGCGTTTGTGGAATGGTTGTACCAGGCTATGTACCCCGAAGGCGATCCGTCGGCATCAATCGTGATGCTTGAGAGACGCAATCCGTGACTTGGTAAGGGACGCCCTCTTTAAGCCCTCACTGCTCACAAAAATTTTACCAGCCGTTCAATTATGTGAGACAACGTGCGTAGCGGGCATACTTTTTCATAAAGTACGTACCATTCTTGCGCACCACGTCCCTGAAAAGCTCGGGCTCGGCGCTGAATGCTGGCGTGTTTGAGGAATAGTGGCCGCAATGCCAGCATATCCGCTCGGTCCAGTGGCCGTCGCGGTATTCAAACAGCCTGCGGCTACATGCTGGGCAGGGGGCGAACATGAAGAGCTCTTGCGCGATAGCTTTTCTACCATGATGCTCAACGATTTTCAATAAACTGCTAGAATTAGTTTAAATCCCGCCCGTTGCGGTGTAAGACCGCATTGAGCGACGAGGTAAAAATATCACTACAGGAGCAGGAGGTTGCCGCAGGTCAGGAGCTCCACGGCACTGTGACGATAAACTACGCCGGCAGGTGGGACTCGGTTGTCATCAACTCGCAGATAGAGAATTCTAGCGACGTGTTTTCGTACAGCCTCCTCAACGGCAAAAAGATCAAGCACCCCTACGCCAGGCTCTCGATATTCAGGCACGAGCTGAAAGACAAGACAGTTGTCGAGTTTGTCTCGTCCACGAACTACGTGCCCGCAAGCGAATCCTCAAGCGTCAAATTCCGCGTGTCTCTGATACAGGAGCACAAGGAGATATTCTCTGACATTGCCTACACCAGGGTAGTAAAAGTCTAGGCAAAGTTCTCTATTACTTGAACCTTGCCGGTCATGTGCGGGTGAGGCACGCAATAGTAGTCGTATTCGCCAACTTTGGTAAACGTGAACTCAAAAGTTTGGCCGGGTAGAACCAATCCAATGGTGGCCATAGAATCAAACTTGCCGTTAACGGCGTCAGTGTAGTTATCGCTCGTCACAGAATGCGCGACGGTGTCATGATTTTCCCACACTATCCTGTTATTGATGCCAATGGTGGTGCGCAGATCTCTTGGATCAAAGAATTTAACGTTCGAATCAAGACTCGCACCCTCTACAATATTGACTTTTTCGAATTCTGGTGGATTTATGACCTCTTCAGGCAAGATGGGCTTGGCATTGACCTCCGGGACGTAGACATATTGATAATAACCGATGCTAACGCCCACTGCGATTACAAAAGCCACCATGCTGATGCCACCCGCGTTGTTGCCCATCCGACCACTCTGGTTGTATTTTCACATATAAAGTTTGAGAATCATGGTTTCTTGACATCAGGATTCTCTTGGGGTCCTGCAGCTGCAGATTTGGTTCCAGCCGGCGGGCTTGTGGTTTTTTGCGGCGGAAGCACTGCCGGCTTTTCCACGGGCTTTGCCGTTGCCTGACCTGATGGCGCTGCAAGCGGCTTTTCCTGCTCGGGCATCGCTGGAGCAAGTCTGGAAGCTGCCGGCGCTGCCTGTGGAGCTGGAGGCGTCGGCTTGGGTGGCGGCGCCTTTGCCTGGGTCTTTCCGTACCTGTACAGGTGGAACATGCCCGCAAAGACTAGCATCATTATGCCGACTACGAAGAGCGAATAGTTCTTCATGCCGTCCAGCATCGCATAGTAGGCAGAGATGTTGAGGTACACCTGGAAGCCAATTAGCACGATGAACAGCGCGTACAGCCATCTCTGCGATATCTCTATTGACTGCTTGCCCGCCTTCTTGGGCTGCGCCTTGGCGTTTGCCTCGGCATGCTTGGCCAGCTTTATCATCATGTACGTGAACCCGAACGAGAGCGGCACGAGCAGTATCATTACCAGATAGAAGAATATCGGGTCGATCACTAGGCGCTCGAGCAGCGGCTTGGCCCTGTCGGGGTCGATGTAGAACCCCCAATATGTCGTCACTATGATTTGCGCAAGGCTAGTGATGCCCACAGCCGTGATGATAGGCCGGTCCTTCCAGGAGAACTTTTTGTAGCGATCTACGAATGGTATCAGCAGCAATGCACCGATGAACAATCCAGGCCACGCCACGCCCGTTACGAATTTGTCGTACATGGTGCGCAGGAACGCGTACAGCCCGGTCAGGTACCACTCTGGCACGGTGATGCCTGGGGGCACCTCCGGTTCGAAGGGCAACCCTAGACCAACGGGGAATACGCCGCCTGTCAGTATCATTGCGCCTGACACGGCCATCACCATTGGAACGTCGAATACCAGAAAGCGCGGGAAGTGAACCACCATGAGCCCGAGCAACGCTATGGGTAGCATGAACACGTGGAAGGTGTAGAAGCGTAGAATAAAGTCGTGGAATCCGGCACCGAAGAACGCGTCGCGCATTTGCGGTCCCATTATAGGTATCGAGTTTGTCAGCGATGCCGCAATGGAGATGGCGAGCTCGGCGCGCTCGGAGAATATGATATCGTAGCCGGTGAACGCCTCGAGTATCGTAAGCACTCCAAGTATGATTCCCGTTACCCAGAGGATCTCGTTTCGTATCTTGTACCTCCCGCTAAAGTACTGGTAGTACATGTGCAGAAGCGCAAGCATGACCATCCCGTTAGAGGCGTGGTAGTGGATGTTGCGTATGTGGAACCCGTACGGAATTGTGTCATTGATGTTTTCGACGCTGGTCCACGCCCTGTCCAGTATGGGTTCGTACCAGAGCATAAGGAGCGCGCCTGTGATGCCGAGTATTATGAATACCACGAATGTGAGCATTCCGAGGAAGCCTAGCGGGCTTACGAATCTGCCGGGGAATGTGAACTTCATCCCCATGAATATAGTTCGCTCTACCCCGGCGTACATCCACCGGAAGAACCTTGTTAGGCTGTTTTCATATGTTAAGGAAACGCCCATATCCAACTACACCATTCCTATCGGGACTCCACACAGGAGGAAGTATCCACACCTTGCCTTGGCCATCCACCTCTACGTCGAGCTTTGGAAGCACGTTCGAAGGTGGGCCTTGCAATGATGCCGGGCCAGCAAAGGCCTTGCCCGTTAGCGGGTCGTACATGCTGCCGTGACAGGGACACTCTCCCCTCTTGCGGCCGTCCTGCGGGAAGTACTTCCACAGGCACCACAAATGCAAGCAGATCATGCTGTAAACGCGAAAAGCTGAAGCGTCGTTCTTCTGACCCCCAAGCTCCTCAGGAAGCCTGATGAACTGCCAGGTCCTGAACGGCTCCCTATTCTGAACAGGATCATCGCTCCTAGGATAAATGATAACCTCAGAATGGTTAACAGGAAAATCTCGAGTTGTGGCTTGGTTGCCGTCTGGGAGAATTGCAGGCTGCTTTTCGCTCTGTGCGCCGGCAGGGTTTGGAAGGAACTTTCCCCAATCAACAAATGGCGTAAACGTCACGACAGTACCCGCGGCCGCCATTAGTTTGAGAAAGTCACGCCGGGACACCTTTCCTCCCGCAGCTGGAGGGGTCTGCGCCATACAACCAAAACCTCTTTGAATTTCTTAATAAACGTTTGTCCAGATGTGCAGGCGTGCTTAGCGGTTGCCGGCCCAAGGCGTGCCTTCGAGCCGTGCGTACTTCAGGTGCGCGCCCGCGCTGTCCGTGCCTTCAACTGAAGCCCCTGTCAAGTTTGCCTCCACGAACACTGTCCGGGACATTTTCATTGAAGTCATGTTGGCCCCCTGCAGGTTTGCCCACATGAAGTTTGCACGCGTCGCGTCGGCTCCTGCGAGCTTGGCCTGCTTCATCTCTGCGTACATGAACAGCGTCTCCGTGCAGTTGGCCCGTTCGAAATTTGCGCCGTTCAGGTCAGCCTGCACAAAGTTTGCTCCTGAAAGGTTTGCGCCGGCAAAGTTGGCGTTTGGCGCGACCGCGCCGTTGAGGTGGGCGCCGGCAAGGTTCTTGCCTGCAAAGTTCCTGCCAGAAAAGTCAAGCTTGACTGTCAGGTTCTTCATCCTCCATTCGTTGAACCCGGCCACCTTGCCTTCCATAAGAAGACTTTCGCCCTGACTTGACACAACCTCTTCCACCGGCCAACCACATATATATAATTTCAGGGGTTCCAAGGGTTGATTCCCTTCTGGAATCGCAGCGCGTCGATGAGGCCTTCTGCGTACCCCATACTGAGGACTGCAAGCTCGTGCTTGCCCTGCAACAGGAACCGCTCGGCGTCGGCGATGTAAAGCTCGGCGTTGTCCAGTACCTCGAACATGCCCTTCTTATCGCCCTGCTCCAAGCGGAGGATGTTGTGCATCTGCTGCAGAGCCTCCTTTGCCTTTGGTGCGTAGCGCTCCACCATCTGTGATGAAATGCGCTTGATGGCTTTAGAATTGTCAGAAGGCGGGTCGAGGCTCATGGTGAGGGCTTCAAGCGCATCTTCTTCTGTAAAGTGCAGGGGCCCCGGTATTATGACAGAGTGTGGCCCTTCCCCAAAGCCGACGCCTGCAAGCGATTTTATCCTGCCTGACACGACGCTCTGGTCTTCTGCGCCCATCCGCGACGCGACTACCACAAAAGTTTCCTCTGATATTACATGGTGGCGCTGGTCACGCTCGACTTCAAGCAGCATCTTTACCGCGGCGCACGGGTCAAGGAAGAATGCACCCTTGTCCTCGTCGTGGCTATACTCCGTCAGGACAAGCGTGTGGCATCCGGCAAGCAAGTTGTCAAAGATAGTGTTGTAGACGCTTATTGCAGAGTTGGGCTCTGACATCATCGTCACGGTCCTGCCGAATTTGTACATGTGCAGTCCGCACTCGCCCATTATGGAGGCGATGCCGGACGCGGCATGGAGCACACTCGTCTTTATCGAGTTCTTGGCAGCCCTTGCGCGTAGCTCGCTGTGTGTGGTTGCAATAAGCGGGTCGCCGTAGGTTACAAGCGCAACTTGTTTCCCCCGTGCAGCGTCAAGTATCTCCCGGCCGTCTTCTACAAACCAGCGCTGCACCGGCACGGCCTTTTTGCCAGCGACGGCATCAAGCCCGGCAAGGTCGGTTTGGCCGAGCAGGCTTGTGAACCTCTCGACGTAGACGATATCGCACTTTTTCAGGACATCAACTGCGGCAAGGCTAAGGCCAAGGTGGCCGTTGATGCCAGTCCCCACGAACCAGAGCATTGGAGATGAAAAGCCAGCGACCTATATGATGTTACTTTTTGTTCTTGCGCATCTGGTGTATGCGCGACATGTGGAACAGCGCCCTGCTGAACACGTCGATGCTGGCGACATATTCTTCGATGTTCACGCGCTCGTTGGCGGTGTGCGAGGCATGTGGGTCTCCCGGGCCGTACGTGACTACAGGCACCTTGAACGCGTTGCCCAGCACGTTCATGTCGCCGGTGCCGGTCTTGCGCAAAAGCGTCGGCCTCTTCTTGCGCACGTCAAGCACGCCTAACGACAGCGCCCTGACAAGCGCGGATGAATGGTCTGCCTCAAAGGGCTCAGTATTATCCTCTATGCGGTACGTGGCTTTTACGCCTTTTTCTTTTGCAACCCGCGTTATTACGCCGTCGACAATGTCAAGCACATTCTGGCAGGTCGTTATCGTTGGAATGCGCATGTCGATCGTTATCCTGCACTTTTGCGGAGTGACGTTGTGGCTGGAGCCGCCGCTTATCTCTGTGAGGCTGCAGCTGATAGAGTTGGCCTTGTTCGGTGCGCTCCCAACGCGCTCTATCTCTGACTTTATCTCCTCCCAAAAGTCATACATCTCCTCTACTGAGTTGCGGGCAAGCCAAGGCGCGCTTGCGTGTGCGCTGTCGCCCACGTCGCACGTCAGCCTTAACGCAAGCCGGCCCTTGTACGCAATCGTGATGTTTTCTATGCCGGAAGGCTCGCCAAACATCGCATAGTCTACTGCAAGCTTGCTTTTCACTAGGTGCTTGACGCCGGTGGCGTTTCCCTCCTCGTCGACTACGCCGGCAAAGATGACCGTTCCGCTCTGCTTCGGGAACTGCGATGCGGCCAAGAGCATGGCGACGAGTGGGGCCTTGGCGTCAGATGCGCCCCGGCCGTACAGGTGGCCATCCTCGATGCGCACAGGCACCTGCCCCGGCACCGTGTCCATGTGGCCGCAGAGCAGTATTCGGGGCTCGCCCGTCCCCTTTGAAGCAATGACGTTGCCGACGCTGTCTATTGACACTTGCTCAAAGCCAAGCTCGTTCGTGCACTTGTCCTTCAGCAGGTTTGCTAGCGCAGCTTCAGACCTTGAAGGCGTGTAGAGTTCCAGCGCCTTCTGCAAAAGCTCGACGGCGTAGCTTGGCGATACCAATTTTCCTACCTTTTGTAAAGCGACAGGGCGTAATCAATCATTAGGCCTGGGATGTCAACGCCGGTTGTCCTGACGGTGTTCTTGAATTCTGTCGTGTTGTTCACCTCGTGCACCATCAATCCATCCTTGCCTTCCATGAGGTCAACTCCCACCACCTGGCCACCTACTGCCAGGGTGGCCTTCATGCAGATGTCGTCAAGCTCGCTCGTGATCGGGCAGACCTCTGCCCTGCCTCCTAGCGCCATGTTGGTCTTCCACTCGCCGTCGCCGGAGTATCGATAGATTGCGGCAACTACTTTATCGCCGACAACTATTGCGCGGATGTCCCGCGGAGGACGCTCGACAAACTCTTCAAAGTAGTAGATGTGGTACAGCGGAAACATGTGCTCCCTATCCTCGATGACTGCCCGCGCCGCGTCCTTGTCGCGTAAGAGCCCTATCATCCTGCCCCAGCTGCCGATGGTTGGCTTTATTACGGCAGGGTAACCAAACTCGTCAAGCGCCTGAATGGCAGACTCTTCTGAAAACGCGGTTATCGCCTTTGGCGTCCTGACGCCGGCTTTCTCCAGCTCCATGTGGGCAAACAGCTTGTTACCAGTGATGCCTGCCACCTTTAATGGGTTTATCACCTTCGCCCCGAGCCCTTCCAATGCCGCAGTTGCGTGCAGGCTCTTGAAGTAAGACACGCTGCGTTGGAGCACGACCTTGCCCTCAAAATCAGAATGGCCGTCAAGCCTCAAGCGTAAACCTTTGACGTCAACGTTTTCCACGGAGACGCCCTTTTTTCTGGCCGCCTCTAGGAGGGCCTTTTCCTCCCACCGGATGGTGTCGTATAGAATCGCAAGGGTGTTGCCGTTGCCGGCGCTCACTGTCCCCAGTCCTCTCCGACAACCTGAGCTGGTTTTATGTCAAACCCATTTGCGCCCTTGACCAGCTCGTAGCTGGCGCCGCAGTCCGGGCAGGTGACAATCTCGCCCTCTATAGAGTCAGTCGGGACCTTTATCTCCGCATCGCATTCTGGACAGCTGACCATTTCCTTATTCCTTCTTGCCTACTTTCATCGGCTCGTCATTAAGTATCTTTCTCTCGAGCCTGTCGTCCAGGTATAGCTCCAGTATGTCGCCCATACGCAGCTCCTTGAGACCCCGCGCAAGCTGCTCTGCCTCATGCTTGGTCGTTTCAAGGCCGAGCAGCGAGAGCAAATAGGCGGCGCCGTTCTTGCCGGCAAGTTCGCCAAACACGATCTTACGCCTGTTTCCTACGATCTTTGGCTCGATTATCTCGTACGCGGCGGGGTTGCGCAGTATGGCCGCAAGGTGAGTTCCTGCCTTGTGCTTGTAGGCGCTGTCGCCAACGACCGGCTTTGATTCGGGTATGCCGAGGTCGATGTATTCTGCAATCGTCTTTGACAGGTCCTTAAGCATGTGCAGGCGCAGGTCGTTGTTTGACCTGTATATGAGCGAGAGCGCGACCGCTGTCTCGGCAAGCGACGGGATTCCTGTGCGCTCGCCAAAGCCGTCGATTGTTGTGTGTATCTGGTCTGCTCCTGCCTCGCAACCTGCCAGCGCATTGGCAAGGGCAAGCCCCACGTCGTTGTGGCAGTGCACGTCAAGCGAAGTCCTTGACCTGTCGATGTTGTCGTAGACCATCCTCACCAGCTGGTACATGCCCCTCGGGCGCATGATGCCCACCGTGTCGGGTATGCTTATCCTCTCGATGCCCCGCCTGTTCATCTCCTTGCACATTTCCACAAGAAATTCCGGCTCGGTCCTGCTTGCGTCTTCCATCGTAAAGCGCGATTTCAACCCGTGTGCCTTGATGTAATCGGCGACTTCAAGCGCGCGGATTTTCGCCTCCTCCCTGCTTATCCTTAATTTTGCAGCCAGGTGTATGTCAGAAATGCCCATGTAGGTGGCGACCCAAGTCGCGCCACAGCTGATGGCAGTGTCGACGTCAGACTTTATCGCCCGCACGTGCGCCACGATGTCGGCCTTGAGGCCCTGTTTGATTATGGTCTTTGTCGCCACGACGTGATCCGGCGACACTACTGGGCTTATTTCTATCTGGTCGACGCCAAAAGAGTCAAGCATCCAAGCTATCTGGATCCTCTGCTTGATGGTGAACGCGACCCCCGGGTGCTGCTCGCCCTCCCTCAGCGTGCTGTCGAGTATCCTAACCTTCCTGCTCGACGTGGCCGCGTCCTGGCCCCCCATTCTGTTGTACATGTGAGCGTAATAGTTCGGGTCGTCTGATTTTAGCGACATTTCTGCTATATCCAACAGTATTCGGACTCGATATAAACCTTATCGCAACTAAAATAGCGTATTTCATAACATTTCCTGACTGAAAGCGCTCTAATCGAGCTAGGAAAAAACGAAAAACACCCGAAAGAATGGGAAAATGTGCGGGGCCAGTCTATTTTGTCACGAGTGGATGTACTTGTCGACGGTTTTTGCCAGGTTCGTAAGCGAGCCCTGCACGAATTTCGTCCTTTTGCCGACGCCTGCCTTGTAGCCGGCGAGTTTTAACCGGGCCATCTTTATCATTTCGTCCTGCTCCTTTGGGTTTGGCGAGCCGACAGACTTGCGCAATGCTATGGATTTTGCGGGCGTCATGCCTTTTACAATCCGCGCTAGCTCTACTGCTCCGAGCTTTTTTTCCGGCTTGACCTTCTTTAGCACTGCAGCGGCGTCCTTGATTGTAATTGCTGAAAGCGACGCTTCTTTAGCGGCTGCTTTTGCTACAAGCGCGCCGACTATTTTATGCGCATTGCGGAAAGGCAATCCCTTTGCGACGAGCAGTTCGGCGATGTCAAGCGATACGGCGTAGCTTGTCTTTGATACCTCGAGCATCCTCTTCTTGCGCACCTGCAAAGTATCGATGACGTCTTCCACCACCTGGACTGTACTGATAGCAGCCGAGGACGCCTCGAGCAACTGCGGCTTCAGGTCCTGCAGATCGCGGCTGTAGCCGGAGGGAAGTGCCTTTGTTATCCCGAGCATCGATACAAGCCGGCCTGCCATGATCGCGGACTTGGCCCGGACAAGCTCAAGCGGGTCGGGGTTCTTTTTCTGCGGCATGGCGCTGGACGTTGAACTATACCGGTCATCAAGCTCGACGAACCCGAATTCAGCCGTGGACCAGATTATCATGTCCTCGGCCATCCTTGCAAGCGTGGTGGACAGTATCGAAAGCGACGCGACGTATTCCACGAACGTGTCGCGTGAAGTCGTAGCGTCGACTGAATTGCGCACCAGCCCGTCAAAGCCGAGCAGGACCGCCGTGCGCTTGCGGTCGATGTCGATGCTAGTCCCGCCTATTGCGCAGGCTCCAAGTGGCGACTGGTTAATCCGGCCAAAGCACTGGTAGAGGCGCTCAAGGTCCCGGAAGAGCGCGTCCGCGTACGCTAGAAGGACATGCGAAAATGTCCCGAGCTGTCCCTGCTGCATATGTGTATAAAGCGGCATCACGGCGTCGCGGTTCTTGCTCGCTTGTTTAATCAGCGAGTCTATCAGAGCTATGATGGATGCGCAAAGGCCGTTGATGTCGTCGCGCACTTTCATGCGCATGTCAAGCACAACCTGGTCGTTCCGCGACCGTGCGGTGTGCATCTTGCCGCCTGCGCCCATACCGGCCTGCTTTATTACGAACGCTTCCAGCGCCTCGTGGATGTCCTCCGCACCCTCCGTGTCGACTAGGCCCGGGCTCTTTTTCGCTTCCTCAAGGGACACAAGTATTTTTTTTAGCTCTTCAAGCGATATTATGCCCCGCTCGTGAAGCATGACAGAGTGTGCCTCGCTCCCAACGATGTCGTAGTACAGTATGGACTGGTCGTGTGGAATAGACGAGAGGAACGCAAGCATGTCGTCATCCATCCTGCCCTTGGGCCGTGAGCGGTACATGTAGGTGCATCGTCGAGTGCTTTATTTTAATATTTTACAGCAGCTAGCTTGCGTCCACCGCTTTGTGAACGCGAGCTAGCTTGCGCAAAGTTAAGCCAACTAGTGATAAGGTCTACATGGAATCCGCGCTGGCACAGCCAACTCGCCTCATAGAGTACCCGAGCGACCTCTCAACCTGCAACTCACTTGCAGTTGACGGCAAGCAGCTGCTATTCCTCCGCTCGCAACCAGGCGGGACGCAGTTTGTGGTGGTGCTCGGATTTTATGCAGGGCAGAAGGAGGATGTCGTCACAAAAGACCTCATAGAGCCCGTGAACGAAGCAAGCAGGGAAGCAATAGCGTGCAGGCTGGTGCAGGATTGCGGCCAGGCGCACATACTCTTCCTCTAGTCAATGAATAAATACTGTTTTGCACGACGTACTTGTATCATGAGTGGCACCGATACCGTCCCAAAGGGCGACGACCTACAAGCGACACGCAGGAAGATCTTTGACGAGCTGACCAAGATAGTTGACCCCGAGATAGGGGTGTCGATAATGGAGCTGGAGCTTGTGGACAAGGTCGACATTAACTCTGGAAAAGTCGCAGTCGACCTGCATCTGACGAGCCCGTTCTGCCCGGCGGTGTTCGGGTTCAAGATAGCCCAAGACGTCAGGGACAACATCTACAAGCTGCAAGGAATAAACGAGGTCAAGGTGCAGGTGAGCAACCACTTTATGGCCGACGCCATAAATAAGCAGGTCAACGAGAGCAAGTACCCTGCAAAGGCCGCCTAGGCCTTGCTTCGGTCCTTCAGCTCTGCAACTTTTTTCTCGTTTTTTGAAAATCCAAGCAGGTGACCCCTGAGCAACTGTATGCCAAGCGCGGGGTCTACCCCCTTGGGGCACACCGTGCTGCACGAGCCGGCAAAGTGGCAACGGAATATGCCGTGCTTTTCGTCCACCAGGTCAAGCCTCTCCTTTGGTGCGGTGTCGCGGCTGTCAGCAAAGTAGCGGTAGGCCTGCCCTAGCGCCTGCGGGCCGGGGAACTTTATGTCCATCGCGACGGTAGGGCACGCGGAATAACACAGCCCGCATTTGATACAATACGAAAACTGGAGGAATCTATCCACGTCCTCCGGCATCTGCAAATATTCTGACAGCTTTGTTATCTGGCTGGCGTCCAAGTCCGCGTCACTGTTTTGGATGTAGGGCTTCATGTCCTTGTGGTGCGCAAAGAACTGCGAAAAGTCTGTGACAAGGTCGCGCAAGTGTGGAAAGTTGGCAAGGGGCTCACAGGTTATGGTACTCCCCTCAAGCTCGGACATCTTGGTGTAGCAGGCAAGGCGCGGTATGCCATTGATTTTCATGCCACACGAGCCGCATGACGCCATCCTGCACGAGTACCTGATGCCTATGCTATGATCGGTGTTTTGCTTTGCCCAGAGCAGCGCGTCGAGGACAGTCGTCGAACGCTGGACCGGCACCTCAAACGTGTCGTATCTCGCCGCTTCGCCGACGGCCCTGTTCGCCCGGAAGACTTTGAGCGTTATAGACGAGCGCAGGATCTCCTTTCCCACGTGCTCCTTTGCACGCTTTTTGTCTAGACGTTCGATTTTTTCTATTGTCTCTGTCACTGTAATCAACCAAGTGATAGCCCGTTGGCTACGATTATCGTGCGCGTACCGTACGCTATTACGCCCATCATTGCAACTATCGTCACGACGGTCACGAAATTCTCCCAACCCCTGCTCTGCCGCATTTCAAGCAGGATGACCCGAAGCCCGTTAAAGCCGTGTATCGCAATAAGCACCAGTATCGACTCCAGCAGAACGGCGTAGGGTAGGTTGTGGTAGTTCAGGATAACGTTGTCGAACTCGAGGCTGAGGTTGAACGGCATGACCAGTCGCATGAGTATGTGCACCGCCACCACGAACAGGGCTGCTATGCCTGTCATGTAGTGGATTTTCATTATCTGGCTTTCTCTGAGCACCTTATTCGCCTCCAAACAGAACTGAAGCTCCGTACAGCATTGCGACTGCAGCCAATATTAGCGCTACCCATATGCCGGACTTTTGCCTATAATTGAGCGAAACTGGGTCGTATGGGTAGTCTGGTCTGCCCGGCTTGCCAAGGCCCTTGCCACCGTGTGTGAATATCAGGCGTATACCGTTTGCAGAATGGAACGTACTCATTCCGATTACAAGCAACAGTATCATGTGGCCCAGCGGCGTCTGCGTCAGCTCCAGCATCGCGTTCCACGCGTCAAAGCCCTGCGTGAGGCTGCTGGTCTCATAGACGTGACCGACAAAATACACAAGCAGGCCCACCCCTGTCAGCCGCTGCAGCCAGTAAGATACGCGCTCCCAACCGTAGCGGCCAGGGTTTAGCCAGCCCTTGAGCCCCTCGCGGTTGTTGCGGTCATAGACTTCCATCAGTACTTCCTCTCCACCGGCGCATAACGTGTGAACGTTACCGGGTGCCAGTCCATGCGCGGTCCATCCGGGGTGTGGTAAGCGAGCGTATGTCTTAAGAAGTTCGCGTCGTCCCGAGTCGGGTAGTCTATGCGCGCGTGCGCGCCCCGCGACTCCTTGCGGTTAAGTGCGCCCACCAGGACGACCTCGGCGGTGCGGAGCATGGAGTCTATCTCCATGACGTTTGTAAAGTTGGTGTTGTACTCCTTGGCCTTGTCGTCGACGTGCTTCCACATGGCTGTCTTGAGCTCGCGCACTTTTTTCAATGCAGACGACAGATTCTCCTCGTTCCTGAAAACATAAGCCTTTGCATCCATCGTGTCTGTCAGTTCTTTGCGTACGTCATACGGGTTGACGCCACCGGCGCCCCGGAAAATCCCGTCGTAGATGCGCTTTTCTTCTGCGGCGACTTGTTCGTAAGAAATGTCAGACACGCGCAACTTTTCTGCCGCCGCGTGCCTGGCTGCAAGTTCGCCCGTAATCCTGCCCCAGACTATACACTCTGAAGTCGAGTTAGCGCCGAGCCTGTTTGCGCCGTGCGTGCTGTTGCAGGCAGCCTCGCCTGCGGCCCAGAGGCCGGGAAGCTCCGTGGCGCCGTCAACGTTTGCGTGGATGCCCCCCATCATGTAGTGGCACACAGGCCTCACCTCTATGGGCTCGTCGATGATGTCTACGCCGGAGAACTTGATGCCTATTTCTCGTATGCCTGCAAGGACCTCCTTTATGCGCTCGGCTCCAAGGTGTGTCAGGTCGAGCTTTAGGCAGTCGTAACCCGTCTCGTGTTTGAAGCCACGGCCTCCCTGGATCTCCTTTATCATCGAACGCGACACCACATCGCGGGGCGCGAGCTCCATCTTGCCGGGCGCGTACCTGCTCATGAAGCGCTCGCCCTTGTTGTTTACCAAATAGCCTCCTTCACCCCTTGCGCCTTCAGTTATCAGTATCCCGGAAGGCATGATGCCTGTCGGGTGAAACTGGACGAATTCCATGTCCTTCATGGGAAGCCCGGCCCGAAACGCCATGTCAAGGCCGTCAGGAGTCGACGAGAACGCGTAGGTGGAAAAGCTGTATATCCTGCCGGCGCCTCCAGTGCATATTATCCCTGCCGGCGCCTTGAAGACGGTAAAGTCGCCGGTCTTCATTTCGATGGCAGACATGCCCCGGAATGCCGAGTCGCGCAATATCGACGTGCAGAACCACTCGTTGTAAAAGTGAATGTTGTCGTACTTTTGGCAAGTGTCGTACAGCGTCTGCATCAGGTAAAAGCCGACCTTGTCCTGGGCAAATGTTGCACGCGGGAACGAGTAGCCGCCGAATTTGCGCTGTGCTATCCTACCATCCTTGCGCCGGGACCAGGGCATACCCCAGTGGTCCATCTGGTATATCTCAAAGGGCATGTTGCGCACGAGGCGCTCTGCCACGTCCTGGTCTGCAAGAAAGTCGCTCCCTTTTATCGTGTCGTACACGTGCGATTCAGCGTTGTCGCCCTCTTCCTCGTACAGCACCGCCGCCGTGCCGCCTTCTGCAGACACAGAGTGCGAGCGCATCACCTGCACCTTTGACAGCACTGCGACGCTCAGGTTCCTGTCTACGGCAGCTGCCGATATCGCGGCACGCAGGCCTGCAAGGCCGGATCCAATTATCAGAACGTCGTGAGATATGGCGTCGGCCAAAAGTATCCGCTTCTATCAGAAAGACGTATTGCATAAATATCTTTGTGACTCCGCGTGTTCATCAATCAGCAGCAGCGTTTATTCTAACGCGCGAGTTTGTCGGCAGCTGCCTCAGTGCGGTGCTTTACATCATCGCGTTGCGCTCGTCACTTTTTGCAGGATTCAATGAAGCCAATAAACTCTGCAGGACATAGTCAGATTGCGCGTACCTTTCCCCGGAGTTCACGTTCACCGAATCCACCCCTGCCAGCTTTTTGGCCTTGTTTAGGACTTCAGCAAACCAGTTTTCATCTTCCTTGCCCGGGTTTTCTATCTTGATGTCCTCATCCAACATTCTCTGCCTTCCGCAATGCTCGACCAACCTTCAAGAAAATTGTATAAAAGCGCGCCGTGAAGCCAGGCCATAGAGAGAAGTACTATGCGAAACCACCGGTCCTTGCAAGGTTATAAGGAGTAGACTGCTTCCAGAATGCGTTGGCAAGGCGCGCTCCCACCAAGACCAGTGATTTTGGGGTGTCGCGGAGGGAAAGCCATGACTCGTCCGCGTTTTACGGCCGCAAGCTCTATCCTCCAAAGGCTGAAAGCTTGGCAGGCGAGCAAGAAAATCGCGTGCCGCAGGAATCTGTCGACCGCGTGTTTTGCAAGAGCAGCGAGAGCATGAGCGAACTGCCCGACAGGAGCGTCCACCTTGCAGTCACCTCCCCACCGTACAACGCGGGAAAGAAGTACGACCGCGACCTCACCCTCGACCAGTACAGGTCGCTCCTCCGGCGCGTCTTTGCAGAGCTTTTCCGTGTTCTGGTTGGCGGCGGGCGTGTGTGCATCAACGTCGCAAACCTCGGGAGAAAGCCGTACATACCTCTTCACAGCTACGTTATACAAGATATGCTTGCGGCCGGCTTTCAGATGCGCGGAGAGGTCATATGGAACAAGGGCTCAAGCGCTGGGACCTCTACCGCTTGGGGAAGTTGGCAGTCGGCGTCAAACCCCACCCTGAGGGACGTGCACGAATACATATTGGTGTTTTCAAAGGGTGAGTTCTCGCGTAAAGCAGGCTGCAAAAAGAGCACCATTTCAAAGGAGCAGTTCCTGAAGTATACAAAAAGTGTCTGGGATTTTCCCGCCGAGTCGGCAAGGAGGGTCGGCCACCCTGCACCCTTTCCGGTAGAATTGCCTTACAGGTGCATCCAGCTGTACACTTTTGCAGAAGACGTAGTGCTCGACCCGTTCTGTGGTGTTGGCACCACCTGCGTCGCCGCCTCGCAGGCAGGCAGGCGTTATGTCGGCTTTGACACTAACGATGAGTATGTGAGGGCCGCGGAGAAGCGGATAAGCGAGTCCATACAAAAAGGAAATATGTAGTAGCCGTCATACCCCCGGCGTGTCAGACATCGTCTACCTCAAATACGAAGAGCTTGGAGACATGCTCAAGGTCATCATCTACTCGTCGCAATCTATGCTAGGCGTAGTTCCCATGTTGTACCACATAACCCACGGCGGCAAGGACGTGCTCTTCATACAGACAGGCGCTGTCGGAAGTTCCACAGTGCACTATGTGGTGCAACAAGGCAAGCCGGCAAAAAGGTTCATCCAGCTCAGGAGACTTACCGGCGACTTTTCCTATGTCGACAACCTTGGCGGCGACGCCCAGTCGCTTTACGTGCCGGTGTTAGGGCTTGAAAAGTCGACGCTCGAGTTCCCGTTCCTGAAATGAAGCGCAGAAAGCCCGACAGGAAAGCAAGGCCGGCAAACGAGATAACGGAGCAGGAAGTCGAAGAATTTCTTCAAGTAGTCAGGAATTTTGATGGCTATCCGCGCTTGCGCGACCTTGGTGGGCTCTTGCCGTCCATGAGCGCGTATAAGATAAATGTCATCCTGCGGTACCTGGTGCGCTCAAAAACGATAATCGTTGACAACGACGGCTACATCACGTGGGTCAGGAAAGGTAGGCCCGGCGACATGACGCTTGGCGACGTGGCAAGCATCGACCCGGGGCTGAAAGAATTCCTAGCCAGGGATAGCGAAAATTAGTTTATGAGGGTAAAAATCCCCGCAAAACACTGGTCATTTTATGCATTTTACACCGTGCCGTTATTGGGCCTCAAGAGGGTGCGGCGGGCGTTCTAAACTCTAGTCTTATCAGTATGTCGTGAATAACTTAGACTGTGAATGCCATCGCGGCGGCCAGGAGCCAAATGTTTGGGATTCCTGCCTCAATAACTGCCGCAATACTGGTTTGGCTGTCTACCACCAGTTTCGGTTATTGCTGGGAAGCGCTTTGTGCGCGGATTTCCCTTGCAATGCAGGCGGTAGCAAGTCTGATACCCTGATGTCTTGGCTTATGTTGGAAAACCATTGGCCGTATGCCTTGGGATACTGGGAACCTTACTTGCTACCCGTCACATATGGGTTAATAGGATATGGTGTCTGGTTTGGCAGTTCGAGGTATCTAGGCCACAGATTCGGGAATTAGTTTGTTCAACAAAAGTAGTGATTTTGTAGCATCGCCTCAGATTTGGCTACAGAGGAAGCTGTTCGAGTGCCGGTAATATCTCTTTGAGAATAATCGGTTCATGGTCTACTTCAACATCGAAGGAAACCATCAGTATGTGAGTGATTCTTGACGCCCGTCGCACTGGTATGCTCGCGCGCTTGACTTTCTTGTACATCGCAAGTGCATAGAAAGTTTCGCCGAGCTTGTTCTCAAGTGTTTCACGGGTGCCCATTCTAAGTAGAGACTGCAAGATCGATTTCTCGGTCTCTTCGACGGTCAATAACGGTGTAAGACCCTTACGATAGGCGCTACTAAGAAGCTTGGGCTCCTTATTTGCTATGCCGACGTACCTTATCCCCCTGTTTAGGCTCAATATTTGAGAGCAGAACTGGTCAAGGTTCGACGCCATCGATGCGGAGATGCCCAAGAAGAACTATAAACTTTCTGTATTCACTTCTTTGTGCATTAGCAAGGGCACCTCTTCAATACATAACATGTTGAGAATCTTTGAGAAATTCCAGAATTCACCCCTCCCAGAAGATGATACTTATGAAAGTCTTTATCTAGTAGAGGAAAAATTCAGTATTCGAGTGAACCCCCAAAGTAACGCGAATCAAGGATCCACTTTCCGGGGGGATTTTATCAGAGAAGCCCGCGTCTGGCCTGATGTTTTGGGGCCGGATGTAGCAAAGATGTTTTTCGACGCAATCGAAAGGAGAGGCGTTGTCTTGGACAGCAATCATTACTATTCATCCGAAGAGGTTGAAGGGATGTTACTGTATTTCCTTGGCAACGATCTGGCTAAAATTCTCGTCGAGAGACTGAAGAAAGAGACACAGCCGAGATAATGGGTGATTTTTCGCGTTTGACGTCAACATTGGGCACGAAGACAGAGCGGGACACCAAACCCACGGTACCAAAGAAGCCCTTCGTATCCAATAGTTCTAGGAATATTTCTTGACGAACCCTTCATGACCGAGATTGAGGTATTCAAAATATGTATTGTCGATCATTTCCAAAATCTGCTGAAGGCGGTATACAGCTGCTGTGGTCTCTGCTCTCCACTGATGACATATTTCTGAGAAGGCTCCTATGCCAGATATTCCGCTGGTGCGATATTGGGCAGCCAAGCCTTTTGCGATCTTTGCTCTGCTAAGGTCTTGATCGCCTGCAGTATCTACATAATTAGCGAATTTTGAGCGAATGCCCATCCGCAAGCTTTCAAGAGCCTTTGTGGACAGAGTACCAAGTTCTTGTACGTTGCATCCAAGTCTCTCCAGTTCTTTCAGTAGTTTATCCCTTGTACTTGAATCGCCTTGGACACTCTCTGGAGCCACTCATTGACCACTTGGTCCTAAAACCGGTCAATGGTTGAGTCCTAATTAAATCATACTAGCATTAAATATCAAATGCCAAATTGAAGCCGCGTTTCCAGGCACGTCGTTTAATTTGACACCCATCCAGCTTGAACTACTCATTGCGTAGCTACCTCCTCGGGAACAGCAAAGAACTAGTCCGAGCTAATCAACGCGATTGGCTCTCCCGCTTCTTTATTCATCGAGCCATGTAAATCATCAAAGCTATCCCAACTACCAATGCTCTTAGCAACGCCTCTTCGCGTATCCATAGGACGGCATCGCGGGAGGGAGTTTCCAACAAGAACTAACGTTTTGTAGTCGTATGCTACCAACATAATCGCTTAGTATGCGTGAGTTGAGCACAATTAGCTCTGTTAATGGCTTCCGCACGTGGAATAAGTAGTGACTATGTTTTGGAGTGGACCCCGTACTTTGAGAACGGTTTTTGCATCAGTTTAGGGGTACTTTCAGGCACTATTTATCACCTGTGTTTTCAGTCGGGCGATGAACTCGTACGGTGTCAGATACCCGAGCGAAGAATGGATCCTGCACTGGTTGTAGTCAAGGAACGCTCCTTTGATTGCAGCTTCAGCTTGCTGGTAGTTCTGGAAATCCATGGTCCAGATGTATTCCTTCTTTAGCGTCTTGTGGAACGACTCTATGTGCCCGTTCTGCTCCGGCGTGTTGAAGGCGGTGTGTTCCAGTTTCAGTCCCAGTACCAACAGGGACTTTCGGAAGGCGTTGGACGTGTACTGGGAGCCGTTGTCTGCGCGTAGGGTGAGCTTGTCCGGTACCACGTCTCCGTGGCTCACCAGGGCATTTTCCACCGATATTATGGCGTTTTCCTTGACTGCAGACAAATCAAAGCAATAGCCAACCCATTCCCGTGTATAGACATCAAACACGTTGAACAGGTATCCCCAGCCGTCAATGCCGCACCATATGTACGTCATGTCTACTTCCCAAACCTCGTTTGGCCGGGTGGCTTTTACCGGCTTTTCTTTTGAGCGTATGATTTCCCTCTTGGTTCTCGATGGCGTCACGTAGCACAGCTTGCGGAATATCCTCTGTACGCGCTTTCGGTTGACTGGCCTTCCAAGTGTCCTTGTGAGCATGGCTGCCATCCTCCGGGTACCGTAGGTCGGTCTCTGTACAGCTATTTCCCGGGTCTTTTCCAGTACCTGCTGGTCAAACCGGACATCCCTTGGTTCTGGTTTGTGGTAGTACAGATTATTGCTGCAATCTGCGTACGACAGCGCCTTTCTCAAGCTCAGTCCTGCATTGGTTATCTCATGTACCACGGCTAGCCTCTCCTCGCTGCTTCTAACGTTTTTTTAAACGCGTCTATGACTATCGTCTGCTCGCCAATCAGCTTCTTCAGGCGCTCTATTTCTGCCTCTTTTGTTACCTGGTTCTTACCGGGTTTGTGTGATAAAGCAGCTTTTCCGCCGTCGATGAAGCGTTGTTTCCAGACGTAGTACTGGTTTGGGTTTACGTTGTACTTTCTGCACAGTTCAGCTACGGTGATGTTTGTGGTCAGCGATTCCAGCACTATCCGTATTTTGTCGTCAGGTGTCCATTTACCACCCGGCATATGTCAGACCTCCTACTTGTGGAGTAAAAATGTCTCCATTGACGGGTGTTCTCATTCTAGAGGGGTCCGGACTAGTTTCGTACCAAACACCCGAAATGTTCGACGTTGGATCGACCCGTGGGTAATATTTATCACTTGCCAGTCATAGATATATAACGTCATATGGCTGACTCTGCTACGAGCCTAACCATTAGCTGTTCTACTGACCCAGATTTGGCGGAGGCTCTTTATGATTACCTCCAATTGAATCTACATGTCAACCATGAAACCTACATCGTATTGGAAACTGATGAAATTTTCGTTAGAAGTAGCCACAATGCAATTGTTGATAAGAATAGTGTAATTGATGCAATAAGATCTTTCACCAAATCAAAACACGAATACCAGAATTGCCAGATAATGCAGTTTGATGACATAATCACCGTTGGCGTCCCTGCCAAGGCCGGGCAGCTAATGGAGAATTTGCTTACCTGTGACATGTGTAACTACCTGACACCATACCAAGAACAGCTCTGGCTGCATAGGATGACTCATGGCAATGTCATGATAGGATAGAACCCAAGAAATACCATCCGGTCTAATGGATAAAGGTTCATCCTTGACACATAATTAGCCATTTTGTTGACCAAGGAAGGGGATAACAGTGGTAGTGATTATATTGGGTGATCAAGTGTCGATATTCCTTCCTAAGTCCGTGGAGCTTCCACGATAATTAGTTTTTATGTTAGAGAATGAGCTGCCTTCCGGATGAAAGGCGGGGCCATAACGTCGGAGCAGATGTACAAGATAGAGGAAAACGGCCACATGGTTATCGGAATGAAGCGCTTTTTGATGATGGAAAACGCCGGCCACGGCATTTCAGATTTTGTGGTAGGCAGGCTCAAGAACGTCAAGGGCAAGAAAGTCGTGGCCGTTTGTGGCACAGGCAACAACGGCGGCGACGGCTTTGTGGCCTGCCGACACCTTGCCGGCCACGGAGCAAAGGCCACGGTCATCCTGTTGGGGGACCCGTCGAGCATAAAGAGCGAGGAGGCCCGGCTCAACTGGGGCATAATCGAGAAAATGGACAGCGTCGAGATAATATTTGGCAGGGAAATCAACAATGAAATAAAGAAACGCGTTGCAAATGCAGACATCGTCCTAGACGGCATATTTGGCACAGGCATACGCGGTGAGATCCGTGAGCCCTATGCCGCTGCGATAGACCTTATCAACAACTCAAAGGCGTACGTGCTTGCAATTGATGTTCCGTCGGGCTTCGATCCGAACACCGGCGCGATCCACGAAAAAGTCGTGAAGGCTGACGCGACTGTAACGTTCCACCGCATGAAAGCTGGGCTTGAAGGCAAGAGCGCGAAAAAGTACACCGGCCCGGTGTACGTGGAAAATATAGGGATACCTCCGGAGGCAGAGAGGGGAGTGGTTTGAAGGTACTGCAGATACCAGTCGGCCAGATGGCCAACTTTACCTACGTGATTGCAGACGAAGAGACCGACGAGGCGGCAGTTATCGACCCGTCATGGGACATTGAAGAGATATTCGACGTGTTGAAAAAAAAAGGCTGGACTGCAAAATACGTCATAAACACGCACTCGCACTTTGACCATGTGCTTGGAAACGAGCAGGTGGCCAAGGTGACAGGCGCAAAAATAGTCCAGCATGAAGCATCGCAGCTTGACAAGGACATGACAGTTAGAGACGGCGATATCATAACCATTGGAAACACAAAGCTGCTCGTGATGCACACACCGGGCCATTCCAAGGACAGCATCTGCCTAATCCTGGAAGGCCAGCTCGTGTTCACCGGCGACACGCTGTTCGTGGGAAACTGCGGCAGAGTGGATTTACCGGGAAGCGACCCAAAAGAGATGTACCGCAGCCTGTTTGAAAAGGTGAAGGGGTTTGACGAAAAGCTAATAGTGTATCCGGGGCACAATTATGGGCCCACGCCGACTTCGACCATAGGGCATGAGAAAAGGTTCAACTATGTTCTGCAACCCCGGACAGAAAGGGAATTCTTGGAATTCATGGGCCACGGTGACTGACCGGTGTACCCGGACATACAGGGCACCAAGCATGCACTTGCAAGGTTTGCCGCATCAAGGCCAGCATTTGTGTGCGTCGTATCGCACACTGCAACAAGCGAGATACCCGGCCTGACGGTGGCCGGGGCAAACCCCGAGCTTGTAAAGCGCACATCGCCGGCAGACGCAGAGTTCCTCCATTATGGCAGATGCAGGTGTATACCCGGTGTGCCTGCTACTCCAGATGGCAAGCCGACACCTGCGATAATAACCCGTGCCGTGCTTGCGTTGGCAGAAATCCCTCTTTTGGTTGTTGAGGCAGGGACAGAGATCAAGCCGTTAATCCCGGCAGTCTCTTTTGGCCTAAAACCCGGCGGCAACATTACAACAGAAGATGCCATCGACATCAACGATGTCCACAGTGCAGTTGACTACGGCCGAGCGCTCGGCTCGCAGCTTGCAAAAGCGTCAGACCTTGTTGTGATAGGAGAGAGCATACCCGGCGGCACAACCACCGCGCTTGCAGTCCTGACGGCGCTTGGCGTCAACGCGAAATTCAAGGTGAGCAGCAGCATGCCAGAAAACCCGCATTCTCTGAAGAACAAAGTGGTAGTTGAAGCGCTTGCGCGCGCAAAAGCAAGACGTGGAATGAAGCCACTGGAGGCAGTGGCGCTCGTCGGCGACCCTATGATGCCGTCGGTAGCAGGAATAGCGGCAGGAGCAATCAGGTCGGGCGCAAAGGTGATGCTTGCAGGCGGCACCCAGATGGCCGCCGTGCTTGCTCTACTGAAAGGGCTCAGCCTGCCGTTGAAAAATATCTCCATCGGAACCACGAAATACGTCGCCGCCGACAGGTCGTCTGACCTTGCCGGGCTTGTCAGGGCCGTTGCTCCCGGAGTGCCGGTCCTGTCGTGCGACCTGCATTTTGAAAAATCAAAAAAACCGGGTCTCAGGGCGTTTGCCGAAGGCTTTGTCAAGGAAGGAGTTGGCGCAGGTGGCGTTTCAATAGCAGCCATGATAAAGTCGAAAGGAAAGATAAACGGGAAAATGTTGCTTGCGGCCATAGAAAAAGAGTACGCGTCCTCCATAGAACGCAGGTCTAGCCGAACTTGACGTTTATCTGGTCACTTGCGCCGACAAACATCTGGCCCATCAATTGTTCCTGTAGCTTGTGCAGGTACGACTTTAATCCGATTCCGTATTCGGCTTCTGCCTGCTTTTGCACTGCAGCCAGCAGGTGCGGCGCCATCCGGTCAGACACGGCCACGTGGAACCTTGTCTTGATTCTGCCGTCTTGTGATATGCGCAGCTCGTGCCTGATGTCTGCCTTAGCTGACTGCCTTGCTTGCGCCTCTATTGCGCCGTATATCTTGAAGAGGGTTTCAGGTTTTAGTCCCAATTTCTCGTCGTCCATTGTAAGGTTGTATGCGGTCAATCATTTCACCTTCATTGCATTTCGGGCTGACATAAAAAACCTGTAAAGGAGCTCTATTTTACCTGCCAGCTAACGCCTGCAATCCTGCGGGAGATGCAGGGACTTGAGGGGTCGACAAACCGCCAGTTCTTTTCAGTGGCTCTTGTTATTCCCACCCTCGGGGTGGCTACCGCCTCCCTCATGGCATCCTTCTCTATGCACAATTCCGATCCACAGTCTGTCATGTCGGTCCCGTTCTGCACGCGTGTAATGCCAAATGCCTGCGTGAGCCTGCCGGGCCCCGACGCAAGCAAGCGCACGTCGCCAATGCCGCGCAGCTTTTTCATCACGTCGATTCCTTCAACGGGCTCTATCCCGCGTATCAGTACGGCGCCGGCCGCCGCGTCAGGCGGCCTTGCAGAGACATTGACACAAAAATGGTTGCCGTAGGTGAAATAGACGTAGGCCCTGCCCACCGGCCCGAACATCACCGCGTTTCTTCGAGTCACGCCTCGATAGGCGTGGCTTGCTTCATCGTCAGCATGGCCGTACGCCTCTGTCTCTACGATGACGCCAGCAAGGCGGTGCATCTTGCTCCCCACCCGGAGAGTGTGGGCAAGAACCATGCCCACGAGGTCCCTTGCGACATCTTCCGTTTTCCTCCCGTAAAATGAGCTTGGCAAGCATGCAGTCACATGAAGTCCTCCAGCGAAAAGCCGCCGCTTCCTTCCTTTCGCACCTCTTTGGCGAGCTTTTTCAGGTCGGCCTCAAGGAGCGAGAGCATGCTCTTGTTGTATATCGCTGCTGCCGGGTGTATAGTCAGGAAATATTTCTGACCCGCCTTTTCAATGACCTTGCCCCTGTTTGCGGTTATAGAGCTCCCGCCCAGAAGCGATGAGTAGGCGGTCCGGCCAAGTATGCAGATTATCCTTGGCCGTATCAGCGCGATCTGCCTGTCAAGGTACGGCATGCAGGCGGCAACTTCATCGTCTTCCGGCACCCTGTTGTTTGGCGGGCGGCACTTCACCACGTTTGTAATGAACACCTGCGATCGCTGTATGCCGGCCTTTGCAAGCATCTCGTCCAGTATCTTCCCGGCTGAGCCTACGAACGGCCTGCCCTTGTCGTCTTCGCTTCTGCCCGGCGCCTCGCCGACGAACATTATCTTGGCTGCAAGCTGGCCCTCACCCGGGACAGCATTTTTTCTAGTCCTTGCCAGCTTGCATAGCGGGCACCCTGTCACTTCCTCGGCTATCTTCTCAAGCGAGTCCGGTGCCTTTGCCATGAATCTGCAAAGCCGCGGGCATTTTTAACGGTATTCATTGTGGATAAAAGCGCCGGGAGAGGGACTTGAACCCTCGAGTCCCGAAGGACATCAGCTAGCGCGTCTGTTGTTAGATCTCGAGGCTGACCCCTTTTAGGGTCTACCGTGACTTACCTAGCTTGGGTACCCCGGCACGCGGTGTAATATTGCCAGTCAATTTATGCCTTTGTCGCAGGCTCAAAAATTATATAATCAAGTGCTCAAGAGGACTATCGTGCTTGCGACATCCACCAGGCCGCCGACATTTGATGAGCTCAAGAAACTAACGCTAACAGACCTTGCAATCGCCTCAGGGCTTGCCGACTCGCTGAGAGACCGCCTGCGCGAGTACGTGCAGATAGACCCTTTTACCCTCGGTGGCGCCGACCCGTTTGGAGAGAACGACGACTGCGCCTACTCTATCATCCTTGACAGGGAAAACCCCAACCGCGTGGTCGCCGTGATTGTCAACAAGAAAGATTCGCTGCCGCAGCTGCCGTGGTCTGCAATACTTGGAGACAGGCTTGCCAGGGTGTCTATGAAAAAGGCAGAGACCAGGGAGATAAAGCACGAGCTGGCTCCAAAGGAATGGGGCAACTTTTACCCGTACAGGCGCAGCGGAAAAATAGCCGGCTACTTTATGTTCGCGTTTCAGATCTGTGGGCAGCGCTGAGCCCGTCCTTCATTTCCACGACAGAAATCTTGTGAAACTGCCACACCATTTCCTCAAGCGACTCTTTCACGTCGTCCTCATCGCCGGATGAAATGCGCAAAACTTCAAGCAAGAGGTCGTCAAAGGTGATGCCGTTGCACAGATGCCACAATGAAATCGCCGTGTCGTTGACGCGGTAGGCCTCGCCCCTGCCGTTTATCAGAAGAGGAGTGCCGTCCCTGTCGTTTCCGACCATGCCCCTTCTGACGATTATCTTGTTCTCTATTTTTTTCAACAGCATCGTCGCGTCATCGTCAGCTCCCCCTTAGATGTTCTGCTTATTATCCATTCTGCTTTGCAATGTTAAAATATCCAGTGCAAGAAAAATCCTTGTGGTGTTCAAAAAGAAGGGCGAGAGGCCAAGAAGGCGCGTAGTCATCACGCGCCAGGCAGCCGACGGCATCGTCTCCTTTGCCAAGACCTGGCACCCGAACGAGGCCATATTGATTCTGCAGGGGAAGAAGAAAGAGAACGTGGTGACAATAGACGGCCTCGTGATCCCGCCCTTTTCTGCAAACGGGCCTTTTTACTCCGGCTTCTCGCTATACGATTTGCCATTGAACGGAGCCTACGTCGGCACAGCGCACTCGCACCCCGGAGCATCGAACAGGCCCTCGCTTGAGGACCTCAATCACTTTTTCGGTCTCGTTTCCGTAATCATCAGCTTCCCGTACGAGGACAAGACGATAGGAGCGTGGGACAGAGAAGGCAACGGGCTGGAAGTCACGATAGAAAATTGATCATTTCCTGCGCCGGCCAAAGTCCATTTCCAGGCCGCGCTTGGCATCAAAGCCGAGGGTGAACGATTCGTCGGCCATGATTGGAAAGCTTGACAGCGACGCGCCCGAGCAGATTATGCACCTGTCCTTGACCTTTGTCTTGTCAAGGAACGTCGCGCACCAGTGGCACGACTCGCAGAGCAGAAATATGGCCGGCTGCGCAGGGGCCCGGAGCATGGAGCAGGTAGAACCAGCCGTCCTTTTAAGCGCTTTTGGGCTGCGACTTGGAAAACTTAATAAAAGAAACTTGACAAGTTATCTCTGACATATGAACTGGATGGCCCAGTCAATGATGTGGATAATGGTTTCGCTTGCGATAAGCATAGCCCTGAACTTTCTGCTCTGGCCATACCTCGGATTTCTCACTCTCATACCTATAATAGGCGTCTTTCTCGGGATCTCGTACTTTGTGCGCCGGCGCGCTATGGCCCGTATGGGCATGGGCGGCCAGGGCGGCGGATTTGGTGGCATGCTGGGCGGCGGTAGCGGCATAAGCTACGTATGCATTGCGTGCGGCCACAAGTTCAAGGGCGGCGCCTGCCCCAGGTGCGGCTCCAAGATGAGGCGTGCCGACTTTTAGCAGGAATGACTCTTGAAGAGCTACGCAGCAAGGCGTTCTTCCAGAACACCATAGACGTGTGGATAGCATACTGTGAGGAGCAAAAGCGGGAATGGTACGACGCGGACGCGTACCGCAAGTTCATCCAGCACCTGAATTCAGGGGGCATCAAGATGCAGAAATTCCCCCTGTGCATAAAAGAATCCGGAGGCATGTACGAGCGCGGTCGCGACAAGACCCAGTTCCTCGAGGAGCTGTCAAAGATGTCGTCAGACGATGCCGCAGCGTACACGCTCAAGCTAAGTGAGAGCGTGTTGGCCGTGATACGCTCGTTTTCGGCGGCATGATACTCGGGTCTAGAAAATTAGAGCCTGTTGGCACCTATATTTAGCAGGAATCGCTAATACCACACTTTGCGAACACAAGCAAGTGTCAGAAGACCTGCGCGTAGAGGATGTCTCTGAGTACCGCGTAGAGGGCGCGGTGAGCAGCGAGCCATTATTTGAGAGCATAGTAGGCTACGACGACGTAAAGCGACTTTTCCGCATGTCGCTTGCCTCTGACAAGCCGGTGCACATACTGCTTGTCGGCCCGCCGGCTTCGGCAAAGACGCTTTTCATGCTCGAGTGCATGAAGCTAGAGCGTTCGTTTTTCACGCTTGGAAGCCACAGCACCAAGTCAGGCATGGTAGACTACCTGTTTGACAAGAGGCCCAGGTACCTCATAGTGGACGAGATAGAGCACATGCCGGCAAAGGACCAGACAGTGCTCTTGAGCCTCATGGAGACCGGAATCCTGGCAGAGACCAAGTTCCAGAAGACGCGCAACACCCATCTAAAGACATGGGTGTTTGCGACGAGCAACGGCACAGACAGGATGCTTACTCCGCTTCTCTCGAGGTTCATGGTGCTCCACTTCAAGCCCTACTCCTTTGGAAGTTTTGCAGAAGTGTGCGCCCATATCCTTGGCAGGGACGGCGTGACTCGCGACGTTTCAGCAGCAATAGCAGACGCCGTGTGGAACAAGCTGAAATCAAGGGACATTCGTGACTGCATAAAACTGGGCCGGCTCGCAAAGAGCAGGGAGGACGTCGGCTGGATAGCCCAGACGCTGCGCAACTATAGGCAGTAAACATAATAGATTTCCCTTTCGCAAGTAACGGCGGCATGGGACTCGACTTAAAGCCGCTTGTAACAGCGCAGCCGCTAAAGCTTGCAGAGCTTTCCGGCAGGGTGGTTGCGATAGACGCGTTTAACGCGATCTACCAGTTCCTTGCGACAATCAGGGGCCCGACGGGCGAGCCCCTCATGAACGGAAGGGGCGAGATCACCAGCCATTTGAGCGGGCTTTTCTACCGCAATGTCAACCTGCTTATCGAGAACATCAAGCCCGTTTACGTCTTTGACGGCAAGATGCACGCGCTGAAGCAGCAGGAAGTGGAGCGCCGCCACCAGGTCAAGCAGCAAGCCATGCAGCAGTATAATCAGGCGCTAGAAGAAGGCAGGATGGAAGACGCGGTGAAGTATGGCAAGCGCACCTCCGTCCTGACCGACACCATGGTTGAAGAGTCGAAAAAGCTGCTAGTGGCGCTTGGCATACCGCACATCCAAGCCCCTGCCGACGGCGAAGCTACGGCGGCGCACCTGACAAAGACGGGCCTTGCCTACGCGGCTGCAAGCCAGGACTATGACTCGATACTCTTTGGGGCAAAAAGGCTTGTGCGCAACCTCGCGGTGAGCGGCCGGCGCAAGGTGCCAAACCGCAACGCGTACGTCGACGTGGAGCCGGAGATAATCGAGCATGACAATGTTCTCAAAGAGGCCGGCCTTACCCACGACCAGCTGGTCGACGTTGGAATACTGATTGGCACTGACTTTAACCCTGGCGGGTTTCAGGGGATAGGCCCCAAGACCGCACTCAAGCTGATAAAGGAAAGCGGCAGGATCGAGAACATCGAGAAGATAAAAGAGCAGCTGCAAGCGATCCCGTACCAAGAGATACGCGACATCTTCTTGAGACCACAAGTTCCAAGCGTAGATAGGGTCGACTTTGGTCCGGTCGACCGCGAGAAAGTGCTGGACTACTTGTGCGTCCAGAAAAGCTTCTCGACAGACAGGGTCGCCGGCACCCTTGACCGCCTGCACAAAGCCCAGTACAACAGGAGCCAATCGCTTGAAAAGTGGTTTGGGTAGACTACGGTGAAACGTGTCGATTATTTTATATAGACTGGCCGGAGGTTAATTGCACGTGGTAAACCCAAGAGCGTGGCTTGCAGAAGCCATTGGCACGTACGCGCTGGTCTTCTTTGGACCGCTTTCAATCATTATTGCTATAGCGATGTTTGGCCTCAGCATGGGGCCTGAGGCGCTGCTGATAATATCGTTCAGCCACGGCGCAGTTATCGGCCTCATGGTCTATGTCTTTGGCCACGTCTCCGGCACGCACATTAACCCTGCCGTCACCATAGCCATGATGGCTACAAGGCGCATTAACGTCAAGGACGGTGGAGCCTACGTCGCGTTCCAGCTGATAGGCGCAGTTGCCGCGTCTGCAACTTTGGCGGCTATAGCCCCGACTTTTGGCGCGCAAGTCAACTATGGCGTGCAGGAAGGCCCAAGCGAATTCCTTGATTCGAGCGTCGCCTCGGGCTTTGTTGTTGAACTGATACTCACATTCTTCCTGCTTACAACCATCTTCATGGTCGCAGTCCACAAGAAGGCCGCGGCCGGCTTCGCGGGAATAGCTATAGGAGGCACGATATTCCTGATCCACCTCGTAGGCGTCCCATTAACGGGCGCGAGTGTGAACCCAGCCAGGACCTTCGGCCCCGCGGTGGTATCAGGCTACTGGGACTATCACTGGATGTACTGGGCGGCCCCCATAATCGGCGCGCTCATCGCGGCGTTTGTCATGAACTACATCTTTGTGAAAAAAGCAGAAAAAGAGAACTAGAGCTGCGAGAGAGCCCTAGAGTGCTTGTGGGTGTGCGGCCGCTCGCCGGCGTATTTTCTGCGCATGTGCCCCGACGGCCTCCCATACAGCAGTTCCAAGAACCACGCCTCGTGCTCTATTTCCTCCTTCAGTATGTCCTTGGCGATGTCGTAGGTCGCCGGGTCCTTTCCCATAGTCAAATTGCACATCTTGTTCCAGTTGACGATCGCCCCCTGCTCGGCTAGTAGACACTTTTTCAGTATCTCCTGCAGGTTTGTAGCCGGCATGGGAAGCTGCAAGAACTCGCAGCCTGACATCCGTATGAATTCAATTGCGTCATTTGGAAGTGCTCCGCCAAGCTCGTAGAGGCGCTGTATGCATGACTCGAAGTGACTTAGATCCTCCATCCTTGCGTCCTCGATGACGCCCTTGATGCCCTCGCCCTCGAGTCCCGTGCAGTGCGCCCGCAGGTTCGTGAAATAAAAGTATGCTGTGAACTCTACCGACGCGTTGTACACCAGCAGATTGACTACCTCATCAACGTTTACTCCGTTCTGCTTCAGAACGTTTACTCCTACGACGTTTATCTTGTCCTCGGTCATCGCGTTTTCACCGGACAATCGGTGCCGGGGCGCTAATAAGCATTGTCAGAGGTCGAGCAGGAACCTTACAGTAGTTTTGCCGGCTTCCTGCTTTACCGACATCTCGTGGTAGGTGACAGCCTTTATCTCTACTTTGTACGCGTGTTTTTTCAAATCCAGCTTTTCCCCTCTTGCTGCGCCGGCAAGCACATAGTCGCAGTTTGTTTTGTCAATCTTTACTAAAAACTCGGACATCACGATGCCGTCTGCAACCAGGATGAGCATCACCTTGTCGAGCCAGTCAAACAGGAGCGACTCCAGGTCGTGGCCCTTGGCGTTTATCCTCAGTTCGCGGTCTGGCGTGACGCCCTTGAGATCAATCATGGTGTCATTGAGTCCCCGCGCGGCCTGCTCAAACGCTTCTTCAAGCGTCCCGCCGTAAGCTTCTATGACCGCGTCTGTCATGTGCTCCAAAAAGTGATAGCCCCCGGTCATCACCCATGATTTGGCGGGATGTTATAATAACGCACCGGGATCGACTCTTTTAAACATGGAACTTTCCACTGGAAACGCGTATGTATGCATCGCAAAATCTAAATGCAGACAGACTCGTGCCTAAAGTGTGAACATAGAGCTTCCCCGCGGGATGCGGGACATCGAGCCGGGGGACCTTGACGGCATAAACTACGTGCGTGACAGGTTCTTTGAGACTGCCCGGCTTTTCAACTTCAAGATGATGGAGCCCTCGCCCATCGAGTTGCTGTCGACGCTTGAAGCCAAGAGCGGGGCATCCATTTCAAACGAGATTTACGCTTTCAAGGACAAGGGCGAGCGGGACGTTGCGCTGCGCTTCGACTTAACAATAGGCCTCACGCGCTACGTCGCTTTGCGGCGGGACATGAAAATGCCGGCGAAACTCGCGTCATTTTCTGGCGTGTGGCGTTACGACGAGCCGCAGGCAGGCAGGTATCGTTACTTCCACCAGTGGGACATCGAAGTTTACGGCCCAAAGTCGCAGGAATCTGACGCAGAGGTGATAGATTTTGTCGCCTCGTTTTTCAAAAGGCTTGCGCTGGAAGTATCCATACAGGTGAACGACCGGCAGCTTGTCGAGCAATTCATCAGGACCAAGCTCGACGTAACCGAGGAAGAAAGAGTGCTTGCAATGTTCCGCGCAGTAGACAAGGTGTCAAAGAAAGGCGCGCCGACAGTCCTGGAAGAATACAAGGATGCAGTCGATCCTGTAAAACTCCAAGCGCTCTTGGACTTCTCGCAGATAAAGGGCCCCGTTGATTATGCGGCGATTTCGCCAGATATTCAGAACCTGGAAGGGTGGGACAAACTTACTTCGTTGATGGACTCGCTCAAATCAAGGAGAGTGGACAACGCCGCGCTCAACCTTGGCATCGTGCGCGGGCTTGACTATTACTCTGGCACGGTCTTTGAAGTGTTCGATGCCAACTCGGATGGCGGCGCCCTTGTGGGCGGCGGCCGGTATGACAGGCTCACAGACGCCTTTGGGCGTAAGGACATCGGCGCGACGGGCGCCGCCGGCGGCATCGAGCGCATCCTGATGGCGCTCCAAAAGCGCGGTGTGATCAAGCAGTCTCCAAGGCCACTTGTCTACGTCGCCTATGCGAGTGAGGAGATAAAGGGACGGGCGCTTGAAATGGCGTCCCTTCTCAGGAATAGCGGCATCCCAGCCGACTATGACATCCTTGGAAGGGCATTGCGCAAGCAGCTGGACGACGCATCCAGCAGGGGCGCGACCGTCGCAGTCATCATCGCGGCAGGCGACATGGCAGAGGATAAGGTCGTAGTTAGATCGATGAAGGACGGCACTGAGAGCAAGCAGCCATTTGAAGGCATCGTAGAAATGATCAGGAACATACAGGGCTAGAGCTTTATCATGGCCACGCTCTTCATCTTGACAATCCCGCTCGGCTTTTTTTCGTAAACAGTCCTGACCACCAAGTCGGGCGGGTCGTAGCTGACGTACAGATCGCCTGGGGACAGCTGCTGCATGTCGTAGTTGACCTCTATCACCTCTTGCCTTAGGCCGTTCTCGACGAGTCTCCCCTTTGCCCTGTAAACAAGGTCCTGATCGGAGGTGTTTGGCGCAAGAAACACCTTGGGGTTTGAGCTTATCAGAAACTGGCTCAGGTCCATGCATGAAAGCGGACTGAGCGCATCTAATAATCTTTTGCAGGTTCTTGCAG
>NZ_DASWIL010000024.1:0-7859 GCF_036397675.1 Nitrososphaera sp. | reverse complement strand
TAAGCATGGTCTGCACATGATAAGGCGTCTTGTAATCCCTTGTTTCTTTGTACCAGGTCTGAAGAAATCGAAACAAATCCATCCCTCATGGCAGTAGGACAAGAATTAAGAAAAGATGATGTGGTAGACAAGGATGAAGCTTTGTTATTTCTGACCAATGTACAGGAAGAGGTTAGAAAGAAATTAGAAACTGCACGATATTCGCACCAATCCAAAGCGCTTTGAACGTGGGTTCGCGCCATGTTCAATGGTATGAGAATACACAGTAAAGCAAATATTTCTTCCGACCTGATAATGGAGTACGAGAAAATTAACAGCAATAACAATAGCAATTGCAACATCGGGCCTATTGTTGATGATAGCAGAAGAAGTAAGCATTAACCTGTACCTCAATACCCCATGTCTTATACCCTGCGACAAAGTCGTTGGGCGCAGCCAAGTGCCATCTGGTGCTTTGCTTATCATTGCAGCCGCAATAATTTACATTGCTGGCAGGATAATCCAGCCATCGAAGGCTACACAATCATCTGTGAACTAAACCTCCATCCGCCAAAAGTTTACAAGAAAACTATTAACAAAACGAAAGCTTACATTACTATTACTACAAGTTAAACAGGGGAAATTCGAGCTTTATGGTGTTCAATGAAAGAAAATCATATTGTCCGAGTGTCTTTATAAACAGGCGAGCTCATTTCAGGTTGTGTACGCTAGATGCGAGCATGTTGGTAGTGGGAATACTGTATTAGATGTAGGTTTTCATCCCAATTATTATATGACCTCTAGAACACTGTTAATGTGTATTACTTCGCTTAGGAATAGTGTTAGCTAGGGGAGATTGGGATTGGTTGATAATTTTTGGCAAAGAATAGAAGAGTACAGGAAGCTGGGCTTTGACCCACTTAGGTGGGTTTCTTCTTGCACGACACAAGCCGACCCGCACGTGTTAAGGGAGGCGCTCGCGGAGGCCAAGCGCAGCACCATAAAGATAACTCCTTCCTGGTTTGATCCGTACCCCCACATCGAAGGCAAGGAGCCCGAGATGACAAGGCGCGTCTACGACCTGGCAAACCCCGTCATTGACAAGGAAGTGGAAGTCAAGCGCGCGCTTGCGCTCTTTCGCGTGCATGTAACCACTGGCGAGTCCCCCAAGGCGCTGGCAGAAACGCTGTATAATTTCCTGTCAGTGTTCCATGCCAAGGTCGCAGTGTCAAACGCGCAGGTCGCGCTCACCGAGCATCAAGACGCGCAGTTTGCGCTTCTTGATTACATCGCAATCCACCGCGGGAACAAGGACGGCCACATGCCCGCCCTGACTGCGTTTACACAGATAACGGACGTGACAGAGGCGCCTGACGCCGAGGTCCACGCAAGAATCGCCATTGCCGATGCGGTCGAGAGGCTCAACCTGCTTGGCTGCGGCAACCCATCGCTGTACAAGTTCTACCCGATCTACGACGCGCCTACGGAGGAGATGCTCGACAGGATGCGCACGAACCTGGACGCGGCGACCGCGCGTCACAACCTGCCGATGGAAGACTATAGCTCGCTCAAGCGGGGCAGGCTGTTCTACGGCACGAGCGCTGTAGCGATTACAAACAAGGAGCTGCCCACCTGGTACGGCCAGGTCGAAGAAGGCATGGGCGTAATGGTAACAAACAGATTCGGCGGGCTTGCGGCAGTCAGCCTGCACGCTCTGGCGCTCATGGAACCGGCAAACGCGGACAAGTTCGAGAAGGCCGGTGTGCCCCTTTCAAGCATCACGGCGGCAAGGGACGAAGCGTTGAAAAGCCTGGGCGAGCCCCACTTTGCGCTTGGAAAAATAATAGCGAAATACTGCCCAGACTTTGGCTCGCCCTTTGACAGACAGCTGCACATTACAGCTGTATACCCTGTGGGCGCAAGGGGGGTGTTTGCGCTCGGAGACCTAGCAGAGCTGGCAAACGCGCAAGTCGCCGTGAACAGCATTCCCGTTAGGCACGAGGAAATAGCAAAACTTGCCACCCGGGAATTTGCAGTAGAAAACGCCACTGCGTCGCAGAACGGCTGCCATATTATAGTCGCAACAAAGGATGTCCTGAACCTCGTCGCGGAGGACCTCTCACAGCATCACTTTGCACCCGAGTTCATCGGGCTCGTGGGCAAAAAGGGCACGCCGTCTGTAGATGCAAAAGGCGCGGAGCAGTTCGTGGCGTCAAAGGCCAAGCTGGCCAGGCTTGCCCCGCAGCCACAGCCGGCGGGTTAGTTAATATTCTGCAGAAACAGTAGAGCGGCTATGCAGGACTGCATCTTTTGCAAAATAGTGCAAGGTCATATCCCTGCAAAGGTAATCGGCCAGAACGAAAAGGCGCTGGCGTTCCTCGATGCCTTTCCACTTGCGGCAGGCCATGCGCTCGTCGTGCCAAAGGTGCACTACGCCAAGCTGCAGGACATGGGCAAGGAAGACTCGGCCGCTGTCTTTGCGCTTGCACATGAGATTGTGCAGTCAGTCGAGTCGGCCGCAGGAGCAGGCGCGTCGCTGATCGGTGTCCACAACGGCAAAGAAGCAGGGCAGGAAGTGCCGCACGTCCACGTGCACATTATACCGCGCAAACCCGGCGATGGCGCAGGGCCGGTGCACTCGATGTTTCGAAAACCAAAGAAGAAGATGACGCCGGAAGAAATGGACGCAATTCTTTCAAAGATGGTCTAGCCTGTCATCTTATCCACGGCCGCCGGGACCTGAGTCAGTTTTGAAACCGTGGCCTTTGCTTGCTCGCACTGTTCTCTGGGTTCCTGAAGCGCAAAGAGCGAGTCCGTCACCCTGACAGTCTTCATGCCAAGCCTGTTCGCCGGGCAGATGTCGGTGTCAAGCCTGTCGCCAACCATAATACAGTCTTTTGCCCCGCGCCCTGCCTCTTTGAGGGCAAGAGCGAATATCTCCGGGTCGGGCTTTTTCAGGCCGACTGCGCCCGAGATAGTTTTCACCCTGAAATACCCGTCAAGGCCTGACGACTGCAATAGCGCGACAATGTCCTCTGACTGGTTTGCGATTATCCCGAGTTCGCATTTTTCCGACAATTGTTTTAGCGTCTGTTCCGCTCCGTCTGCAAAGCGGAAAAGCGTCCTCCTGCCCTCCTTTACTGCATGGTCCATCCTGCGCACAATCGGCTCGCCGTAGCCCGAAGGCAAGACGGCCCCGCACACCTCTATTGTAAGTTCCCTGACGCTTCCGTGGCCTATCTTGCGGTCACGGATTATGCTGTCCCTGACTGCGCGGTAGTTCTTCATGTCGATTCGCGCACCAAAGCCGTTTAATAGCTCCAGGAATTTCTGGTCAAAATGGTCGATGAAATCCCACTCTGAGACAAGCGTCTGGCCGAGGTCAAAGAAAACAAACGGCTTCATCTTTCGATCTGAGGCGCCAACACTTTAAATAGCGTTTTGGCTCTGTTCGCTGTAACAGGCACATGTCCGTACAGCGTGATTATGACATTATAGTCGCAGGCGGCGGCCTCGCCGGCATGATAGTTGCAACGTCGGCAGCGTACTACTCGAAGCAGAGCTTGAAGATACTGGTCATCGACAGGAACGCTTTCCCGCAGCAGGGCATGAAAACTGTCACCGGCTGGGTGTGCGGCGATGCGGTGGGCAAGAACACCGTCGACTACATGGCAGACCGCATACACATCAACTGGGGCTACCCTGAGATAGAACATCCTGTCCAGGGCGTGGTCGCGTTCTCGCCGGACCACGAGACCAAGGTGGCCTTTGACGGCGAAGGCTACATCCTCAACCGCAAGCTGCTGCCGCAGCGACAGCTCGCCGACTGCAAAAAGGTGGGAGTCGAGTTCAAAGAGCGCGTGGCGCTGCGCTCGCTCATCATTGAAGATGGCACGGTAATAGGCGTCGAAGGCGACGACCTTGACAACAAGACCGTTTTCAAGAAAACCGCGAAACTGGTGGTGGATTGCGCTGGCGTTACTTCCGTCCTGCGCACAAACCTTCCGATAAAAACGCACATCGAGCGCAGGATTGACCGCGACGACCTCGAGGCGACGGGGCGCTACATTTACAATTTCGAGCAGGATCACGAAGATCTGACGTTCTTTGACCCGGATTACTGCATCATACATCTCGATCAAAAGCTGGCGCCGGGAGGCTACGGCTGGGTCTTCCCCAAGGGCAAGAACAAGGTCAACATCGGCCTTGGTATCCAGCAAAAGGCGTTTGACGCCCGCAACAAGGAGATGGGCGTCCACCCCAACCTGACGACTCTCATCAACGAATACGTCCAGTTCAACCCCGTCATCAAGAACCCGACCCTTGCAAACGGCATGATGGACGACGGCAACGCCTGGGGCACCTGGCAGGTCTCTGTCAGGCGGCAGAACGACTGCATGGTGGCAAACGGCTACATGCTCGTGGGCGACTCGGCGTGGATGCCCAAGCCGCTTGACGCAGGCGGAATAGGGCCGGCGATAATAGCGGCGACCATAGCTGGAAAGGACGCGGTGGAAGCTATACAGGCAAACGACACTTCCGAGCAGTCGCTGTGGAAGTACAACAAACACTTCATCAACGACTATGGCTACAAGACTGCCGGCCTCGAAGTTTTCAGGAGACTGTTACAGGGCCTTACAAACGACCAGATAAACTACGGCATGAAACACTTCCTCTCAAAGATGGACATCGACAAGATAACCATGGGCGAGCACCCCGAGTTCGGCACGCTAGACAGGCTGGGCATGATGATAAGGGGCGCCATGAACAAGAAACTTGCCGACGACCTGCGCTACTGCGCCGACATCAACAAAAAACTCACCGAGCACTATTACAATTATCCCGAAGCCTCTGAAGGGTTCACCGATTGGAGCAATCATTTGCACGGCATGCTGCAGGAAGCGTTTGCCAAGTACAAGTAATGACATCGCAATATGCCAGCTTTCCAGTGCAGGAAACGTTTGACCTGAAAGAGATTGCTGAAATCAGGCTTGCCGCCGACAAGATGGCCGACTTGTACGAGAAAGGCGCCGACGACTTCAGCTTCCGCATCCTTCTGCCCCGCAGCGAAAGACTGACGAGCAGAGCCAAAAAACTCGGGATAACCATGCAGGGCGAGTTCGTTCTCACGCTGCGCAAGCGCAACATCGTGCCCATCGTGAAAGAGCTGCGGTACGTGCACGATGAGTCGCACTACGGGTGGCTGCTTGCAAGCACCCGGGTGTTTGACCGCTTCGAGCAAAAGGCCTAGGCTTTCTGCTTGTCTTCTTTTCCCTTAAAGCGTGACAGCTGGAACGGCTGCCAGATCTTCATTGCGCTGCTCAAGACAACTGAAATTATTATGCCTATGAAAAAGCCGCCCACAAGGTCCATCGGGTAATGCTGCTGCACATACACGCGTGAAATCCCCGTCATTATTGGAAACACCCAGACCGCATAGCCGGCCCATCTTGTCCTTCTGTACAGCAAATAGCCGACGATGAACGCAAGGGCAGTAGCGCGTGAGGCGTGCCCGGACGGGTACGAGAACCCTGCCGCAAGGGGCGCTAGGCTGTCGGTTTCTATGCTAAAGTTCTCTGGCAGTTCGAATCCGGGGGCAAACACGTAGGGCGGGATGGCCCTTCCTATGAACGGCTTCATGTACATAGTCACAATAGCAAGAACCACTATTGCAATCAGGAAAATCATGCCGGCCTTGCGTGTGCGCCTGACTATCGTGATGATGATTGCAAACAAGAAGAGCGTTCCCACATCGCCCGTCGTCGTTATCGCTATCATCAGCGCGTCGAGGATGGGGTTGCCCTGGATGAACTGCGCGTATCTGTTCACCGGGTCGTCGATGCCGGCAGTTGCGCCTGACGCAACGATTGCGCTGAACACGATGAATGCCACCACGAACGCCGCGAACTTTGTTGTGCGCACATGGAACAGCCAGGGCGGGCTTGGCTCTTGCAACTGTTAGAGCCACGGAAAGTTGGCGTTTAATTGTTTTCCCCTGTTATTTCCTTGCCTTGAGAAGCACGATTACCGCCACCGCGCCCATCATCCCTGCCAGTACCAGGAGCACCTGCATAGTAAACATGGGCGGGCCTCCGGGGCCGGGGTTGTCAAGGCTGACGCCGATTATCTCCAAGTCGCCGTTGTCAGGCTTGCTCTCTATGGTCGTGTAGCCTGCTATCTCTATCTGCGCGTTTGGCTGGGGAGTCGAGATGTGCACCTTCAAGTCTGCGCCGTCGACACTTGCAATCGAGTCTGCCTCCCTTGGCTGGGGACATCCTTCCCTGATGCTGCACTCGCCAAGCGAGTAGACCGACAGCACCTTTGCCTTCCCGATGTCGGTGTTCAGCACGCCCTTGACGCTTGCCTGGCTGAACGTGGGGTCAAAGAGGATGTGCCACCTTTCAAGTGGCGTCCTGCCTATGTCGCCAAAGTCAAGTACCGGCTGCGTCATTATGGCCCTCGTCTCGGCGTTGGAGTCCATCAGCTTTTGGGCAAACTCGGGGAACGTTGTCTGCAGCAAGCCTATGGGCTGGTTCACGTCTACCTCGCCGTAGCTCGGGCCTGCGTCTACCAGCAAGGGCCCTTCGATGACAAACCCTCTCCAGTTAGAGTCGACTAGGATGGTATCTGAAGGCGCGTCTCCATCATCATCGGAAGGCCTGTTCAGGACGTACCCTGACACCTGCGAGTCAAGCTCAACCCTGTAGGTAAGCATGAGCGTATCGTGCGAGCCCCTGATGGTTCCGGTGTACGTGACATTTGCGCCAGCAAGCTGCATCGGGCTGTTGCCATCAAGCATGGACCTGTTTAACTGCTCCAGTTGGGATCCCGTCTGCAAACTAACAGTAAATTCCAGACGCTCGTTTACCCCACCAAACATTTTTGCGGCAGAACTGCCCTGCGGGTACCGTATCTGGATGAACTTGAGCCCCATGAATTCGGCATAACCTTCATCGTGCTCCGGCACCAGAAAGGAGTTTATCTGCGCGCCGTAGGCGAGGCTGCTGCCGCCAAACCAGCCCGCTACAAAAATGGTGCCTAAGACTATTACCGCAAGCCTGCGCACAGTTTCCACCATCACTATTTCTTCAAAATTATTGATTTTATTGCTTGCTCACCTGATGGATTTACTTCAGGGACTCCCTTAAGGGGAGCAACGTTATTTGGCCAGTTTCGCCATCATATACTTGGAGCCGAGATGCCGGAACTGCCAAACCCCAACATCCTGAACCCGTTTGTCCTGATGGATCCCAGCGTTGCCCCTGCTGTTGCTCTCATTGTGATGGCGGCCTCGGTTTCCGCGTCGTTCCTTATCGCCCGGTATTTCTTCAAATCTTACTCTTTTTCAGGATTCGGGTACCTTCTGGGGTTCCCTGCAGGGTTTGCCTTCCTCGGCCTGTCGTATCTGTTCCAGTACGCAAGCTGGGCGCTTGCAAACGATGCAGTGATGTATCCTGCATTTTTCTGGATGCAGGTAATTCTGCAGTCAGAAGGCATCACACTGATAGCCCTGTCGTACCACTTCAAGAACAACCCCGGAGATTCCGGCAAGGTAACTTTCAGGCAAGGCATGCAAGCAATTGCGCGCTACAAGCTCAAGCACGTTCTGGTAGTCGTTCTGCCGGTGCTGGTGGTCTCAGTATCGTTCATAATCCCGTCTTCGGCGTTCGTGTCGGCGCCGTACTTTAACTACCCGCGCCTTGCTGACCTGAGCTTCGTCATGACGGTGTTCAACATTGCGGTGCTTGGGTACATATTCAAGAGCGCCATCATTTCGCTTGTCAAGGCCGCCAACGCCAAATTGCTGTATGCGCCTGTAGCCTTTGCGCTCCTGGCCCTTGAGCAGTACTCGCTTGTGCTGACATATTTTGACAACAGCA
>NZ_DASWIL010000023.1:0-59283 GCF_036397675.1 Nitrososphaera sp. | reverse complement strand
TCCCGGCTCAAAGCCTCGCTTGCAGAGGCCACCTGCGCCTGATCGTCTTGTTGGATCATGCGCATGACTGCAAGAGACCCCATCTGGCTCAGTATGTTAGCGTCGATGCTCCTTGGCCTCTGGGACACTATGACGAGGCCGAGACCGAATTTCCTGCCCTCCCGGGCAACTTTTGACGCGTAGTATTTCGTCTCGGTCTCCTCCCCCTTGGGTATAAAGACGTGAGCTTCCTCGATAACCGCAAGCACGGGCGCAGGAAAGCGTGGGTCAGATTTTCCGCCGCTCCTGCCCTTTTTTCTGTCCTCTAGAAGTTCCTGCAGATAGAACGACACCACTATGTTGGCCTGCCGCTCAGTCAACTCGACAAGGTTGATAATGTTTATCTTGCCGTTTTTTATCAGCGCAAGCGGGTCTGCAAGGCCGGCGTCAAGGATCTTTGAAAAGCGCTTCCTTGCGTCCTCTATCTTGTCCACCACCTTTTCTGACGCCTCCTTGTAGCCCTTCTCCTTTCCCGCGTCGGCCGCGGAGTCGACGAGCGCGTTCCAAAAGTCATCGTCTTTGAGCCTCTTTACGTCGCCCGTGAAAGCCATGCGCAGAACGTGCAGTTGATTTGAAGCGTTTTTCTGTATCTCGATTACCTCCGCAAACTCTTCTGTAGACAGAAATCGCGGGTTAATCCGGGCGTCCATCATGTTGCTGTTTGGGATGTCAAGGAAGGTGTAATCCTCGTGGTAGTCAAATACCACCATCGTCCCGTTTATGTCAGAGATTTCTTTTGTCAGGAGCGAGACGAGGTTGCTCTTGCCCATGCCTGTCATCGCAAGTATGGCCAAATGCCTTGACACGACCTTGTTGATGTTCACGCCTACATCGACTTCAGGATTGCGCAAGAGTGTCCCCACCTTTATCCAGTCGGGGCTTGAAGGCGAAAATATCGCGGCAAGGTCTTTTGTTGTCGCTTCGTGGACTTCGGTGCCCGGCTCGGCCGGTATGGCAGGTATCATGGCCCTGCCCTTTTTCAATGAATCGAGATAACCCAGTATGCGCACCGTGCCCTTGTAGCTCTTGTCGCGCTTGTTTTCCGCCGCCACCTGCCTGCTCTCAAACGCCTCCTCGTAACTGTGAATATCGTCGCCCAGCGTGCCGCTTGTTATGGATGAGCGTTCTATGAGGCCGATGACCTTGCTGCCGCCGTATTCCAGTACGACGTACTCGCCGATACTCACCGGTCTCTTTGACTCAAACGTCACTTCATCGGGCCGGGCACGGCCGACCAGTATCCCTACAGGGCTGTCACTCATTCAGCGCATCCCTTTCCCCTTGTTCATGCTGCAAGCTGAATATGCTCACAAGCTTGTCTATATCTTCATTGCTCACCTTGCAATTGTTGTGGGCAAGTTTTAGGCAGTGTGGGTAGCCTCCAACACTGTGGTAGCTTAACTTGTTCAAAAGGCCCCTTAGTTCATGCTCGCCTGCGCTCCCCAATATCTCAATCCTCACCATCGGCGTGTGCTCCTTCAATCTGGCATAGACTTCGACGATGCGCGCAAACTCTGACTTGATTTCTACAGGCGTGCTGAAACCCGCCGCGTGGCTGCTTGCGTGGTTGTAGTAGTAGATGTCGCCGGCCCGCGAGTCAAGCGAGCCAAACTGCGCTCTGCTCTCTGAGCTTTTCGATATGAAGACAGAACTGCCGTACTTGCTGACCATGTCGACGGCAATCGCGAGGCTCTTGCCGGCGGTCCTTGCTACGAGCGAGCCGTCGATGCAGATGACATCGACCTCTTTCTTCTCTGCTGCCTTTTGCGCGACTGACGCCTCCATCGTCATAGCCTTTGACTCTAGCGAATCGCGCCGGGCAGAGTCAGCAAGCTCGACTTCAAATTGTGTTGCAAGAATCTTGTTTGCACTCGTAACTGCGACCGCGTCAATGACATACAGATTAAGGCCCTGGAACGCGCGCTTGTTCCAGCTACTATCCACGCCGGCAGACTCGCATTTTTTCTGCGCCGGCTCGTAGGCTATCCACCTCGACGATGCCTCTGAGATTATCTTCTGGTGGTTTGCGTCCTTTATTTTCGAGACCTTTTTCTCCATGTTCCTCAGGGCGTCAAGGTATACCTCCTTAAGCAAGTAAATTCAGCATACCTGAGCCATGGTTATTTAAAAACGATCGTTGTCTATCCTGCCGGCTATTTCTGCAGGATCCCAGAGCGTCCTTGCCTTGCTAACTGGCAGAGCTCCCATTTCGACAAGCTGCGTCGCTATCGCTGCCGCCATCGGGAGCGCCCCGGTTGCGCCGGGCGAGTTGTAGTTCAGGACGTGTAGCGACAAGTCTCTTTTCAGTACCAACGTGTCGGGGACGAACCTGCCCGTGCTGTCCACCACCGACGAGCGTATCCCGGCGGTGCCCCTGCTCGTGAATGCAGAAGGCTTGATCGCGGGCAGGAATTCCCGTACCCTGTTTATCATAGCAGTCTTGGAAAGCGAGCTTTTCAGTTCTGCGCCTGCAAGCGACAGGAACTGCCTGTCAAACGCAATCTTTCTTGCCCCCGTCCTTGACGACTCTATGATCTTGGGTATCATGTCGGCAAGGTTGCGCACAAGGCCATAAGCGTACGGCCCGAAGACGGGCACGGCGTTTGGCCCCACCTCCCGCCTGCCGTCGGCCCTAACTATCCAGTGAGGATCGAGGAAGGGGTACTCGGGGTGCCTTGGCACGGAGTATATCGAAAGCTTTGTGAGATCATGATATTTCTCAGGCGCCTGCCAGTACTCGCCTCTAAAGTGCAGGTCCGTGTATTCTTTTGCCACGCCCATTGAGTGTGCTATGTCCACCGCGTTTCCACCGGCCGCGTTTACGATAAACTCTGCCTCCAGCTCGCCCTGCCCTGTAGATATTGCGTATGCGCCCCTGCGCGAGATCCCTGTCACCTTGCAACCCAGAAGGACAGAGCACCCAAACGACTTCAGGTCCTGCAGGAACGCCTTTGTAAAAGAGCCATAGTCGACCGAGCCGTCCTTTGAACAGTATATCGCCGACTCGCACATGACGTTTGGCTCCATCTCCGCGACCTGTTTTTTATCAAGAAAGCGGAGTTCATGCTTTTCAAGCCCGTTAGCCTCGCCCCAAGCGATGTACTTCTGCAACCTGTCGATGCCCTTCTCGTCAAGCGCCACCTCTAATACGCCGTCGCGCACAAAGGGCAGGCGCTTTTCCTTTGCAAACTTTTCCCACATTTCAAAGCCAAGCGACGCGGCCCGTGCAAACATCTTTTTCTTGACAGGGTCGTACAGGAACGGCGCGTGTACCTTGCCGGTGTTCCTGCTGCTCGTGTGCCTTGCAATGTCGCGCTCCTGTTCTATCAGGGCGATTGAGGACGGGTCGCTGGCTTGACCCGAGAGAAAGTACGCTATCGAAGTCCCAAGCACGCCCCCGCCTATTATCGCGACCCGGTACAACAATTGTCATGGGTGCAGGGGCAACTATTAACGCTTGCAAGCATCGTAAAACGTTTAATACGATACTTTGCCAGCTTCAATCAAGTTGGCGCAGCAGGAAGTCGCGGAGAGGAGAAAGAGGTACGACGATCTACCGGAGATCCCTGAAGGGAGGCCTGCGCTCCTACTTTCGGCTATCTATTCCGGGGAGGAAAGAAAGGTGTACCTGAAATTCTACGACCCAAGCGAGCACGTCATTTACCACTGGCGCGATAGAACGGGCCACAGGCCGTACTGCTACAGCAAGTCCCAGTATGCGGACTTGGTCGACGCCATAGTTGCAAAAGAGCCCAAGTACACGGTCGAGCGCGTCAGAAAAAAGGACGTCATCGCCGACAAAGAAATTGATGTGTTAAAGATATCGGCGCCAGACCCGCTCTCGATAGGCGGCACTGACGGCAGCATCCGCGAGAAGGTGAGGTGCTGGGAGGCCGACATAAAATACCATGAAAACTACCTTTATGACAACGGGCTGATAGCCGGACTATACTACATCCGGCGTGGCGACAAGATAGAGTCCCACATGTACCAGATAACCGAGAAGGTCGAGTTTGAGCTCAAGAGCCTGATATGGGACAAGATAAAGGAGGAGGGCGAGGCCGGCAAGGAATACCGGCAATACGTCACCAACTGGGCCAACCTGCTCAACCAGCCCATCCCCGAACTGAGGAGGGTTGCTGTTGACATCGAGGTCGAGACCGAGGAGGGGAGGATGCCCACGGCCCGCGAGCACGACAGGCGCGTGAGCGCGGTGGGTTTTGCCGCAAGCGACGGGCTACGCAAGGTTCTGGTCCTTGGCGACAACGTCAACGACAATGGCCAACCACTCATCAAGGAGGCCGAAGTCTGCAAGACGGAAAAGGAGCTCCTGGAAAAGGCGTTTGCGATAATCAATTCATACCCGATAATCCTGACTTTTAACGGCGACGACTTTGACCTTCCTTACCTTTATGCGAGGTCTCAGGACCCAAGGATCGACACGAAGGAAGGCAGGGCGATACCAAAAGACCGGGTGCCGATGGTAATCAAGAAAGAGTCTTTCATCAAGCACGGCATGCAGGCCGAGCCGGTGGGGATACGCCACGGCGTGCACATTGACCTTTTCAGGACACTCCAGAACCGCTCGATACAGATCTACGCCTTTTCGAGAAAGTACACGGAATTCACTTTAAACGCGATATCCGAGGCGTTGTTAGAGGACTCGAAGATAGAGTTTGATGGCGATATCAGCGACCTCCCAATGCAAAAGCTTGCAGAATACTGCTTGAAGGACGCAGACCTGACTTTCCGGCTCACCAGCTTTGGCGACAACCTGCTCATGAAGCTGCTCGTAGTCATCGCAAGGATTGGCAGGCTGTCAGTCGACGACATCGCTCGCTTTGGCGTCAACCAGTGGATCAGGGGGATACTTTACTATGAGCACAGGCAACGCAATGAATTGATACCACGGGGCGACGAGCTAGAAGAAAAGGGCACGGCCTCGACTGCCGCCGTGATAAAGGAGAAGAAATACCGCGGAGGCGAAGTGGTCGAGCCGACGCCGGGCATCCACTTTAACGTCGTGGTGCTGGACTTTGCGAGCCTGTACCCGAGCATAATCAAGGTCCATAATCTCTCGTATGAAACGATAAACTGCGTCCACGACTCGTGCAAGCTGACAGGCAGGATAGAGGGCACGACCCACTGGGTGTGCCAGCTGCGCAGAGGGCTCTCGTCACTGTTGATAGGGTCGCTTCGCGACCTGCGCGTCAGCTACTACAAGCAGCTGTCAAAGGACAAGACGCTCCCGCCGGAGGAGCGCCAGCTTTACAACGTCGTAAGCCAGGCTATCAAGGTCATTTTGAACGCAAGCTATGGGGTCATGGGCGCAGAGATATTCCCGCTGTACTGTCTTCCAGTCGCCGACGCAACTGCAGCCATTGGCAGGAACACCATACACGCGACGATCAATAAGTGCAAAGAGCTTGGCATCGAGGTGGTGTATTCTGACACTGACAGTCTCTTCCTCAAGGAGCCGTCGCACGAAGCAATAGACAAGGTGATGGAGTGGGCAAAGGACAACCTAGGGGTCGACCTCGAAATAGACAAGCAATACCGCTACGTCGTTTTCTCTAACTTGAAAAAGAACTATCTCGGTGTTTTGCCTGACGGCACCGTCGACGTAAAGGGCCTGACGGGCAAAAAGTCACACACGCCGCCTTTCATACGCAACGCCTTTTACGAGATCCTTGAAATCTTGGGCAAGGTAAACTCGCAGAAGGACTTTGAGACCGCGCGTGAGAGCATCAAGAGCATCATTCAGCGCGACGCCAAGAACCTGGAGTCGCACGCGATCCCCATGCAGAACCTCACCTTCAACGTCATGATAAACAAGTCCCTGAGCTCGTACGGCAAGAAGGTGGACTCGGTAAAGACCGTCGACGGCAAGGCCGCGCCGGTGGAGACTTTCAAGGGACTCCCGCAGCACATCAAGGCTGCAAGATTGCTGTCTGACAAGGGCCGCGAGATCAAGGCAGGCGACATCATCTCGTACGTGAAGACAAAGACGGGCGATGGCGTCAAGCCGGTAGAGCTTGCCAATGCCGACGAGATAGACATCGAGAAGTACCTGGAGACGATGGAGTCTACGCTTGACCAGGTGCTTGCCGCGCTGAATTTTGACTTCAAATCGATGCTTGGCAAGCCCCGGCAGCAGAGCCTCGACGAGCTCTTCTGGAGCAAGCCGCCGATGTAGGTTTATTATCCAGGGCAATCGAAATTGCACCGTGGAACCGCGGCTCATGCGCCTGTTTACAGTTCCTGAAAAAACTAAGGCAGGCTACAGCTTTGCAGACACGCCGGTCAGGGTTTCGCTCAAAGAAGCTAAAACGGTGGTCTACGGGGTTCCCCTTGACGCCACAACCAGCTTTGGTAAGGGGACCGCAAGGGGCCCGGAGGCAATCAGGATGACTTCGGCGCGCCAGATAGAGACGTTTGTACTCGACGAAGGCGCAGACATTTACGAGATGAATTCGATTTTTGACCTTGGCAACTTGAAGATGCCAAAAGCAAGCGTTGCGAAAACGCTTGCTTTTCTTGATAAAACGATCCCGGAGGTCGTCGGCGCGCTTAGGAAAGATGGCAAGGTGCCGGTGATGCTCGGGGGCGAACACACATTGTCATATTATCAGCTGAAGGCGCTTGCAGACGAAAAGCCATTTGTTGTCCACTTTGACGCCCACCGGGACATGAAGCCCGAGTACGAGGGCATGGAGTTCTGCCACACCACGCCCTTTTACCATATTTTGAAACACATGCCGGGCAAGAATCTTGTGCAGATAGGGATAAGGCAGGCCGACAGGCAGGAAAACGACTTTGCGGCCAAAAACGGCGTGACCACGTTTGACGCGTGGCAGGTGCATGACGATATCTCGCGCGTCGCGAGCTACCTGAAGGTGACTACTGCCGGCAGAAACGTCTACATCTCGTTTGACATCGATGTCTACGACCTGCCGTACGTGCCGTGCACCGGGACGCCAGAGCCCTACGGGCTTGACCCGTTTCAGGCGCTGTACCTGCTCAAGGCCATACATCCGACGGCGCGCCTAGTGGGGATGGACATGGTCGAAGTCGGGCTGAAGAACAACGACTACAGGGAAGGCGCGCTTGCGACGCAGACGTTGCTCAGGATACTATCGCGCAGGTACTCTAGGCCATAATCTGCGGCCTTGACGACAAATAGCGCGGCAGGTTCAGCGGAAGGTAGGGCTTGTCCTTTGTCTGCGTCGTTATCTCGTCAATGAGCTCCTGCATCGTCATCTCGCGCTGCTTGCCCTCAAGTCTGTCCCTGACGACGAGCTTGCCTGACGCCAACTCCTTGTCGCCGATTACCACTGTATAGCGTATCCACTCTGTCTCTGACTCGCGGATCTTCTTGCCCACCGATTCGTCGCGGTCATCGATATCAGCCCTAACCTGGTTTGAGGTAAGCTGCAAAAGTATGCTGTCGCAGTACTGCAGGTGCTCCTTGCTCACCGATATCACCCTAACCTGCGTGTGCGCAAGCCACAGGGGGAACGACGGCACGCCACCTGCCTTTGACACCTTTGCGGCCTTTTCCATCAGCGCATACATCACTCGCTCCACAGCGCCCGAAGGCGAGTTGTGCAGGATTATCGGATTTTTCTTGGTGCCGTCCTCATCGACGTATTCAATGTTGTAGCGCTTGCCGTTCTCCACGTCTATCTGGTCGGTGGATAGCGCCGACGCCTTGGCAAGGCCGTCGATGTAGTTGAACTCCCACTTTAGTGTGAAGTAGAAAAAGCGCTCCTTCCAGACTTCCGCGAGCACCGGCTTCCCAAGTTTATCGATGAGCTCGGTGATGAACGCCTTGTTTTCGTTCCAAAAGTCTTCAGTAAACCTGATGGCCATCTCGATGTCCTCATTCTGCAGGCCCAGCGCGTTTATCACGCTTATCGACAGCTCGAAGCGCTTGCGGAACTCCTCCTTTGCCTGCTCCATGTCCCTGCAAAAGGCGTGGCAGTCAGGCATCGTGAACGCCCGCAGCCGGCGCAGGCCTACAAGCTCGCCGGACTTTTCGCGCCTAAACGAATACCGCGTCAGTTCATAGAGTTTGAAAGGCATATGCTTGTACGACACGTTCATATCCTTGGCTATCAGAAACTGCCCAAAGCACGCGGCGAATCGCAAAAAGAGCTGCTTGTTGTCAGACTGGATGTTATATTGTCGCGCAGGGAAGCGGTTGAAGTAGCTCTCCATCGACGGGTGCTTCGAGTCGTACATGATGGGCGTCTCGACCTCAATGCCGCCGTACTCCATGACCCTGCGGGTCACGTACTGCTCTATCAGTGATTTCATGTGCCGGCCTTTCGGGTAAAAACGCATGTTGCCGGCGTCAGACGCCGGCTCGTAGTCGGCGATAGCCATCTTTTTCATCAACCGCACATGCTCGGGCTGCTGGTTGACCGCCCTGTTTTTTGTGATCTCGTAATTTGTAAGAACCTGCAGGTTTGCGTCCTGCTTCTTGAACTTGTATTCTGCGACAGGAGTCAGCACGCCTCCCGGTTGCAGGACGTACCACGTCGACTTTAGCTTCTCCTCGTTTGCAAGCGCCGTCGAGACCCTGCTCTCGTCGTGACTGTGCTCGTGAAGATGGACGTCACCGGCATGCTTTGATATTGCCTTGGCGTTTTCAGCCAGCGGATGACCTTTGACTTTTATGTTGAAAGCCTTGGTCCAGCCAAATGGCGACCTGTGCACTTCGGCTATTGATTCTTTTGCAAAGGTTTCTACCGTCTTTACCATGACGGCCGCAACATCGGGCGGAGCTAGGTCGGAGCTCAGATGCGCGTACGGGTACAACAAAAGACGCTGGCACTTTACCATGTCCATGTACTTCTTTATCTCGACAGTAGCCGCTTTTGCAACGCTCTCGTCGTCGCCGGCCTCGACTGCCACAAACGCGACCACCAAGTCCTCGAACCTGATTTTTTCCTTGGACGCGATTTCCTCGGCGCTCTTGATCTCTTTTTCAATCGGCTCGTACTCGATAAAGTCTGAATGCAGCTGCAAGAGGCGCATATTCTGTCACCGCTTCCATGCTAATTTATTGTATTAGCCCCATCTTGCTCGCTCGTTCTCCCTATCTTCCTTGGTAGCCTTTTTCCACTCTTTGTAGTGCGCGTGACAGAGGTAGACGCGGTTGGCGCCCCCAAGGTCCATGTCCGGTGCCATGGCGGCCTTGTTCCCACTCATCGAGCGCTCCGCAGGGTTCTGGCACCCGCTTACGCTGCAGGCAACGCCTTTTTCCACTCGGCCCATAACTGCAGAATCAACCGTTTGTGAATATAAAAAGCTGACTGGAGCTATCTTAATACGCAGCTTTTGCACAACACCGGCGTTGCCGTACAACGAGCCCTTGTGCGCCAAGTGCCTCCACCCGATGGAGCTCCACACGTACGTACTTGCTCGCATCGACGGCACGGAGGCCCGGCGCTGCTCCATCGGTACGTGCAGCTGCATAATCATGGCCAAAATCAAATAGTTACATAATGCTTATAACGAACGTATTTTCGGTATAGCTGGATGTCTGAAGACGACGACTTTGAGGACGAGTTTGACGACGATGACGACGACTCGGCTGACGACGACGGCGACGAATAGCAGGCTGTCATTTTTCGCGTTTTGCAGGAATTCAACATCGGCAGTAATAACCGCGCTGCAATACTTTTTAGAACGCCTATACCCGCAGGCCAAAGCCCTCGGCAAAGCCCTTGAACTGCTGATAGCTCTTCAAGAATTCCATGCCCTTCTCGCTGATGCGGTACTTTGACTCCTCGGGAAGCTCTTGCAAAAGCCCCGACGCCTTTAGCTCCGAGACGAGTGAGGAGAGCCGCCCGTGGGGTACGTTTGCCCTGCGGATGAGGTGTGTCACAGTGGCGCCCCTGTCGTGCCCTTCATAGCTGTATTCTCTTGCCGTGTCGAGTATGTCTGCAATAATGCTGATGTGCGTCCTATACCCCGTCAACTTTTTCCATTCTCCCAAGTCCCAGTCTTGAGAACGGCACGAACATGAGGCCAAAGCCTGCCACCTTGGCGGCTAGGGCAGGAATTGCAAACGTGCCTGGAAATATAAAGCCGTACCAAGCCACGATCTCCGCCGCCGCCAATGTGCCAAGACCAGAACCTATCATGAGGGTGCTGTTCTTCCTGGTCTGCATATAAGATGCCATTGTTTCGATCGACACATATACTAATAGAATAAAAGAAATTGACCTGACGAGGTGTTCTATTGAATTACCCGGTATGATGAAGGGGGCGGTCGTCAGAGGGACTAGTAGAAGAGCCGCCACGTGCCGGGACGGAACAAAATCAGACGACGACTTTAGCCCGTGAGACATGGCAATGAAAAAGTAGCCCACAGCCTGGGCCGCCAATCCGCTGGTGTTCATCGCCCCTGAAAACGCGGGCCCGGCGAACAGGGCCGTTGCGATGAGTACAAAGCCGGCGGATATGGAGATGAAGGCAAGCGTGAGGCGGAGCAGGTTTGGGCTCCCGACCGCGGCGTAGCCGGCGTACGCAAACCTCCCTATGATTATGGAAATCGCGAGGCCGGCAAGGTTTGTCGCAAGCTCGATCTCCAACTGAAATGGTGCACGCTTGCAGAGTTAATAACCCTAATGCTTGTAGTCGCTCAGGATGTCCTTGTACCGGGCGTCCTTGTAAGCAATGTGTTTTACGTAGTCGCCATAGGTCATGTCAAATCCGCACGCGGCGCACCTGACGTAGGAAAAGTCGTCTGCCAGCTCGGCTATTTCCTTGCAGTCCGGGCAGGGCACCTTCATCGACTGATCTTGGCCGTGAAGATATAATAACTTTGTCAGGGCGGGATCCGGGCTTATTTTGGAAAAAAGTTCTTAAGCGCAGGATGCGCAGTTTATCTGATGGACAGCAGCCTCAAGCCGGTCCTGAAAAGGCAGGCTATATTCGTTGGCGCCAGCCTTGGTGCTGGACTGCTGCTCACATACTATTTCGGCTTTCTTGTAGGGATGACCGCAAACATCGCCATTTTCATGGCAGCGATGTTTTTCATCAGGTGGCGCCAGCAAAAGGCGCTTAGGTCGTTTGGCTTCGGCAGCCAGACCACCGGGCGGGGCTACGAGGGAGAGGGCGTTAAGATAAAGTACGTCTGTCTGTCCTGCGGCGCCGAGGTCAAGGGCAGCAGGTGCGCCTGCGGCTCGAAGATGAGAAGGCCGCTTTTCTAGCCTAACTTATAATAATGGCAAGCGCGAAAGAGTTGCAGATGAGCAAGACCTGCCTAAAGTGCGGCAAGGCGATAGAGGAGCTCCACGAGGACCCTGCCGCAGAAAAGTATCCGGCGTGCAATACGTGCTGGAAGGAATGGACCACCTACGCGGTCATGGTGATGAACGAGCTCAGGCTAGACATGTCCCTGCCGGAGCACAGAAAAGCACTCCGCAAGTACGAACGGGCGTTCTTTGGGCTTGAAAAGGGCGTAGGCGAGGTTCAGAAAAACCCCGAGCAGCCGCCATCACACTAGTCCCAGAGCCTTTTTAGATTGTTCCGGTATCTGAGCTAGCAGTCTCTCTCTTTTTGGCAGCGAAAAAAGCACTTCCTTGAACGAATCGGCCAGAATCTGGCGCTCCCGCTCTCCAAGCGACAGGAACATCGCGGTGAGCGTCTGAAAGTTCAGCTTTTGTAGCGATTCTGGCTGCAAGAGTATCTGCTTGCAGTAGGTCGAGAATATCGCGGTGCGCTGGCTTGCCTCAAAGCCGGCAAGCACCTCAAGCCACGTCTTGACCAGTACCGAAAGTTTTGCGGGCTCTATCGTCGGCGCTGCGGAAAGTGCGAGCGCAATGGTGTCCTGTCTCTCCTGCTCGCCCATGTCGAAAAACTCTTTCAGCCTTTTTTGCAGCATCGGCCTGCGCAGAAAGTCCGGCAGGTTTGCAAGTATCTGGATGATGTTGCCGGCTGCGCCCCCTGGATCCTGGCCCACGCCGCCTTTTCGGAGCTGGCTCAATTTATTCCTCTCCCCAGAGGAATTAAATAACAACGCAATGGAAAGCAAACCATGCCATGCCTTGTGACAGTCGGTGGATTTTTCGGTGATGAGGGAAAGGGCAAGATCGTGGCGTACCTAGCCAACCGTGATAACCCTTCAATCGCGGTCAGGGGTGGCGTCGGGCCAAACGCCGGCCACACTTTTGCGTTTAAGGGCAAGGAGTACAAAGTTCGGATGCTGCCTAGCGCCGCGCTAAACCCCACCACGCGGCTTTTGATTGGAGCCGGCGTGCTTGTCAACCCGCAAATTTTGTTGAACGAAATAGCCATGTTCAATGCAGACGACAGGACGTATGTTGACGCCCAGTGCGGCATAATAGAGCAGTCGCATATCGACCGGGACAACTCAGAGGATCATCTGAAGAGCAAGGTGGGGACGACGGGTACCGGCACGGGGCCGGCAAACGCCGACAGGGCGCTCCGCACGCTAAAGCTTGCAAGAGACGTGCCCGAGCTTTCGCTTTACATCGAGGATGTCAGCAACTCGGTCAACTACGCGCTTGAGGCCCGCGAGAAGGTGCTCGTCGAGGGCACGCAAGGAACATATCTTTCATTGTTCCACGGAGGCTACCCCTACGTCACCTCAAAGGACGTGACTGCGTCCGGGATATGCTCTGATGTCGGCATCGGGCCAAAGCGGGTTGACGACGTGCTCGCCGTCTTCAAGGCCTACGTAACTAGGGTGGGCGGCGGGCCTCTTGAAAACGAGCTTTCAGAGGAGGAGGCCAAAAGGCGCGGCTGGCTCGAGTTTGGCAGCGTGACTGGCAGGCAGCGCAGAGCGGCGCCCTTTGACTTTGGGCTTGCCAAGCGCGCAGTCAGGTTGAACAGCGCGACGCAGCTTGCGGTGACCAAGATGGACGTGCTGTTTCCGGAATGCGCCAAGGTCCGCGACTATGCCAAGATGTCTGCAGGAGCCAGGAAGTTCATCGAAGAAATCGAGGGCGAGCTCGGGGTCAAAGTCACGCTCGTCGGAACGGGGCCGGAGCTTGACGACGTCGTGGACAGGCGCTAGGATTTCGCAAGCGCGGCCTTGAGCGCGTCTCGGCAGGCGCGCAATTCATAGAGCAGTTTCTTCTTGTCCCCGGCAACGTCAAGCCTCGACAACCGCGATTTGGCGTCAGCAAGCAGGTCGTCCTTTTTTGCGGTCCTCTTTGGAGGAACAGGCGGCTCTTCGAGCTCTAAGCTGTGGCGCATCTTGACGTCAAGTATCGCGGACTCGACTGCCACGTAAGCGCGCCACAGCAAATCCTTGTCCAGGTACTCGCCTACAGCCTGCACAAGCTCGCCAAGCCGGTCCAATAGAAATGGAAAGGGCGGATGACTTTAATACTGTACGCGTCAAACCAATGGCGATTTGCGGCTGAAGGCCCCATGTTACATTGCGCTGGCAGACCTGAAGGACTTTGGGAGGCTCGTGTGTGCGCTCGAACGGGTCCCTATGCCGGCTTTCTCGCTCAAGCTGGGTGGAAAAATGGTTCTTGCGGCCCAGCACGACGTCCTGGACGGCAGGCCGGTCATATATTACGCCGAGGTCGACGCGGGCAAGGCGCAGTACCTCGCCTACAGGGTCTCAAGTGGCGTCGAGGAAGTCACGCTTGCAGACTCGGTCGGGAACCCGACGTTTGTCTACTCACCTATTCTGCGGGTGGAGAAATTCCCGCCGGCGCTTTCCAAGTTCGCCAAGGTCGAGAAAAAAGCAGGGTACACGGTGATAAAGCTGTCAGACCTGGCGTCGCTTGCCAAGGTGGCGGCGTACAAGACGATATTCGAAGAGGCGCCGCTCCCGCTCTTCATGTCAAAAGAGCGCGGCAAGATCATAATCGGGACGCCCATGAGCGTGTCCGAGAACGATTCGCAGTCGTACTATTACTACGTGCTCCTAGGAAGCGCCATGCAGGAGCCTTTCCTGCGCTACTCCAGCCAGAAGGCCGAGCAGCCGGCGTTCACCTCATCGCTCGACGAGCACGGCTACATCTACTTGAAGGTAGTGAGGCTCGCAGCGGACCACCCGCTGGTAAAGTCCTATGACTAGCTTTTCAGAGCGTATGGCAAGGGCGGCAAAGAAGAGCAGGATAATTCTCGCGCTGGATCCCGTGTCGCGCAAAAGCAACCTGAAGTACGCCACTGGAAACATTAAGGGCGTCTCGGACCATGTCTGCGCAGTCAAGATAAACTTCCACCTGCTCCTGCCACTGTCTTCCAGCCAGATCAAAGAAATAACGGAGCTGGCGCACAAATCCGGCCTGCAGTGCATAGCGGACATCAAGCTGAACGACATAGACAACACGAACGAGGTCGCGCTTGAGCAGCTCAAGATAATGGGTTTTGACGCGGTAATTGCAAACCCGTTCATGGGCACGAACACCCTAACGTCGCTTGTGCAGATGGCCCACAAGAAGAATATGGGTGTGATTGCGCTCGTCTACATGAGCCACCCCGACGCTTCCGAAGGGTACGGCCTTGAGACAAGCGAGGACATGATGTACAGGATATTCTTTGGAAGGGCCATCACCGCGCAGGCGGACGGCGTCATCATCGGCGCCACCCAGACCGAGATCTTGAGAGAGATAAGCATGAAAAAGAAAGAGCTCGGAGTACCTATCGACGTGTACTCGCCCGGCGTTGGTGCGCAGGGCGCGGATGCAGTTGCCGCCGCTAAGAACGGCTCGGACTACTTGATAGTCGGCAGGGCTATAATCGAGGCAAAGGATCCTGCCAAGCAGGCCCGCGAGATGAAAGACGCAGTCATGCGGGCATTTTCTGCATGAATGCCTTCGCCGCGGCCAGCAGGTTCTTTGCGTTTTTAAACGTGAGCTGCTTCATGGCATCGTCGTATTTCCTCCAAGCATAACCGATGTGCTCGTGCGATATGACCACGGCATTTGTTTTTGTCTGTGCTAGGAAAAGTGCAACTTCCTTGCTCACGACGCGCCTCCCCTTTCTGTACCTGTAGGACACGACCTGCCTGAACCCCTCGATGAACGTGACATCCGTTATGCCTGTCTCTTCTCGTATTTCTCTGATTGCGGTCTGCCTCTCGGTCTCGCCGGCCTCTATGTTGCCCTTGGGGAAATCCCAGTGACCTGCCGTGTAGTGCAAGAGCAGGTAATCCGGCTCGTGGCCGCCTGCGTTAAAGAGGACCGCCCCAGCTGACCGCTCGTCAACCACGTAATGGTGTCGTCGGGCTTGTTTGTATATTTTATCCTTGAAAATCGTCCCCGGCCTCTTGCTCGGTTGCAAGGGGCGCATAGTCATGAACGTCCTCCCACTCGTGCGGGGTCATCCAGTAGCCGCAGAACCATTTGTGCACCTGCGCGTCGTGCTCGCCGTGCTCGGGCATCGCTCTTTTTGAAAATGGCGCGTTATTTAGTGTTTCACGGAATCGCGTGCATGCCTGTGCTTGTAGCGCTGGTAGAAGAACGCGGCGGCCACCAGCGACACTGCAAGCCCTATCAGGAGCGACGAGATGAGCGTGAACGGGCTGGTCCCTTCCGTCAGTATCGAGGCGAACTGGACCATTGGTATGTACAGCAGCCCCAGCACGACGAGGCGCAGGATGTCGGACACTTCACGTGAGCTGCCCTTGAGCCAATTGCCCAAAAATACGCCGCCAAGCACGGTGGCTATTCCTATCCACATGAGTGTTATCGTGCCTTTGGCAAAGCTCCCTACCACGTCCTTGTTGCTGAGTATCTCAAGTGCAGACATCTCTTGCACCGGAATGTTCGGTGGTATGCTCGAGATGCCGGTCGCGATGGCTGCAAGTATGATGAGGATGCCTCCTATCACAGAGAACAGCTTGATAAAGTCGGTCGGCCCCATCTTGCTGACAGAGCTCACCGCTTTGTCTATGTCAAACGCCCTGACTACAAACGCGCCGCCCAGAATAGCAAGTATCATGACTGTCAGCCACTTGGTCTGCTCAAACGCGACCGCAAGGCCTCCTGCCAAAAGCAATGCCCCGGGCACGCCCAGGATGAACTTTGAATATTGCGGGTCGTACATCATGGCCTTAACGTAGCGGCCAAAGATGGCGTACGAGTATTCCACGCTCCTGCTGTGCCTGATTATTATGCGCTGCACCGACACGACAGGCAGCCTTGACTGTATGACAGGGAGCACGGTCTCGTCGTCCTCGCCGTCTGATACTATGACTGCGCCTGTGGCGTCGTATTTTTCAAGTATTGCCTTGACCTCGCGGCTGATTTTTTCGTCGGCTTCAATCCCGCGGTTGAACTTGCCTGCCACTATCGCGACCTCAACAGCGTAGCCCTTGCTTACAAGCTCTTCATAGTGCTTCACGGCAGCAAAGATAGCGTTTGCGTCGGCGTCCTCGGGGTCTTCAATGGCAAGCCGGGTGCCGGCGTTGATGCACTGGTCGCGGCCTACGACGGGCGTCTCTATGCCCCCCTTTGAGCCGATGTCGTCGTCCCTGTCGATGCAAAGTACAAGAAGTCGGCTCTGGGCTGCTTCTGGACCCTTTGGAACTTCCATCTTGTGGTTCCGCTCATAGTCAAAGGGCTGATGTGGCATGTCGCCGCGTTTTACAGGTGCCTGTACAGCTTAATTAATTTAATCAACCAAAGCCAAGGGGAAACCGTGTATTTCAAAATGCTGCCCTCACGCGGGGCGAAAGTTGAGGCAGACCAGGTACATCTCGCTGCTTTCCTGCCGGCTTGCCTGGGGCTTGCTGACGAGCACCTTGGCAAAGCTTTTTCTCATTTCGTCTTTCAGCTCGTTCAGGAACTCACCCTCGAACACCTTGAAAACCGCGCTTCCGCCACCGCCCAAAACCTGCCTCGCAAGCGCAAGGGCGCTCCTCGTGAGGTCGATCTGCCTTGCGTGGTCCACCTCCCACATGCCGCTGATGTTTGGCGCAAGGTCCGATAGAATGACGTCTGCGCGCCCGCCAAGCGCCTCGATGAGGCCGTTGACGGCCGCCGGGTCGTCAATGCTCCCCTGCAGGATGGCGGCCCCTGCAACCGACTCTACCGCCTTGAGGTCCATGCCGGCCACTTTGCCTGAACTTCCAACCTCACTGACTGCAACCTGCAGCCAGCCGCCGGGGGCGCAGCCTATGTCGGCCACCCTGTGGCCCTTCTTGAGAATGTGGTAAGAATCGTTTATCTGCTTGAGCTTGTACGCGGCCCTGCTCCGAAAACCCTGGTCTCGGGCCAGCTTGCGGTAGTGGTCCCGCTTGGCGTCTGCAAGCCTCATTTCGGTTCTTCTGCGTCCTGTTTTTTATGATTTGCCACGTCAAGCGACGAAAGGAGCCAGGTTTCTATTAAGGTGCACGTGATCGGGCTGTACGAGCCGTCAAGGGAGCACATGTGCTCCACGGGGCACGTGAGGCACGGTGCGTTCTCGACGCTTGCCGTGTCTATCGGAAGCTTTGTCGCAAAAAGTTTGTAGGTCCACCGGCCGTTTTCCAGCATCTTTTCCCTCCTTATAAGGGATCTACGCTCCAGCCTGATAGCGACCCGCGAGCCGTCCCTGCTCGTCAGGTCGAGCTCCTTCCACAGCTCGGACTGCAGTATGCCGTCCTTGCCGTTTGAGATAATGGTCCTGAAAACCTTGCCGGTAAGGTCTTCAATCTGTGCTTCGTCAAGTTTCAATCAGCAACAACCTCTAAGATGCTATTTTTACGTTAAACTGATAAATAATCCTTTTCGGCAGGCGCCCGAATTGCACCTGCCGGGGCGCTCACTTGGCGTTCTTGTCTTCCTGGATTATGCCGAACATGTTGCCCTCGGTGTCCTGGCATGTTGCAAAAAAGCCGACGCCGGGTATTGGCATCTTCTGAAGCACCTTGCCGCCGCTATTCTGGACCTTTCCTGCAAAGTCTTCGAGAGACGGCACGCCAATTGTGTTCATGTTGGACATGCCCTGGGGCCCCCTCTTTGAGATGCCGCCGTTTATTCCCGGCTCCTTCTCATCGCCAGTGGTTGCCATCCAATAGTCCATGGGGCCGTCCCACTTCTGAAACTTCCACCCAAACACGACCTGATAGAACTTTATCGCCCTTTCAGGGCTGTCCGCCGTAATGTCGAAATGCACTGGTCGAGGCATGACCGTAAATGGGAATCGAGCTATTTAAAGATGCTTACAAAAAGTAAGCAGAGGAAAGGAAGTTACTTGGTTTTTGCCCCGAATATCTTGTCAAAGTATTCCGAGTTCTCTGTCGCCAATTCCGCCGCCTCGCCTTCGTCGATGTTGGCAAGGTTCTTGGCAAGCCTCTTCTTGTACTCCAGCTGCATCTGCCTCGCAATCTGGATGCGCTGCGCCTGGGGCGAGCCGGCGCCATGCATTGACTCTGTGAGGTATCCCACGGCGTTCCTGCCAAGCGTCATGTTCTCTATCAGGCGGAGTATCCTCATCCTGTTTTCGGTGGAAACGCCCTTTCTTCCCTTCAGGTACTTTTCAAGCAGCGGCCCCGTCTCCGGGCTCCTGAAATCGCGCTCAGACGGCATGGTGACCATGAGCCCGCCGGCAATGTCCTGCGCAAGGCGCCCTATTTCGTACGGGAATCGTGTGACGTTGTGTTTGCACACGTTTGCCAGCATGTCGTCATTCTGCCAGTTGCCCGAAGCCGTTTGGTGCGCCTGATACGACGAGGCGATGCCTGCAGCAAATATCGTCTCGTTGAGGTGCGTCATCTCGACCAGCTTGTCCTTAATGTGCGAGGCGCTCGTGACGCCGTTGTAGTCGGCAATGGCAGCCGCCGCGCCAATGAGCACGTCGCCAAGGCCAGTCTTGCACACGTACGAGCGGCGGTGATAGCACGTAAAGCGCTCGACTAACATGGCCGCGAACTCGTACTCGCCGTCCATAAATATCAGCTCATTTGGAATGAACACATTGTCAAAGATTATCATGGCCTCCTGGCCAGAGAACTTGCTGTTGCCTGCGTCCATGTCGCCGTCGTCCATGCTCCGGGTGTCGCACGACTGTCTGCCATAGATGTAGGTGATTCCAGGCGTGTCCACCGGCACAGCGCCGACAATCGCGTAGCTCTTGTCCTCGGCCTTTAGCCTCATAGTCGGCATGACCATTATCCAGTGGGAATTGATGCAGCCGGTCTGGTGCGCCTTTGCGCCCGTTATGTAGACTCCCTTTGCATCTCTTTTGATAATGTGCACGAACATGTCAGGGTCTGGCTGCTGCGACGGCGACAGGCTGCGGTCGCCCTTGACGTCAGTCATTGCGCCGCCAATGACATAGTTTTCGTGTTGCATCTTTTTGATGAACTCTTTGAGCCGGCCGTGGTACGCTGTCTTGTGCTTCTGGTCGATTTCAAAAGTCGTCGAATACAGTGAATTTAGCGCGTCCATGCCCACGCAGCGCTGGAAGCACGTGCCTGTTAATTGCCCGAGCCGGCGCTGCATCCTGTTCTGGTTGACCAGGTCCGCGGCGCTCTCGGCTATGTGTAGAAAGCGGTTGACGGAAAGGCCGGAAAGCGATGATTTTGCTGACGCCATCTCTGGCTCCTCGTTTGCTAGGTCGTAGGTCGCCGCCACCGCGTTGATGGATGGCCGGATCATTGGGTGATCCACCGGCTCCTTTACCTGCTGTCCGAAAAGATATACCTTGAGCTTCCTACCCCTGAGGCTCTCGATGTACTCGGCCCCGCTCTTTATTGGCATGATGACGTACTTCGGCATGTTCTTATTTATACGTTCAGCACCACTATTATAGTAAGAAGTTGGGTATTTCGGCGGTTTTTCGCTGGAAATTTAGTACAGACTAAGTGCCAGATCTGGAAATCTTAAAGCGGGCGCGGCGTATGGCTGCACGTGGACCGAGAGAAGGTCATAACCGCCGACATCATGGCAGGGCTGTTTGGAGGGCTCGTTGGCGGCCCGGTGGCTTCACTTGCTGATTATTACGCGCCTCCGGAAAAGAGGTTTTGGCTCTTCATCATCCCCGAATTCATCGGCTTTATCTGCATGGGGCTGATGGTCTACTACGGCAAGTCTAAGAAAAAGAAGCGCGAGGCAAGTACGGGCACCTAGTCACTGTATGTACGACTGGCCTGCCTTGTCGAAATCCTTGATTACATGGAATTCTCGCCCGAACTGTGTCTGCACCATCGAGCGCAGCTGCGGGAACAGCGACGACGGGTCTTCCTTGGCCATCTTCGTAGAGCCGTGGTCTTCGCCCAGGATCTCCTTGCACATTTCGTAGGTCATCTGCCTGACGGTATTTTCGTCGACGAGGCCCAAGCTGTGCAGGTACTCGTGGGCAAGCACCATGAAAAGGTAGGCGTTGTACTCCTTGTCACAGCCTGACAACTGCCTGATGGCTGCAAGCACGTAGCTGTTCATCACTATCACGTTGGAGCCAAGGATATGATAGGCTCCAAGGTTGGTGGGCATAACCTGCAATATGAGGCTCAGCCCCGCCCTATGCATTTTGAACTTCTCAAAGACTGCAGACTTTACCATCCCGAACGCCTCGTCAAAGTCCTTTATGCCGGCCACCTTTGCGCGGAACTCCGCCTGCCGCTCTGTTACCACGGCGATGTTTCGCATGACGACCGTATAAAGGAGCCGGTAAGCCACGGCTGACTTCGCAATCTTTTTTAGAGCCACAAAGCGCCTACTTTGCGTGGCTGCCAAGTTGAACCTTGACAGGATAATAACCAAGCACCCGGACTTCCCCAAGCCGGGCATACTGTTCCGCGACATCAACCCGGTTTTCAGAAACGCTGGCGCTTTGAAGTATGTGGCCGGCGCGTTCTCAAAGACGTTTCCAAGGTCGAAATTCGACTCTGTCGCCGGCATCGAATCGAGAGGCTTTATCGTCGCTACGGCACTTGCCATGAAGACAAGCAAGGGTGTAGTCATGATAAGAAAGGCGGGCAAGCTCCCCGGCAACACGATAAAGAAATCGTACGACATCGAGTACGGAAGCGCGACTATGGAGATACAGAACGGCGCCGTGAAAAGGGGAAACAACATACTGATTGCAGACGATCTGATAGCTACGGGCGGAACGGCTGTCGCGGCGGCGCAGCTGGTAGAGGAGCTTGGTGGCAAGGTCGCCGGCTTTGCGTTTGTGATAGAGCTTGCCGGGTTGAAAGGCGCAGACAGGCTGCGCGAAATGGGCTATAAAGTCGAGTCGCTGGTGGTGTACGACTGATGGAAAAGGCAGACATTGGCATAATCGGTGGCACGGGCGTCTACGACTCGGGGCTCTTTTCGGACAAAAAAGAGATCAAGATCCACACACCCTACGGCGAACCCTCTGACCTGATAACGGTAGGCGAGTATGCCGGCAGAAAAGTCGCGTTCCTGCCGAGGCACGGCAAGGGCCACAGAGTGCCGCCTCACATGATAAACGCCCGGGCAAACGTCTGGGCTCTCAAGGAGCTTGGCGTCAAGCGCATAATAGCGCCTTCCGCCGTCGGTAGCCTGAAGGAGGGCTACAAACCCGGCCACATCGCGCTCCCGGACCAATTCATAGACTTTACCAAGGGCCGTGATTACACGTTCTATGACGGCGGGCAGGTTGCTCATGTGTCAATGGCAGACCCGTTCTGTCCGGAGCTGCGTGACATCGCTACAGGGGCAATCAAAAAGCTCGGCTTTGAATTCCAAGGCAACGCGACGTACGTCTGCATTGAAGGCCCGCGTTTTTCAACAAGGGCAGAGTCGAAATTTTTCCGCGACGTGATGAAGGCAGACATTATAGGCATGACACTCGTGCCCGAGTGCACGCTTGCCCGCGAGGGAGAAATCTGCTACCTCTCAATAGCTACTGTCACCGACTATGACGTATGGGCAGACATACCAGTGAGCTCCAGAGAGGTCATTGAAACGCTGCACAAGAACGTGGAAAAGACCAAAAAGATGGTGGCAGAGCTGATACCGGCCGTCCCGCTGGAACGCACAAAATGCACCTGCGGCAGCGCGCTTGAAGGGGCACTACTCTGACGGCGGCCTTATCCCTTCCGGGAGCGTCACGTCGCCTTCAACTATCTTGCGCTGTATGGTCATGATAAGCGCGTCCGGGTCAAAGCCCATCTTGGCCACCTTTGCAAGAGTGTTTTTTGATATTGTGACGCTTGCGTTGTGCCCGCCTATGCGCCCAAACGCGATTGCCCTGAACCTGAATTCCTGTCCCTTGAGGACGAAATATCCGGTCAGCTTGCTTGCAACCTCGCTCCCGGACGTGCTCCTTACAAACACGGTCACCGGGATGTCGTCAGAGTGCATCATTTGCCGTCCACTTCCATGTTGCGGTTGACGTTTTCCTTGACAAGAAAGCTCCACCACTCCCGATCTTTGATGGTATGGTTCTTAACATCCACTTCGACCGGCTTGTCGTCGGCGTCCTCGAACTTGAACCTGCCCTCTTTCATCAGCTTGACAAGTCGCCAGCGCAGGTGCCCCTTTTTTGCGCGGTTGACTGCGACTGCCCACTCTTCCTCTGGCTTTTTCTTGGGCATGCCGATATAGTCTACTATCTCAAGTATCCCGAGGCGCTTTTCCTCGCAAAACATCTCTTTTGTGAGCAGGCTACGCCACACGTCAACAGAGCCGAGCGTCCTGCCGCCCTCGTTTATGTTGATAACCCCAAAATACACGACCTTGTCTCCACCGGTCGGGTCAGAAGTAGCCATGCTTTTTCAGCGGCTCCGCGGCTATTTAGTCCTTGCATCCTCATAGGGCTTTTCAAGCACGATTCCAATGTTGTCCACCCTGAGGTTCTTCTTGAACGGTATGCCGTCCTCGACACACCGGCGCCTGTAGCGGTTTGTTATCGCAAACCGGGGGTGGAGCGACTCGAACTCGGTCTTTGTGAGCTCTATCGCCATGCCCCGGCCGACAAGCGACGCCGCTATCCCGTGGGCGCGCTGCTCATCAAGGCTAGTTGCTTTTGCAATCCGGGCCGCGTCCATCTTGCCGCCCTTTACTATAGCGACAAACGCCCGGGCCTCCTCGGGGCTTATCTTCAGCTCCTCGACTATAGCCGCCTCGACATTTGCAAGGTTGACTGCCATTAATTGACTTCCAGCGACATCAGGATATCTTCGGTATGCTGCTCGTCCTTGACCTCGTCGGTAAGTATCGTCGTGGCAAGGTTGTATGTCACGTAATCGCCAAGCTCCAGCGCCTTTTTCGCAAGCGCGTTGTAATTTTCTACAGCCTTGCCCTCGAATTTAGTGGCACGCTCTAGGGCCAAGCGGAGCGTCAGATGCTTTACCGGATCAAGAGGTCCAATAGTGCTCAGATTCTCCCACTCTGACGGGTTGCTCGGGGCCTTGCCTCCGAGTTCAGAGATCCGGTTGGCCAAAAGCTCGGCGTGCATCAGCTCGCCGGTTGCCTGCGTCTTCAATGCCGGGACATAGGTCACGAGCCCGATTCCTTCCATGTTTATGCCGACGTACCAAAAGTAGTGGAAGATCCGCATTTCGTCAGAGTACGCCTTTTTCAGCGTTTCAATAATGACTTGAGCGTTCTTGCCCAGAATCTTCTTCTCGGTCTTGCCCATGCCTCAAGATACACAGAGTGGTATTTATTTTTGTTAGAACTGCACAAGGTTGCGGTATTTTTCGTAGCGCCCCTCGACGTCATTTTGGGTCAATGCAAGCAGGCGATTGATGCCGAAGTCCTCCACGGCAAACGATCCCATGACGTTGCCGTAGATGACTGCTTCTTTCATCGTGCGAAAGTCAGAGCGGCCCTTGCGCGCGACGTGGCCCAGGAATCCCCCTGCAAACGAGTCGCCTGCGCCCGTCGGGTCCATGATTTCATCCAGAAAGAACGCGGCCGCGGGGAATACTTGCCCCTCCTTGTCAAAGAGCACGGCACCGTGCTCACCCTTTTTTATTATTGTAAACTTCGGCCCAAGTGACAGTATCTTTTTGGCGCACTTGGCAAGGTTGGCCTCGTTGCAGAGGAATCTTGCCTCGCTGTAGTTTATCACCACGCCGTCTGTCTTGCCTATCATCTCAATGACCTTGTTGGGCGCGGTCTGGATCCAGTATTCTATCGTGTCGCATACTACGAGCTTCGGATTGTCAAAGAGCTTTAGGATCTTGATGTTCTGGACGGGATCGTTGTTGGCAAGGTAGACGTACTCGGATTTTGCGTACTGTTCAGGGATGACGGGATCGAAATCGGCAATGACGTTGAGCTCCGTCTTCAGCGTCGTCCTGCTCGACAGGTTATAGTCAAAGGAAGAGTCGTAGTGGAAGCACCTGCCCCCCTTGACTGTCACTATCCCTTTGGTGTCGACACCTTTTTTCTGGAGCGCTAGGATGTTGTCGCCCGGCATGTCCTCGCCGATCGCCGCCACCATAGCCGTCTTTGTAAACGCGCTTGCGGCAAGCGAGCCAAATGTGGCGGCCCCGCCAACAATGCGCTCCTCTGTCCGAAACGGCGTCCGGGTGGTGTCAAGGGCCATAGTGCCAAAGACAGTCAGCACGCCCTTGCAGCGACTGGATTTGACATATATGCCTAGCTGGCAGGCGGTGACATTAAATAACAAACGGCGCGACATTCCCTTGTGCGGCTCGTAATTGCAATCACCGGGGCGTCGGGCGTGATATACGGCATAAGGGCGCTTGAGGTGCTCAAAAGGCTGGGCGTCGAGACGCACCTCGTCCTTAGCGAGTGGGGCGAAAAGACCATCAGGATAGAGACGGACAAAGATGGCGATTACGTCAGGTCGCTTGCGACCAAGGTGTACGACGATGCCAACATGGCCGCGCCTGTTTCATCCGGCTCGTTCCGTACAGACGGCATGGCAGTCATTCCGTGCAGCATGAAGACTCTTGCCGGCATAGCAAACGGGCTTGACGACACCCTGGTGGCAAGGGCCGCCGGCGTCTGCATCAAGGAATCAAGAAAAGTGGTCGTGGTGCCAAGGGAGGCGCCACTCTCAAGGATACATCTGGAAAACATGAGCAAGCTTGCAGGCCTGCCAAACGTCGTCATCATGCCTGCGATGCCGGGCTTTTACCACCGCCCCAAGACGATGGAGGACCTGATAGACCACGTAGTGGGCAAGGTGCTCGACCAGTTTGGGATACAGCACGAGCTTTTCAAAAGGTGGGGCGAAAAGACGGGAACGGACTTTTGATTCTATAAGGTTTTATAATCTCTTTTTGGTAATTAAATTGTGGATGTCTACAGGGGTGGACTGGAATAGCTAGGTACAAGAAGACTTATTCCAGCCGTCCGGTCAATTTCGTGATCCCTCTTTTAGCCATGATGTTGGTAGGCGGCATGTACGTCTTGGCATCCCGGGGCGGCCAAGATGGCGCAAGCTTTATCCTGATTACAATAGCGGCGGGCCTCGTCGTGTACTGGGTTTGGGAGCTGCGCAAGATATCAAGGTCCGAGGATCAAAAGACGGTGCCACGAGAAGTGGAACAAAAAGACTGGGTGTACGACCTCATCAAGAGCAACGACGAGATGGTGTTCGTCGCAGAAGTCCCAGGCCCCGAGGACAAGATAAATGTGAGGCTTGCGGCCGGCATACTCCGCATAAAGGGCGGCCAGAACTTTTCTAAAGATGTCCAGCTGGACCTGACAACCGAAATGGGCATATCCGACTACAAGTATCGCAACGGCGTGCTCACGATAAAGATCCAGAAAGTCTAGAGTTCTTTGTTGTCTTCCCACAGGCGCATCTTGTCTTCCTTGTCGCGCCTGCGCGCCTCCTGCAGCATGCTGTAGACGGTCTTGTGCATGCTCCCCCTTGCAAGCAGGTCGATGGCGTCTGTCGCCAGGCGAAGTTCATGGTACGTCCCGATGAGCGCAACGGTGTGGCCGTACACGGAGATGTAGGCGCCACTCAGCTCCTCTATTGTCCGGCGCGCTTTTCCGCCCTCGCCTATTATCCTGCCCCTTATCCGGGCAAGGGCGCTTGGCGACTTGCCGGCGTAGTCCCGGAGATCCAGCTGTTGGTAGATTTCTTCCTCGCTGAGCAGGCGCATTGCGCGCTCGGGCGAAAATCCACGCGCTATTGCCGACACGATTTCAACGGCCTTGAAAATCTCCATCTGCTCCACCGGCCTGTCGCCCTTTACCATCGCGTCGCCGGACTCGCTGTCCACCTCTATTGCGACGCCACACTTTTTCTCTATGTCCTGCTTTACCTTGCCGCTCTTGCCTATCAGGGCTCCTATCCTCTCCTGAGGGATCTTGACCGTGTGTGAAAAGGTCATGTCGATATCTCTATGAGCCGGTCCGTGTCAAGCAGGCCGATGCCCCGCTTGGCAAAGAACCTGTTCACGTTCTGAACGTCGCGGATTAAAAACTGTTTTGAATTGGGGGCCTTCTGTCAACGGCCGAGTTAAAGTCAAAGAGCATCAGCTCACCTTTCTGGCTCGAATATGATGTATTCGGAGAGGTCGGCGTACACCAGCTTGCCCTTCTTATACAGCACAGTCACTTGCTTAACTTTCTCGTCGTCTGGCCGCTCTCCCGTAGACATCACATTTGCTGGAACTTGAAGATCATCAAAAATGGCACGCCCGATACGCGCTTCACCGAGGCCTCATTTGCCATGCCCATCTCAAGGGCCTGGGCCACTATGCTGTTCCCCACTAGGTTTGCTATAACGCACTTTTTGAGAAGGTCGCCTGCGTGGTCGCTCTCGATGACCTCCTGCTGGAAATACTCTCTTTCAAGGTTGATGACAAGCCCGTCCTGCTCCAGCTTGCTACCGATGAGCGCAAGGTCGCATATATCCACCATGAGCGACCCCTGATAAGGCGTGGTCCTTGCCGCGTACAACTGCGTTTCCTTGTGTAAAGAGTGTAATGAGGCTTTCTAGCCGTACGTTTCTATCTTGATGTCAAACGAGCCGTCCTTGCGCCTGCTCCTGTTGCTCACAAACCCTAGCGGCTGCAGGATGGCAATGACGCTGTCAATCGTGCCCTGGTAGCCGCATATGTGGAAAAACGCGTTTTCCGGCGCCAACCTGTGCCCGACCGCCCGTTCCAGCTCCGACATGCCGCCGTTTGGCACCAGTAGCGTCTCGACCCTGCCCGTGTGGCCGGTCCAGCCCTGCGACGCCGGGTCGCGTGGTCTGCTCACGGTCGGTAGGTAGACAAAATTGGAATTCTCCTTTGCCATGCCCTCGAAAAGCTCCCGATAGCCCAGCTCCCTGATGCTCCTTGCCCCGTGCAGGACGACGACCTTCCTTTTCGAGCCTGCAGCTTTCAGGTGCAGCGCGTAGCTCACAAACGGCGCAAGGCCCGTGCCTGACGCAACGAGGACTAGCGCCCTGTCGTCAGGCGTGCCATCGGCCTTTTTGTCCTCAATTGTAAAGGCGCCGGCTGGCTTGCGCCAGTACAGCGTGTCGCCGACCTTCATGTTGAACAGCGCGGTGGTAAACTTGCCGGGAACCGGCTCCATAGCCCACTTGATGTACAGTTCAAAGTATCGCTTTTCTTCCGGGGGCGACGAAAGCGAGTACGCACGGTTTATTACCTTGTCGCTGCCGTCTAGCTTTAGCCCGAGCGTGACGAACTGGCCGGGCTTGAATTCCGGGACGGGGCTCGAGTCATCGGGTTGTATCCTCAGTATTGCAAGGTCAGGTGTCAGATCCTCCCTGTATACTATCCTGCCAAGTGCCGGCTGCGTGCTCATATGCCATGTGTTCGAAGATAGAGTATATTTTTATTTGGTGCCATTTTACAATACCGCAATTTGGCAAGCGCAAAGGGGATCGCGATTACGGCGGCCATAGTTGTCGGCGTGATAGGCGCAAGCATGTTAGTCTGGTTCGGCCCGCAGGGCGAACCCAACGCGGCCAACTCTGGCCGGGACGTGACTGCCGACAACATCAACAGTTTCCGGAACGATGAGGCATTTGGGTCGATATACACCCGGCACCAGAACCTTGGCGCCGAGGTAGAGTTTGAATATGATAAATGGAAAGCTGGCGACGTAGACTCCTCGCAGATGCTGCGCACCGTTGCCGACGCAAAGGCAGACGTCGCAGAGATGATCGGCGCGCTAGCCGCCGCCAGGCCCCCGGAAGAGTGGCAGGCAAGCTTTGGCCACTACGGGGGTGCGCTTGACAGCTACTCAAGCTACCTTGACGAGATGGATATGATAGTGAGGGCAAGTGACAGGAACCCCGACGAGGCTAATCTTGATACGTACAGGCAGAATTCAGAAGAACAGGTCGAGCTCGCCGCATCGGCGATCCCCGTCAGTCCCGTCAGCTTCAACTGAGCGCCTGCAACACCCGGTCTATTCTGGCGTCGGTCTTGAAGGCGCCGGTGTTAAACGATGTCTTTGACGCCCGGTAACCTGCAGCCTGCAGTTTTTCTATTATCTTAGCTATAGAGTGCGGGCTTGCGCGCATCTTTGATGATATCTCGTCGGCCTTGAAATAGTATGGAACGTCTATTTCGCCTGCAGCCGCGTCAAGCACTTTGTTGCATTTTTCGTCGGCGCCTTCTGCCATTTTTGCAACAAGCTCGCGGTCCTGCAGCGGCCCAGTCCAGAGAAGCCCTGCAGTCCTCATGCCGTGCTGGCACAGCTCACACTTGTCCATTTCGTATTCAGTTACAGCAAGCCTGTGGCCGCAGTTGAAGCAGTGGCGCACGTAGCCAAGGTTGCTGTAGACGTCGTTTGCCTCGCTTGAGCTCACCGCCACCTGCGCGTAGACGCGGAGGTAGTGCATGGTGGCGTGCGCAAACACCGGCCTTATCGCAAGCTCGAGTCTGGAAGCTGTGAGCGCTATCAGCGAGGTAAGGAGCCGGATGGCAGTCTCGTTGCCGTAGCTGTTGTTGAGGGGCCTGCCGTAATATCTCCTACGGCAGACTTTTGGGTAGACGCCGCACAGGACTGCGGTGTCGGTGGCGGTTATCGAGACAAGCCCGCTGTCAAGGACGGCGCGAAGCACGCAGTCGACGTGCCTTGCCGGCGTACCAAATGGATCCAGATCGATAATGCCAAAGCGCTCTTCTTTGTAGTTGCCTTTCAGCAAGAACTTGCACACTTCGTCCACGGAAAACCGGCATTTTGAAGAAACGCCGTTCAGTTCAGCCGCCTTTGTTGCGGCTTCAATCGCGGACGGGTTGGCGTCGTTGCCATACACCTGCTCTATCTCCGGCACCTCGACTGCGACACGCAGCGCCCGGGCGCCCACGCCGGTGAACCCGTCAGCAAGCGTCCGCTCTTTTAGTCGGGGTGCAAAGACGCGGTAGGTAAGTATCGAGAGGTCGCGGTTGAGTTTTGCGGCAGGGTTGAAGAACGCGGGGGTCTTGGGCGGAACCCTCTCTGTCAGCGACAGCGCGGGGACGAGCAACTTGGTCTTCCCCTCGACTATTTCAGTAAACCCTTCCACGCAGAGGTCAGGGCGGTGGCGTTATTTATTGTCAAGCGCAATTCATAATAGCTACCCCATAGCTCACATTGACAGCTTATGCTTATCGGAGGCGTAGACGAGGCTGGCAGGGGTTCCATCCTGGGGCCGCTTGTTGTCGCTGGCGTCAGCGTGCGGCAGTCAAGGCTTACCAACCTGAAAGAGATGGGCGTCCGCGATTCCAAGCTGCTGACGCCGACGGCCCGCGCAAGGCTGGTCGACGAGATAAAGAGCGTCGCGGATCACTATCACGTCCACGCCATCGACACTGCCGAGATTGACAGCAGCGTCCTCCTGAAAGGCTTGAACAGGCTCGAGGCAAAGGCGATGGCTCACGTCATAACCCGTATCAGAGCAGACGAAGTGTACGTGGACTGCTGCGACACAAACCCCGGACGTTACCGCGATCATATTGCAAGCCATCTTGAAGAATGCCCCAAGATACATTCCATGCACCACGCAGACAGGATAAACGTCGCAGTGTCTGCAGCGTCGATACTTGCCAAGGTTACGCGCGACTCTGAAATACAAAAGTTGAAGAAAAAACACCGCAACATCGGCTCTGGTTACCCGTCGGACGAAAAGACAATGCTCTTCATCCGCAACTGGGTTGCGCGCAAAAAGTGCGCGCCCGTGTTTGCCAGAAAGTCGTGGAAGCCGATGAGGCTCCTCCTTGAGGGGCTTGAGCAAAGGGCGCGGGTCTAGGGCTTGAAGACGCAGTATATCATACCATGGTCCTTATCAAACGGCTCGAGGTTAATTATCTGGTCGACCGCAAAGCCGGCCTTTTCCAGCTTTTTTGCCTCCTGGATCACGACTGCTTTTGGGTCCATAGTCACGTCGATGCTACGCGTTTTCACGACAAGGAGCATAATCCCGCCCGGCTTCAGGTAAGCCTGGCAGTTTGCGATGGCAATATCGGTCTGGTCCGGCTGCGCAACGTCGCAGTACACGACGTCGACCTTGCCGAAAACGGAAAAGTATGACCGGGGCTTCCTTGCATCTTCAAGGACGGGGACGACGTTTTTGCGCTTTGACGCTACGTTCTCTATCAGTTCGCGTGCAACCCGCGTCGCGGGCTCTACTGCAAACACGATTCCGGCATTGCCTACAATGTCAGAGACGTGGCTCACAGTCGTCCCGGTCGAGGCGCCAAGATAAAGCACCTTGGTGCCGTGCCTGATTGGCACGTCCTTCAGCCCCCTGCGCATCGCGCCGGCAAGTTTGCTCCGGTACGGATCCCATAACCTGTATTCCTCGCCTCCCTGTTTGACCAGCTTTTCGCCGTAGACGCTGTTTCCCGGAACAAGATTTAGCGTCGCCGCGTGCTTTTCGCCTGCGACGTAAATCCACTTAATACCGTCGTTTTCCAAAGCGTTTTCGGTCCTTTCCCGGCCCGCCCCTGCTTGGCCCTCCAAAGCCCCTTTCGCGGCCGCCTCTTCTGTCAAGACCTCCTCCGCTGCCGTATCCACGCCTTCCGCCGCCAAAGCTTCCGCGCCTGGGGCCCCCTGCTCCTTCGCGGCGCTCGTGCTCCTGGTTTTTCCTCTTGCGCTCTTTCTCTGGCACCGGCTCCTTGTACTTTTCGCGGATTTCTTCAAGCCTAATGTTCAGTTTTTCGCTGATGGCGGCGTCCCTGCCCTCGTGGCGGTAAAAGTCGATCCTCGCCGCTATAGCAACTTTGGACGCGACGGCCCTTGCTATCTTGCCCCTCTGCCACTTTGGCGCCGAATGTATCAATGGATGTTGGAAGAGTATGCCGTGTTTGGGTGGGTTGGCGCCTGTCTTGAGCGCCCGGAACAGCGCCTTTTCAGCGCCCAGAACTTGTATCGTGCTTGCTGGAAGCATAGCAAGCCTCGCAAGGCTGCCGGCCTTGGCTATCAGCCTCGCGCCCACGGCCGCCGTCAATAGTTCCTTGACGTTTGGAGCGACTGCCTCCATGGCAGCCTCGATGTGATCTGAAAGCACGCGTCTGAGATCTGATTGCAGTATCACCTGGTCGGCCAGCTTTTTCACTATTGCAAGGTTCTCCGGAGTCATGTCCCCTCCCTTGCTCCTCTTTGCCGCGTCAAGGATTATCTCCAGCTTCCTGTTCTGAAAGCCGGCGCTCTCTAGGACCTCGTTCGTTATCCTGTCGCGCAGGCCTGCCCTGCTGATTATCTCGGCGTGGGCCACCAGGCTCTGCACCAGGTTGTCAAGCTCGGGGAAATGGAGCCCGTACCACTCCCTCATTCTGGTCCCTATGGTGTTGATTATCTTATCAAGCTCGTCAAGCGCGTTTATCGACTGGACGATATGAAGGTCGAGCCTCTCCGACGCCTCTTTTACGCGCGACGACGACAACTCGATTGCAAATTCTCGCAGCGCCTGCATGGCCTCTGCAGGGCTTGCAGCAAAGCCGGCCTTGACGACGTAGTCGGGCTTGTTTGCCTGGAATTCCTGCTGTTTTTCTTCAGACATCAGATGCGTGTTGAGGCCGGCCTGGCGCAGCATGAGCTCCACGCTCGCGTCGTTGACGGCTATGGCATCAAATGAGCGCAAGCTGTCCACAAAGGGCTTGATCTCGTCCGGCGCGCCCCCACTTTTCAGGAGGCGGTACGAGCGCAGCGCGCTGTCAAACTTCCTTGCGGCGGCTACGTTTCCTGCGCCGTCAAAGGCTACTAGGCCCAGCTCCAGCAGGACCACGGTGCAACTGTTACTAGAAGACATTTGTTGTGTGAGTGCTACAATAATGCCATTAAAAAAGTTAGGGTCAAATACCCACCTGCCAGCAATGTAGGCATGGGCCTGACGGGGGTGGACAGGCGCGAGCTTGAGGCACTGATAAGGGCGGCGGCAAGGGATCCAAGTGTGCCGGTGGACCTTGCGCGAAAGATGGTGCCAAGGCAGGGCGACATAGAGGACTTTGCGTACGGCCTGATATCGGGTATCGTGCTTGGCAACTTCATGGCGCTCTTTGAATCAAGAAACGGGCGGCAACCTGACAGAGACGAAACGGCGGACTTGCTTTCGACCGCGGCTGCCAGGATGCCCCTCCTGCGCAAGTCCATAATGAAGCACCTAGACCTCCGCTAGAAAACGTTTATCTAACGAACGTGAGTCAGAACCTGCGTTGGAGCAAAAGGCAAAGCTGCCGGTTGCAATACGCGACGTCATCATTGTTGTGGCAGGCGTTGCCATCGTGTGGCTCGGTCTGCGTGTAGCGTTTGACACCAATAACCCCTTTTACGTCGTTTCGTCAAACAGCATGGTGCCTACCCTTGAGGTGAACGACGTACTCGTCGTGCGCGACGGGGGCTCGTGGAGCAAGCTAAAGGTGGGTGACATCATAGTCTTTGACAGGCCTGACGGCGAGGACAGGGTCATAGTCCACCGCATCGTGAATATAGACGAAGGGACCAACGGCGAGCGCACAGTGAGGACCAAGGGCGATGCGAACCCGGCCTCAATACCGGGCACGGACTACCCCATACGCGAGGAGAATTATATTGGCATCGTCGTTTACGTGATGCCTGGCGCGGGCCTCATAACCAAGGTGATAAGCCCGCCCGTCAACTACATCATAATAGCAGTCATCCTTGTAATCCTGTTCTTCAGCAAGTGGGGGAGGAAAAAGGATGCCGCACCCGCGCCACCTTCTGCCGGCCAGCAGCCATGAAGTCTAGGACCGAGTACCTGACCTTTAACACGCCGGACCGCAGGGCGTTTATCAACATCACGCCGCAGGTGCGAAAGGTAATAGAAGCAAGCGGCATCAAAGAGGGCATAGTGCTTGTAAACGCGATGCACATCTCGGCAAGCGTGTTTATCAACGACGACGAGAGCGGCCTCCACCAGGACTTTGACAGGTGGCTTGAAGGCCTTGCCCCTTATGCGCCTGAAAGCTACCTGCATAACAGGACTGGCGAGGACAACGCCGACGCCCATTTAAAGAGGCAGGTGATGGGCCGCGAAGTAGTCGTGGCGGTAACGAACGGCAAGCTAGACTTTGGGCCATGGGAGCAGATATTCTATGGCGAGTTTGACGGGCGGCGACCAAAGCGGGTGCTTGTAAAGGTCATCGGCGAGTAGACAATTGTGCAGTATTTGGATTGCGCCATTTTGGGCGATTGAATTTTCCTGAAAAAAATGCCAGGTTAATTCAAAATAATCGCAAGCAGGTATATATACAGCCCCTATATAAAGGGGAATATGCCGCAGACCAAGCCCATAGTTAGCATCGAAAACGTGGTGGCTTCGGCCACCGTGAACCAGACCGTCAACCTTAACCTCATCACCCAGATATTCCCGGACGTGGAATACCACCCGGACCAGTTCCCGGGGCTGGTTTTCAGGTTGAGGAACCCCAAGACTGCGACGCTCATCTTCAGCTCAGGCAAGATGGTTTGCACCGGCGCAAAATCGGAAAAGATGGCAGTAACCGCCGTCAAGAACGTTGTTACAAAGCTGAAGAAAGGAGGGATTCCATTACAGCACGAACCGATGATCGAAATACAGAACATTGTGGCGTCGGCAAGTCTGGGAGGCAAGATTCACCTGGAGCTTGCGGCAAGGGTGCTTCCAAGGAGTATGTACGAGCCGGAACAGTTCCCCGGCCTCATTCACAGGATGCTTGACCCAAAGACCGTGATACTGCTGTTTGCGTCAGGCAAGCTAGTGTGCACCGGCGCTAAGAAGGAGAGCGAGGTGTACCGCGCGGTACAGAACCTGCATGCGCTCCTAGAAGAAAAGAACCTGATGATCTACGAAGGATAGGGGTTACTAGCGCTCCTTCTGTCAGCAACAGCGTGGCTACTCGCCTCGCGCTTTTCTTCGTGCTTTTGCTAGCTGTAGACGCGTCCGCGGCTATGCCGGCGCTTTCGCAGAAAGGATCCCGGCCTGCATACTTCTACGACCAAGCTGATGTCATATCGTCATCATACGAAGACGTTATCGACAGCTACCTGCGCGGTCTCGGTTTGACGATGCTTTTCTGAACACCGTGTATGCAATGGCGGGGCGCGTGGACTACGTGGACGACGGCGCGCCGGCAGGTGGAGGCTCTGGCGGCGGTGGGGCCGGCGGCTAAAACAGTAATAAATAGGCGGCATAAATGACAACCACCGCATGGTCAGTAAAGGCATCCTAATAGGCGGGGCTGCCGCAGGCGTCATCACCATCACAATCAGCATATTGCTCAGCATTTACATTTCCGGCTTTAACTCGGCGCAGGCAAAGGACGAGAATGTCGCGAGGCTTGCGGCGGACATCGACAGCAGCTCCAGCGCCGGTACGACCTGATACCAAACCTTGTCAACTCAGTCAGGGGCTATATGCAGTTTGAGCGCGACGTGTTGGAGCAGGTGACGCAGCTGCGCACAGACTGGCAGCGCGCCCCCACAGTGAACGAGCGCGTCGAGCTTTCGAACCAGATAGAAGAGGCCCTATCAAAGCTGATCCTGACCTACGAAGCGTATCCCGAGCTGAAAGCGGACCAGACGGTCGTCAGACTGATGGACGAGCTTGCAGGGACTGAAAACAGGATAGCAGTCGCAAGGACCTACTACAACGACGGCGTGCGCGACTACAACACGCACCTTCGCGTGTTCCCGAACAGCGTGTTCAACGAGAGTGGATTTCTGGGCGCCAAGCCTTGGGGACTGGAACAGTACACTCCCTACGAGGCAACGCTGGCCGCGCAGACCACCGTCCCACAGGTCGACCTCACGGTGCCCTAGTCGCCCTCGTATTCGCCGCTTTCCCCAACTTGGCTCATGACAGACTGGAGTGTGCTGTCGTCGACAAGGCCGGCGCCGTGCAGCGAATTTACAATCTCGTGGATCGTGGCAACGGCGGTAAGATTGACGCCCATCCCTTGCAGCTTTTCCTCGGCGCCTTCCATCCTGCTGACGACTGCGACAACGTCTTCCACCACGCCGCCGTTTGCCCTGATGGCCTCGACAGCCTTGCTCACGGAAAGGCCGGTTGTCGCGACGTCGTCAACGATGACGACTTTTGCACCTGACGCAAGGTGTCCTTCCACCAGCTTGCTTGTCCCGTACCCTTTCGACTCCTTTCGGACGTAGAGAAATGGCCTGCTCATTTCGTACGCGAGCGCAGAACCAAAGACGAGGCCGGATGTTGGGATGGAGGCGAGGCAGTCAAAGCTTGGGACTCCTTTTTCCACGGCCTGCCTCAGCGCGCCTATGACGAGGCGAAAGTGCGAGGGAAAGCTGGGCAGCATGCGCAGGTCTATGTAGTATGGGCTTGGCTTGCCAGAAGCAAGCGTAAAGGCGCCGAACTTTAGGGCGTTGCTTTTAAGCAGGAACGACGCAAACTCGAGGGTGAAATCGTCTGTCACACATAGTCTATGAAAAGGATTTATTTTATCTTTTATTACCAAGCACGGATGCCAGAGATTTGGCTGAAGTACGGCAGCACCGACGTCGTGCTTGACATCAAATTCGAGAACCTTTCAAGCCAAGTTTCTTCTGGTTTGCAGGCCCTCTCCAACGAGCAAGCAAAAGCCGAGCTTGGCGCGGTGCCTGTGACTGACAGCATGCTGGTCCTTGCGCTCTCATCTTCCAGGCCCGCGGCAAGGGCCATCAGCGCCATCTTTGACAGCGCAAAGGCAAAGGGATTTACAAGCGTAACAGTCGACGTGCCTGCCAAGCTTGCCAGCGAGCTGCGCGCAAGCCTTGCGGCGCTTAGCCCGGACCCGCAGGCTCAGGCAAAATCGATAAACCGCATAGACTACCAGTCGCTCGCAGAGCGCATATCAAAATTCCAGAGCACGGTAGTCATTTCACAAGTGGCATACGACCCGCTTTTCGGGTTTGCCGGGGCGCCAAGCGCGATTTTGCGTAACCTGTACCCGGAAAGGATGGCCGAGGCGTTCTCTGCAAGGCAGGGAAACGCGCCGGCGCCAGGGATTGAGGGCGGGCCTCTAAAAGTCGCGCTTAGCGCGGTCGAGGGCTTGCAGGCAACGTCAGTCGAACTTGTCCCAGGCGGGGCCGGCATCGCAGGCGTGCACACCGGCACGATACTTGAGGCGTTCTCAAAGGCTCTTGCGCAGTTCAAGCCCGCAACCGAGGTGCACGTCGACTCCGTCAGGTCCGCGATAGTAAGCGCCTCGAACGAGGCCGGCGTCCATTCGACGCTTGCCAGTTCGCTCAATTCGCTTTGGAACTGCGCCCACGCAGTTATGGAGGGCGGAACTGTCGTGCTCCTTGCCGAATGCAGGGAAGGACTAGGCGGCGGGGCGCTGCAGGACTATGTCGAGGGCCGGCTCAGACAGGAGCAGCTAGCAAACGCACAATACAGCGAGGGGCTTGAACATCTGCTGTACCTGCAGAAATTGAGGCAGAGAAAAGAGCTCGGGTTGGTGTCAACTCTCCCGCACTATTACGCGACCAAGCTCGGGTTTGCCAGTTTTGGCGGCGCCCGGGACGCGCTTGAGAGCCTGCTTGCCAAGCATGGCAAGAGCCACAAGGCGCTTGTTGTCGCTGACGCGGACGTCACTCTGCTTAGAACAACGGCCTGAACGGCTGCGCCGGGAGAGGGGCACATAGCACCGCAAGGGCCATCGCGACCCAGAAAAGCGCCCGGCGTTTCTTTGAAAGCGGCGACACGTCGTCAAGAGGCGTGCTCTCTGGCGCCCTCGACGCGATGAGAAGCACAAGGAAGGCCATGACAAAGTACCCAAGGCCGGCCAGAACCCCCACGCTGCTGTACGTAAGTATGCGGTGCCACCTGATGCCGAGCGTAGCCCTCAGAATATGTCCGCCGTCAAGCTGCGCTGCCGGCATCAGGTTGAGGAACGTGATGAAAAACCCAACCCAGGCCGCAAAGAGCACTGGCGACATCACCAGCACCGCGTCGCCGTTTGCATCCCCGTTGCCGGCAAGGTAGTGGGTGGCCATCATGAGTATGCTGCTGTTGAGAGGCATCAGCTGGAGCCCCTCGAGCAGGTCCTCTGCCTCCTCTGCCGGTATCAGGATTGACGTGTACGAGCCGTACACCGATACTATCATGGTCACTATCAGCCCCGCTATCGGGCCGGAAATGCCGACGTCAAAGAGCACGTTTCTGTTTGTCATGTTGCTCCTAGTGACTATCAGGGCGCCGAGCGTCGGGATGAAAAATCCCGGTATGAACGGTATGAAATACGGCCAAGACGTCCTGATGCCGTGCCACTTATTGGCTATCATGTGACCCATCTCGTGCACGCCGAGAATGCCCATCAGCGACATCGTGTAGACTGCCGCCAGCAGGAACGGGTCGCGGATGAACACCCTTGCAAAGTCCGAGTCGGCCCTGTACATCCCGTCGATGAACACCACCGCAAGGGTGGCCGCAAAAAGCATGGCTGGAAGGTAGGCCAGGTACCTGTTGCGCGGTCTTGCGCGCATCAGCTTGGACACGGTCACCACTACGCCATTTTCAACAGTAAGGGTAGATGAGGAGAGTGTGGGCAGCAGCCTTGACTCGTATCTTGCCCGCTTGGCAGTGGCTATCATGCCCACCTTGGCAAGCTCTCTCAAGAGTTTTGGAAAAGTGTCGTAAATCGACGACTCGGAAATCAGGAACCTTACGGCGTCTTCTCGTGGGTGCTTCTGCATGTCCACTATCTTGTAAAATGAGGAGACGACGGGTGCAGCCCTGGAATAGTCGCCGTTGAGAAAGGTCGCCACCGCAAATTTCTTGGCTGCAACTGAATTAAAGCCTTGTCCTGACATGGGCTTTGTGTAGAAAGTGCCTGTTGTCTAAAAAGTCTGTCTCAAGAGACACTTTTTAAACAAAGCCTCTGACATGTTAAGGTTAAATAATGTCATTCTTGTTCTAACTTTTGGTTTGCAGACAGCCCTGCGCAAGGTAGGAGATTACGCCATCCGCCGATGCGACGAGCAGGACCTCCCGGCAGTCATCGACATAAACATGGCCGCCCTTCCCGAGCACTACTCCGAGTACTTTTTCGAGTCCATTCTCAGGGAGCTTCCGGAGGCGTTCATAGTAGCCGAGCTCGACGACAAGATAGTGGGCTACATCATGTGCAAGATAGAGTTCGGCTTTTCCAACTTTCGCAAGCTCGGGTTTGTCAAGAAGGGACATGTGGTTTCAGTCGCGGTGCTTGAGGAACACAGGGACAAGGGGGTCGGAAAGGCGCTGATGCTCGAAGGCATCAATGGCGTCCTTCAGCGAAAAGCCGACGAGATCTATCTCGAAGTCAGGGTGAGCAACGGCGGCGCGGTAAAGATGTATGAGAAGCTGCGCTTTGAGACCAAGTCGAGGCTGCGCTCGTACTACCGCGACGGAGAGGACGCGTACCTGATGACGTTGGAACTGAACTAGTCGATTAATGTGTTTGATATGTTGCTGACGGCCTCAATAACACGGGGCCCGTGCGCCTTTTTGTTTATGAGGACCACTATGCTTGAACCCTCGTAGGTTGAGACGACCTCGGCCAACTTGCGCGTGAGAACCTTTCAAATCCAAGCGTGCATATCAGCTCCGTAGCGTTGTCAACGAGCAAGGTCGGCCTTATTCTTAGAGAGTATCTTGAAGCTTGATACAAAACCTTGGTGAGCAGTAGACATCTGCCTTTTGAACTTGATGGCCGTAAACGTGAAGACAGCGGGCGCCGCTATGCGTATGATTGCGATATGGATGAACAGCAGAATCATCCTGATCTTGTAATCGAAAGTAAAGGACGAAGGTGTCTCTATGTAAATATTATCAGGCACTCCCAAGCATGACAAGCACATCACGGGAACGGTGGGTTTAAGAACTCTGTACATCCTATACGCGCATGGTCTTCAAGTACATAGACATCTTGGGCGAGTCCACCGAAGGCTTTGACGACGCAGTCAGAAACGCCATAACGGAGACGGCACAGACGGTCAAGGACATCAGGACCGCCGAGGTGGTCAGGCTGAACGTGATTGTCAACAACGACAAGATAGTTGAATATCAAGCATACATGCGGGTGTCATTCAAGGTCAAGAGGAAGGAAGGCTAGCGCGCATAAAGATTGATAAGATGCGCCGGATGCCATGAACGGCATGAATGCAAAGCGGGGCAACAGAGGTGCAGGCGCGGCCCTACTCGCAGTTGCTGTAGCGGCGTTTTTCATCTACGCGTATTTTCTGCTCGCAAGCGAATACAGCATGCTCATTATCCAATTCACGGTGCTGGCCGCAGTTGGCATACTCTTGGCGGTGCTCGGGTGGATAGGCTACACGATGCTCACGGCGCCAAAAGAAGACCCTAGTCCCGCGTGACTTCCACGTCGGCCACTATCTGGTAAAAACGCGGCCCAACTTCCCGGACGACCGTCGTCTCTGTAACCTTGTGGTCGTAGCCCTTGAACGCCTCGTGTGCGTCTTTTGCGCCAAGCCATTTTGCTTCCTTTTTGGCGCCCGCCCTCACGTGTGCAAAATAATGGATGACACCCTTGTCTTTGAGCGCCATCACCGCAGTTTCAATGAACTCTTTTGCGCGCTCGGGTAGCGGCATCAACACCCTGTCAGCCACGCCCGTCAACTGATCCCGGATTGCGTCGGCCGCGTCGGCGCAGATAGGGACGACGCGGTCATAGACCTTGTTCAGCTTGGCGTTTTCTGCGCACAGGTCGTTTGCGACTGGGTTGGAGTCAATGCTGTAGACTTTGCAGGTCTTGTTTGCCTTTGCGATTACTATGGAATACGTCCCGACGCCGGCAAACATGTTCACTATTGTTTCGTTCTCGCCCACAAGGCAGGCTATTCGCTGCCTCTCTGTCGATAACCGCGGCGAAAAGTACGCTTTTGCTACGTCGACTTTGAACCGGCACCCGTGCTCCTTGTACTCCGTCACCGTCCTGTTCTCGCCGGCAAGAAACTCCAAGTCGCGCACGCGAAAGTCGCCCCTGACTGCCGAGGCCTGCGCAAACACTGCCTTTGCGGTCTTTACATTTGCAAGAATGGCCTCTGCTATTACCGCCTTCTTGCCTGCAAGACCGTCCGGTATTTTGACTATGACTATGTCGCCGACCTGATCAAAAGCCGAGTACACCTGCGCGGCCGCTTCGGCGTCAAGCACGCCGGTTAGCATGTTTTTCAGCATATGAGGCATGTCACTGCTTTACGTAGTAATAGCTGCCCGAGTCTTTCTGCTCCCTGTCCAGCCTGCCGCCCTCCTTGTTTACCCGGGGCCTGCCGGTGGTCTCGTCACGCCTGTATGTTATCGCAAGCGCCGCAAGGAACCTGTTCATGCCGTCTTCCTTACGCATCGGCGCAGTCGCTGTTCCCTTTATTCCGGGCTCGCCCTCGAATATGACAAGCGTGTCCGCCACAAGGTCTATGAGCTGCATATCGTGGTCAATGATTATTGCAGACTTGCCCTGTGCCTTAACAAACCTCTGCAAAAACTTTGCAACAGCTATCCTGTCCTCTGCGTCCAGAAAGGCCGACGGCTCGTCCAGCGCGTAGATGTCGGCCTGACGCAACAGCGACGTGGCGACTGCGACTTTTTGAAGTTCTCCGCCGCTCAGGTTCTTGACGCTTTTTTCGTACAGCTTTTTCGCGCCAAGTGGGACGATTATCTGATCTTCTGCAGCCGAGCCTTCTATCGGCGCCTGGTACGCTGCATACATCAGAGAGCGCACGTCTCCCTCGTAATCTTGGGTAAGGTACTGCGGCTTGTACGAGATCTTGGCACCTACCTCTATCTTGCCCGAGTCAGGGTGGTCTACTCCGGCCAGCATGCGCATGAACGTGGTCTTGCCAAGGGCGTTTGCTCCCACCATGCCGACTATCTCACCTCTGCGGATCTTGCCGGCAGACACCTGCAGGTCAAATGACGGGAACTTTTTCGTGACGTCAGAGTAGCTTGCAACCGGAACGTCCGAGATGACCTCGTCTTCAGAAGTGGCGATGTCAAAGCGGAAGGCCTTGTCCCGGAAGCGCACGTTCTCTGCCGGCAGGAATCCTTCCAAAAAGTTGTTGATGCCCACCTTTGTGCCCTGTAGTGCCGAGACTATGCCGTAGGCTCCCGGCTCGCCGTAAATGATGTGCACGTAATCTGAAAGGTAGTCAAGAAGCGTCATGTCGTGCTCGACTACCATCACGCTCTTGCCCTCTTCAGCAAGGTCTTTGATGACCTTTGCAACCGCAAGGCGTTGGTATACGTCGTTGTAAGAGGACGGCTCATCGAAAAAGTAGTATTCGGCGTCCCTTGCTGCCGTGACTGCGACTGCAAGCCTCTGCAGCTCGCCCCCGCTCAGCGTGCCAAGGTCGCGGTCAAGGATGTTCTGCAGCCCGAGCTGCGTTACCAGTTTGTCTATCACCTTACGCTCGTCGTATTTCTTCAAAAGCTCTTTTGGCGTGCCCTTGAACGCCTTTGCTATCATGTAGACCAGCTGCGGCTTTATCGAAGCGCGCATCTGGTTATTTGCTATTTTCTCAAAGTGCGCTTTTAGCTCGGTGCCCTGGAAATACTTCAGGACGACATCCCACGAGGCCTCCCCCTCATATTTGCCAAGGTTGGGCTTCATGTTGCCCGACAGGACATTCACTATTGTTGATTTGCCCATGCCGTTCCTCCCCACAAGACCGACGACTACCCCCTTTTTCGGGGTGGGAAGCCGGTAAAAGCGAAACGAGTTGATGCCGTATTGATGAATCTTGTCTTCCGACAGCTCCTTCGCAAGGTTGACGATGACTATAGCGTCAAAGGGGCACTTTTTGATGCAGATGCCGCAGCCCGTGCACAGTTCTTCTGATATGAGCGCCTTTCCGTCCTCTTCCCTCTGCACGATGCACTGGCCGCCGGTCTTGTTCACTGGACAGTAGACTATGCACTCGAGCCCGCACTTGCGGGGCTGGCACAGCTCATAGTCCATTACCGCAACCCTGTGAGTAGAGGAAGGGTCGTCTCCCATCGCAGCAAATCTGCGCACGGATGCGTTATATACGTATACTCGGGCGACCGAGAGCAAGGTTAAATTAGCCCTCTCCTGAAAAGGAGGGTAAGCCGGTCATAGCGGCAGGGTGCGACCCGGTCCCATTCCGAACCCGGAAGTCAAACCTGCCGTCGCTGCTGTGTTACTGATCTGCGTGAGCGGTCGGGAAGCAGCAGTGCTGGCATTATCTATCAGCATTCTCCCCAAAGTGTACCTGCTTTAACAATTTGCGTGTGTGCATCGCCATCAGGTCTATTATCCCGAACACGGACGCAAGGCCGGCAGGATCCCACACGCAAGTCTCGATGATGCAGCAATAGTCGTGGGCCTTTACTTTCAGGCGCTTTACCTCCTCTCTTGTTATGCTCTGCGCAATCGCTTGGTTCAGCTTGGCGTCTTTGGCAAGATAGGTTGAAAGCACTCCGCCGCTCCACCCAAGGTTCGTCGCCTTGCCGTTTTTCAGCTGGTAGTAGGGGCTTGCATCAAGCAGGTTGTGAGCGTTGTCGTCGTTGTCAGCAACAAAGTCGTTTGCAACGAGGCAGTGGACATCGAAGAACGGCCCCATCCTGACCACCTCCTCTATGCCGATGTAATCGATATTCCCGCCCTGCATAGTTACAAAGCCATCGCGGTTTTTCAGCCAGCGCTCATAATACGCCTGCCGGTCGGACCTGACATTTGCAAGGCTGCCTGCCTCGCAGCGGCAGCCCTGCTCCAAAAGCAGGCGGACAAGGGCGGCGAGCTCAAACACGGGCAAAAGCTATCACGCCTGGGGCTTTTCTTCCTCCGACAGCAGCTTTACAAGCGTCCTTATGCCAAAGCCCGTTGCTCCCTTGGGGTTGTAGCTTCTTTCATAGGTGCCGTCCTGCGTCCACGCTGTGCCGGCGATGTCCATGTGGACCCAGGGCGCGCTGGTGACAAAGTTTGAGAGAAACGCAGCGGCAGTGATGGCGCCCCCGGGCCTGCCGCCGATGTTCTTGACGTCTGCATATGTGCTCTTTATCTGCTCGTGGAACTCGTCGTACAGCGGGAGGTCCCACATGCGCTCGCCAGCCTTCTCTGCCATCCTGCGCACCCTGTCCGTCAGCTGCTTGTTATTGCCCACAAGCGCAGCTACGTTTGCACCAAGCGCGATTATCGCAGCCCCTGTAAGCGTGGCCAGGTCGATTACCGCCTTTGGACTGTAGGTGGCGATGCCGTAGGCGAGGGCGTCTGCAAGTATCATCCTCCCTTCCGCGTCGGTGTTCAGCACCTCCACGGTCTTGCCGTTGTACATCTTTACGATGTCGCCGGGCCTGAACGAGGTGCTTGACGGCATGTTCTCGACTGAAGGAACAATTCCTACGACGTTTACTGCCAGCTTCATCGACGCAACTGCGCGCAAGAGCGCAAGCACGTTGCATCCGCCGCACTTGTCAAACTTCATCTCGTCCATCTTGTCGCCCGGTTTCAGGGATATTCCGCCCGTGTCAAACGTGACTGCCTTTCCCACCAGCAAATAGGGCTTGGCGTCGCCGGCGCCGCTGTATTCAAGGATTATCAGCTTGGGCGGGTTGTTGCTGCCCTTGCCCACTGCAATGATGCCGCCCATGCCCATAGTCTCCATCTCGTACCGTTCTATTACGCGGGCCTTCATGCCATACTCGGACGCAAGCGACAGTGCCACGGAAGCAAGGTGCGCCGGCGGGCAGTCGTTTGGTGGCAGGTTGCCAAGGTCCCGGGCAAAATTGACGGCCTCTGCGACGTGGCTTGCGCGCTCGGATATCGTCTGAAAGCGCGGCGAGTCGGAGTTTATCAGTATCGTGACTTCTTCCACCTTTATCGATTCGGGGTCCGGCGCCTTGTATTTGTCAAAGGAATAAAGTGCAAGTGCAATCCCTTCAGTCATCGCCTCCACCAGACCTTCATCGAGGTTTGAGAACTGCAGGATGGAGAACTCTTTTGTGCCTAGCTCCCTTGCCCTAAGCGCGGCCTTGCCGGCGCCGATCCGTGCCATCTCGTCTGTGAACTGCTTGCGCTTGCCGAGTCCGAGCAGCAATATCTTTTTCATGGGCCCCTTGCCGAGCGTGTAGACGATCATGCTCGAGCCAAACGTTCCGCGAAAGTCCTTGCCGTCGAGCGTTTCCTTGATGTATGTCAAGACAGCAGGGTCGAGCTCCTTTGACTGCGAAAAGTCCTGCTCGTTTTCAAAAACGCCGATGATTAGGAGTGAGGTCTGCTTTTGGTCTATCTTTGCCTTTTCAACCTTGATCTGGGCCATGCCAAGAGTTGGACGCCTCTCATTATTTTAATGTGATCAGAACCGAAAAGTTGCGCCGTGCGACAGCATCTTCGCCAATCGTTTTAATGCGTTATCGGGCGTGCTGCATACAGGGTTTCGTAGCGCCGAAAACGTGTCGTCGTTCTTGCCGCCCCTGAGCCAGCCCGCCATTATTCCCTGCGTAAGCGGCGCAAGCCCGGACCTTGCGCCAAACGCGCCGTGTTTGTTGATGAGCCAGAACATTTTCGTCGCGTCGTATCCCTCTGGAAACACTGCCGTCTTTGCATTTCTTGCCTCCTGCGAGCCGTGGCCGGCAGTCCTTATCCAGCCCCTCGAGAATCCACTTGCTGCTCTCGCAAACCGCGTGCACGGGCCGCACTCGTCGTCGTATATGAGAAGCGGCCTGGGAAAGAGCGACGACAGTGCCACGGCATAATTTCCCTCGTTCGCCTTTTAAAGCTTGCAAAAGGGGGAGCTATCTTTTTATTTTCCTCAAAGTCAGTTTGAGCTGCAGTGGCATTATCCTCCGGTGAAAGATATGGGCTTTAACATGCGCTACCTTGAGCTGAAGAGGAAGATCCGCGAGGTCCGCATGTGGGCCATCCAGGGCATCGCGGAGGCCGGCTCGGGCCACCCCGGCGCGTCGTTTTCTGCCGCGGAAATCATGGGCACGCTCTATTTCCGCAGGATGAGGCACGACCCGAAAAATCACTCGTGGGACGAGCGGGATTATTTCATTAATTCAAAGGCGCACTCGGCGCCAGGCTTTTACTCTACTCTCGCTGTTGCTGGCTATTTCCCGCCCGAGGAGATAAAGACGCTCCGCAAGCTCGGCTCGCGCCTGCAGGGCCACCCAGTCAGGTACTCGGAACGCCAGAAGCACCACAGCGTTCCCGGCATAGAATACTCTGGTGGCTCCGAGGGCATAGGGCTCTCTGTGGGCGTCGGAATCGCGCTTGCAAGCAGGCTTGACGGCAAGAAAAACCGCGTCTACGTCCTGATCGGAGACGGTGAGTCGAACGAGGGTCAGATATGGGAGGCGTCCATGGCGGCCGCGAAATTCAAGCTAGACAACCTAGTTGCTGTGCTTGACAGGAACCGCGTCCAGCAGGACGGCTTTACCGAGGATATCATGCCCCTAGACCCGACAAAAAACAAGTGGGAGGCTTTCAACTGGCAGGTCTTTGAAGTCGACGGCCACCGCGTCGAGCAGCTTATGGACGCGCTGAACAAGGCTTCTCAGGTAAAGGACAAGCCGGTGATGATAGTCGCAAACACGGTCAAGGGAAACGGCGTGCGCCACATGGCAAACAACCCGCAGTGGCACGGAAAAGCGCCTACGAAAAAACAGACGCCCGTTCTCATGGAAGAGCTGGAAAGCGAGTTCTTTATCGCGCCTTCAATCATAGCCGGTGAGAAGGAGAATTACGAGCAAAAGATCAAAAAGGCCGAGCGCGAGGGCGTAGAGCTCATACACCTTGACGTGATGGACGGCAGGTTCGTCCCGAACAACACGTTCTTGGCAGACACGATAAAGAAACTGAGACCTTCAACGTCATTGCCTTTTGACGCCCACCTTATGATTGAAAAACCCATCGACCACATAGACGAGTACATCGATGCCCGGTGCGACATCATAACCGTGCATGCAGAAGCCTGCATGGAGGACGAGTTTGCCGTTATTCAGGAGAGGTGCCTGGCGGCGGGAATCAGTCCCGGCATCGCGATAAACCCCGAAACCGACGTACCAAAGTGGCTTTACCCCCATTTGCCGGACCTTGACGTCGTGATAGTGATGTCGGTGAACCCCGGCTTTGCGGGGCAGAAGTTCATCCCCGAGACGCTGCCCAAGATGGTCGCAGTCAGCAAGGAGCTGCGCGAGCACGGCTTTAACGGCTACATAGAGGCCGACGGCGGGATCGACGCGACGACCCTTCAGTCCGTGTACGACGCCGGCGCACGCATATTCGTGGCAGGGAACGCAGTATACGGCAACGCCGACATACATTCTGCCGTGATCCAGCTGCGCCACAAGGCCGCAGTCACGCTTGAAAAGAAGTTGCTAGAACACGCCACGCGCCTTGGCATACGCTACGACTGGATGAAGGTGCGTAAACATATATTGATTCCGTACGCATCTGAACTTGGTATAGAGGAAGAGCTTAATGTTATTAAGTAGCGAGAAAAAAACTGCCGACATGAGGGGTGCTTACGGCGACGCCCTCGTGGAGCTCGGCAAGTCCGACCCTCGCGTCGTGTGCGTTGGAGGCGACACGACTGACTCGCTCAAAACCAAGAAGTTCGGCGACAAGTTCCCCGACCGCATGTTTAACGTCGGAATAGCAGAAGCAAACCTTGTGTCTATAGCCGCCGGACTTTCGATTGCAGGCAAGGTGGCGTTCGCAAGCACGTATGCGGCGTTTATCCCCGGCAGGGCGGTTGACCAGATCCGCAACACGATATGCTACCCAGCGCTTAATGTAAAGCTGGTAGTTTCGCATGGCGGCCTCACGGTCGGGCCCGACGGCGCGTCGCACCAGCAGATTGAAGACCTAAGCACGATGCGGGCGATACCCAACATGCGCGTGATTATCCCGGCAGACGCAGTCGCGGTAAAGCACCTGATAAAGACTATTGCAGACACGCCTGGCCCGTTCTACATGCGCCTTGCAAGGCCCACGACAGAGCTTATCTATTCGGAATCGGCGCCGGCAGAACAGTTCACAATTGGCAAGGGAAACGTGCTGACGGACGGATCTGACGCCACGATAATAGCCTGCGGGCTGATGGTCGGAAAGGCCCTTGAGGCGGCGGCATTATTAAAGCGTGAGCATGGCCTGTCAGTGCGTGTAGTCGACATGTTTACAATAAAACCAATCGACACCGAGCTTGTGGCCAAGTGTGCCAAGGAAACCGGCGCGATTGTAACGGCTGAGGAGCACAACATAATCGGCGGCCTCGGTTCAGCTGTGTCAGAGACTGCAGGCGAAACCTGTCCCGTTCCGATAAAGCGGGTCGGCGTGCGCGACACGTTTGGCGAGTCGGCCCGGGACGAGGAAGTGGACGCGCTGCTGGAGCAGTACGGCCTGACCGCAACAGAAATAGCAAAGTCAGTGATTGAAGCAAGGAGTAGGGTCAGATGAAGATCTTTCTCGATACAGCAAACCTCGACTCGATAAGAAAGTACAACGATATGGGGCTCGTCGATGGCGTGACGACAAACCCAACTCTTTTGTCAAAGGAAAAGGGCAGCCCTGCCGAGATTATGCGCGAAATTGTAAAGATTATCAGCGGGCCTGTAAGCCTCGAGGTCGTGGCCACCAACTACGACGGCATGATGGAAGAAGCCCATCGACTGAAAAAGTATGGCAAGAACGTTGTAGTCAAGATCCCCATGATCCCAGAAGGGTTGAAGGCTGTGAAAAAGCTCAAGGAAGAAGGCATACAGACAAACGTGACGCTAGTCTTCTCTGCAAACCAGGCAGTGCTTGCTGCAAAGGCCGGCGCGGCGTACGTCAGCCCGTTCATAGGAAGGCTGGACGACGCGGGCCAGGACGGCATGACGCTCATCCGTGAGATAGTGCAGATTTTCAACAACTACAACTTTGACACGAACGTGCTCGTCGCAAGCATAAGGCACCCGATGCACGTTGTTGAAGCGGGCAAGATAGGCGCGCACGTAGTCACGCTGCCACCTGACATACTGGGCAAGATGGCCACCCACCCGCTCACCGACAAGGGCCTGGCGGCGTTCCTAGCTGACTGGGAGAAGGTCAAGAAGGAAAACCCAAAGATGTCCATCTAGGAACGCAGTAGCTTTATGACTTTCTTAGGCATGTCCTGCAGCCGGCTGACTGCCAAGATTTTTTCATAGTTCAGGTACTTCAGGTTGTGACCAATCTCCACCGCGTCGTTGAGGTGCCTGCCGACTCCTATTGCGACCATCTTGACGCCGGTCTTGCGGTACGAGAGCACCATAGTCCTCACCGCGTCAAAATCTGACGGCTCTCCGTCTGTCAGCGTCACGAAAATGTCGGGCCTGAACGACTTTAACGCCGGCTGCAAGAGTCCATAAACTTCTGCAAGCGGCGTGCCGCCTACCGCTTTGATCTGCGCAAGGCGCCTGGCTGATGCAATAGACCACTTTACGTTTGGGGGCTTTACCACCCAGCACTTGACCTGGCGGTTTTCCGTGGAAAATGCATAGACTGCAAATTTCACGCCAAGGTACGCCAACGCCTCGCACAGCGCCACGGTCGCCTGCTTGTACTCTAGCTCGACGTCAGCTATGCTGCTTGAATGGTCCAGCAGGAGCACGACCTTGGTCTTTATTGAGAGCTTCATGTCGGTCAGGAAGGGCTTTGGCAGGGCCTCCGAGAACGTCTCGATGTCGAGCTCCTCGCCCGTCTCATCGTGCCTCTCTATCCAGCCTGTCTTCCAGTCCCGAAACGCGGCTTTGACTTTCTGTATCAGGTCGAGGTCGTATATCTTGGTCTCGTCAACGTCCATCCTGTCAGGCATCGAGAGCCCGAAATTTTCCAGGCTGTCGTAGCCCTTGTTCTCTGTCTTTTTGCTCTCCTTGACAAGGGTCTCAAACTCGTGCAGCACGTCGCTTCCCTCGTAGATCTCTTTTGCCTTTTCCTCAGAGTCCTTTTCCTTCTTTTTGGTGCGCACCGCCTTTTCTATTTGCTTCAAAAGATCGGTCTGCGAAAGCGACGCGCCCATCCTTGTGCGGGGTGCAAGAACAGGTATAGATACCAGCGGGTCTAGCTCTAGGATTTTTACCAGCTTTGGTATGTGCTGCTCCACCCACTCGGTGCCGTGGCCGTTTTCGATTGCTTCTTTGATTATCTCGTTTGCAAACTCGGTTGCCCTCTGCACCTTGCCCTGCTCGCCCCCGAAGAGCTCGCCCTTGATGTAGCCTGTCAGGAAGTACTGCGAAAACGCCTCGGCTATCTTGTACCGGCCGTATATCGTGTTCAGCAGCTGCCTCGAAATCCACGATATGCCCTCGTTAAATATCAGCTCCCCTTCCATGCCCTCCCAGTCCCGGAGCCCGAGTATCTCGACCCGCTTTGTTTCAAGCGTGTTCAACAGAAAGCCGAATGCGTGTTCGTTTGATAGCACCTTGGAAGAGTGCTTCATGCGCATCGACTCGTACCACAAGGCGACGCGCCATTGACGATATTTCTGAAAGTCCGTACCCACGTAGTACGGCAATCCGGGCAGCGCTATCTGGCTCCTGTCCGGCTTTGTCACGGGCTGCCTGTCCGGCACCAGTGTTACTGTCACGCGGTCGTTGAAGGACCACCTGCGCGAAAGGAACGTGGCAATGTCGAGAAGGACGTCGTTTCTCATAATCGCGCTTGGCCTTGACATTACCTGTCGCCAAAGATTGAAGTTATCATGTCCATTACTTTCTGGTATTCGACCTGACCCCACTGGTCGTACACGTTAGCGTAAACTACTTCGGCTGCCTGCCTGCGGGAAAGCCCGGCGCCAAGCATCTTGGCAAACGCGATGGTCTCGCGAAGTGACGGACTGTAGTACAGCTCTTCTACAGCCGCTGCGTCGCGCAGGCTCCTTGCGAGCTTGATCGCGTGCCTGACATCCCGAGCCGTTTGCTCGTCAAAGTTGACGTGGCGCTTGACTATTTCGAGCTCAAGCTCCTCTGGCGGGTAGTCGAGCCTCATGCGGACCGGGAACCTGCTCAGGAGCTGGGGCGGCAGCTCCTTTGTCCCGACGTGAGAAAGCGGGTTTATCGTGGCTATTGCAAACCATCCCGGCGCCGCCCTTATCACCTGACCCTCGGCCTCCTTCAGGACGAGCTGGCGCCTGTCGTCCAGCGCCTCGTCAAGCCTGAGAAGCACGTCTGCTTCAGCCGCGTTCAGCTCGTCAAGATACAGCATGCTGCCTTCCCTCATCGATTTTACCAGCACGCCTTCAGCAAAGTTGATCTGGCCATTTTCTATGGTGTGGGTGCCCACCAGGTGCGACTCCCTTGTGCGCAGCGAAAAGTTCACAGAATGAAGCGGCTTTTTCATCTTGGCGGCGAACTTGCGCACGAGTGTGGTCTTGCCCGTGCCTTTGGGGCCGATTATGAGCACAAACAGGCCCGAGCTGTAGGCCTTTTCCAGCACGTCAAGGGCGTTGTTCCAGTCAAGGTAAACTATCTCCTGACTGTCCAGTTCTGCTGCTGACATCTGCGCAGTACTTGTCAGTCAAAGGTATTTGAGCGTTTAAGCGTCGTGCGGCTATTATATGGCCCGGCGCCATCCATGTGTGTGAGCACCCGGGAGCTCAAGCAGGATCACGTGGTGGTCAGGCGCGTGCGGGACATTGCGCAGCGCTGCTCTGACAAGCTTTACGCCGGCGAGAGCATCCCGCTTGAAGATATTGAAATCATTTCTGTCGTGATCGAAGAGTTCATCGACGCGTTCCACCATGGCAAGGAGGAAAAGGCTTACTTTCCGTCGACAGAGGTTAAGAATGACACATACGCGAAAGAGGTGCGCAAGTTCAGGATAGAGCACGAGTTCGGACGCAGGGTCGCAGGAATGATGCGGCGCCACTTGAAAGAGTGGAGGAGGGGCATCGATAGTCGCGAGCCGGTCGCCCGCTTTTTGAAAACCTACGCCATCTACGTCACAGACCATACCGGAAAAGAGGACAGGTTCTTTGACATGATCGAAGAAATGAAAAGTTTGTCAGACGAAGAGGACCGCGAGCTATTGAAGCGCTACGAAATTTGCAGAAAAGATGTTGGCGGTGACGCGAGAGTAGAGGAGCTGCTGAGGCTTATTATATATCTAGAAGAGCGCGACTGGATGAAGTGAATTTGTCTTAAATAACGGCTTTTGCAACTTGCTGTCATGGAACTTCCAGTCGTCAACGAGAAAGGCAAGTTTGTGGTGATATCTGACATCGAGCTGAAAAAAGAGTCTATGCAAGACTTCAAGAAGTGGTTTGTCGAGTCAAACAAGGTTGTGTCCAAGTTTGACGGCTTTATCGCAAGGAGGCTCTTAGAGTCGCAGGACGGCCACCACCGCATAATGGTGATGTTCCGTGACAGCGATTCTTTTTCAAAGATGCGCCAGACGCAGGAGCACGCTGCTGTGCACGCGCAGGCAGTACAATTCATGGCCAGACCACCAATGCCGGCGTTCTACAGCGTGGTGGCAGAGTGACAGAAATGGCGGACCTTTCAGAAGCAGAAGCATGGGACATACTAAAGCCCGTATGCCGCGAGCTTTTCGAGCTTGTGAACGAAAATATGCTGTGCTTTGTCTCTGCGAGCGAGAGCAATGGCGCGTTTTCCATACAACTGAAGTCAAGCAGGCTGCACTTTGCGTCGCGCGGGTTCAAGGACAGCATAGGCGATGTCGAGTACGGCGACGGGAAATTGCGGATAGGCATGCGGGCAAATGGCAGGCCGGGCAACGTGTTCATCGACCTAAGCGGGTAGCCTTAATAGCGAGATTTTGCATATTACGGCATTCATGGAAGCCGTCGAGAGCAAGGAGCTTTCCGAGTACATAAGGAGCGTCATCGACGCGGTGAAGGAAGGCACGAAGGGGACAGGCTACCTTGCAGACGGTGAGATAATTTTGGAGCTCACGGTGGTCAACGCCAAGAAGTCAAAGGACGGCGTAAAGATACTTGTTGTTGATTCCAAGGGCAGACATGACAAGGGCACGGTTTCAAAGATCAGGATCCCGCTGAAGGTGGACGAAAGCGTGTCAGGTGTCTTGATGCCAAGCGACTAGTCCCGAGTATTGTGAGCTCTGATTTATAACAGCAATCAACCCGGCAGTAATTGCACGCCGTTGATTTCGGTAAACCCGCTCCAAGCCGTCCTGTGGACTTTTAGGCGCAGCGAACGCGATGTCGTCAACCTATACAATTCCCTCTCGCCGGTTATGCAGCTGGCAACAGGCGGCAACATGCTGAATTTCGGGTACTGGAACGGCGCTCGTAATCCGGTCGCGGCGCAGTGCAACCTGTGCTCTCTGGTAGGCAATATCGCCGAGCTTTCCTCTTCCAAGAGGATGATAGATATCGGAAGCGGGCTTGGCGCGCCGGCTATGTATTGGAAAGAAACGCATGATTGTGGCATCGTCTGCGTGAACATCAATCACAGGCAGCTCTTGTTCGCCACAAAATCGTTTGGCAGCCACGACGGCATTTCGTTTGTGAACGCGACTTGCACCGCGCTTCCCTTTTCCGACCAGTCTGCCGACAGGGTGGTCGCGCTTGAATCCGCCCAGCACTTCAAGCCCCTTGAGAGGTTCATCGCAGAATCAAGGAGGGTCCTGAAAGCTGACGGCATATTGGCAATGGCGCTGCCGGTAATGAAGCAGAACGACGGTCATTTGAAGGCGGCCGTCAAGCTCGGGATCCTTTCGTTTACCTGGTCGTCAGAGCACTATGGGCTGGAGTATGTCAAGTCCGTGATTGAGCGCGGCGGTTTTACGATAAAGGATGTCAGGCACGTTGGCCACCAAGTGTATGAACCGCTGGCAGAATATTACGCTGAAAACAGGCAAGCCCTCAGGAAGAATATCTTGAAGGAATACTCCTCGTTTATCGAAGGCGTCCTGTACAAGTCCCTGTTGAAGATGAAGGACGCTTCCGAAAAGGGGATAATCGACTACGTCATCATAAAGGCGTCGTAGCGCTTACCAGAATCGAAACCCCTTTTGCTTCAGGCGCGGGAATGCCTCTCTCACCAAGCCTTTCACGTCCTTGGGCATGTTCTTGTCTTTGAGTATCTTGTCAAGGTCGTTTTTGTTGATTGCAAGGCCTGCCGGGCTTATCTTGTAGAACCACTCGATGTCAATTTCGCTGATGATGTCGACAGAGTTTTCGCACCCTTTCATGCCGCATCTAACAAGTTCTTTGGCAAAGCTGATGTGGCCGTCACCGCATCGGTAGATCAATTGCTCGTAATCTGGCAATCACCTATTTACAAATGACGTGAAGTGTTGAAAGCACGACGACGCAGCCAAAACCTTACTTTGGCACGACCAGCAAAACAGGCGCTGTCAATTCTAAAAGAGAAAAACATTAACCGGCTGGCTGTCGTAAATGAGAAAGGAGAACTTGAAGGCTTGCTTACTCCAGAGATGATTGCAAAAAGGCTTCCCGAAGATACGATAGCAGAAACATAAACGCGGCCCAGCTTGACGCCATACAGGCGCGGAAGGATCTTACAGGGCATCAACGTTGTCATGGCAGCGACAAACATGCTGTATCCCTAACGCGCATGTTAATTAGACTAGACCGTCAACTTGATACATGGAATCGATGCCGCCGGCTGATCCGCTGTTGTATGTGCCAAAGTTGATGTTTTTTACAAAAGGCAAGGGCACACACAAGGACTTCCTCACAAGTTTTGAGCTGTCTCTTCGGGATGCAGGGATTGGCGACCTCAACTTGGTTTCTGTTTCTAGCATAAAGCCACCGCACTGCAAGATTGTTGGCATGAAAGAAGGCAGGGGATACCTTCGTTCTGGCCAGATCGTATTTGCAGTCATGGCCCGATCTGCAACAAACGAGCCCAATAGGCTGATTGCTGCGTCTGTGGGGCTTGCCAGACCTGTTGATGACAACCAGTTTGGCTACCTGTCTGAACATCACTCGACTGGAGAAACAGAACAAAAAGCTGGAGATTATGCGGAGGATATGGCCATGGAAATGCTTGCCACCACTGTGGGACTGACAAACGACCCGAGCCTTACGTGGGATCAAAAAGAAGAACAGTGGAAGCTATCAGGCAAGATATACAAGACGCAGAATTTCACCCAGTCGGCTGAAGGGAATAAAGACGGCCTATGGACTACCGTGGTAAGCGCAGCTATTCTTATTCTCTGATTCGCACTGACGGCCACTTTTTGTACATTAGTCTTGCAGCGGGCGCGTCTGCTTTAGGTCACATCGCAGATTAAGGCTGCTCTTATTGACAGGGACTTGGGACGAGATAATCAAGCTACAATAACTACGAAGATGCGCGCTCTTTTTGCGAGACCCCAGTGTTTCGTGCCCGTTACCGCAGTTGACAGTAACACCGGGAGGTAGGATTTGTGGGGTACGGTTGATAGAAGGTTGATCATTGTTTCTTGCACTTGTGAGGCAGGTCAGAGCGCCAGTCGAGTGGAATTAGCTTCCCTGTTCTTGTTCGGAAGCCGTCATCAAAGTAAATCGCCACACCACAGTATTTGCATTCTAATCGACGCATGAAATTGGACAGTGTTTGCCACCTATACCATCCTTCAATTACCAGTATCCTCTCATTTACCTTTTGGATCAAATTGAATGCTCTCATATCTATTGTCTAGATTTCCAAGCACAACCCAGTAAGGAATTTTCTCACTCTACCCGTCCCCTTTTCAAAGTCCGGGCTGAAATAATATTCCGTAAATGAACCTGTAACTAGACCATGAAGTCCTAAAAGATGGCATGACTTCAATAACCATGGATATTCGTAGGCTGTAGCGTGCGGAGCTACACTTCATGAGTTGCCGCATTTACTTTCTCCAAATTGACGACTTTTGAAAAGTCATCAGGAAAAGGGGGCCGGAGTTAGGCTCCCCTTTTGCAATTCCTATAACTGCTCTTCCTGATTTCGTTGTTGGCTGTCACTCCGAGCGTAGATCTTACTCGGTGGTTTAAGATAGTATCGCCCATTCAATTGTGGAAAATGGAAAGTCTGTAGCTGTTGAGGGCAACTCTATGAGTAAAATGGTGCGAAGTACAGGGGGTTTGGATTCACGCTTATTTTTACTGGCAGGCGTAGGTTCAGGTTCCATCCTGCCAATGAAAGCCACGTGCCAGATCACTGGTTCGACTCGAGTTCACTTTTTGTCAATCTCGCCGCCAAGATTTTCCCGGGGCTGGCCTTATAAGCAGGTATTCCAACGCCGATGGCTATCATTGCGGCTTTGCCTCTCGCATGTGGAGAGAATAATTCAGTAACTGCATCGTCATAGAACGTAGAGCCAGAGGCCCCCAACCCTTGCGCGTAGGAAGAAAGATAGATCTTGCCAGCAACTACCCCTGCTTCAAATTCGCATGCTCTATAGCCTCTGTTGCCCAGAGCCTTCAAAACGGCATTTAGGTCTGTCATCATAAAGAATACGGCGCTTGCATCGCCAAAAAGGGGCTGCCCAAGACAGAGGTATCCAGATTCATTTCTGCTCGTTATTTCGTTCCTTGTATCAAGCCGTTCCAATGAATTGGCGTGCTGGTTGTAGAAGTAATGTCCTGGCGCCAAGCCGTCAACCGCATTGGCTATGAGATAGATATCAACCGAGCTTCCTCCTTCCTTCAGAAAATCGAGAGGAACGCCTCTGGTTGAGCTATAAAGGATGGTCGATAACTGGTCCTGCGAAATTGCCAGGTGAGAGAATCGTCGGCTTGAACCGCGGCGCAGGATGACATCGCCCAGGCCCCCAGACTGGCCCGGCTGTCTATCCGGGGAAGGGTCCTCTGATTCGACGCGCCTCGGCGGATAAATCCCGCCGCTGAGCCATTCCTTCACCTCCGCATTAGTTACTAGGCTGGATGCTTCGTGAAGCTTCCATATTTCAGGGTACTCTGCCTCCCTTTTTGAGAGGGGAAGATATCTTGGATTGGCAGCAACTGCGAGAGGCTCGGGGTCTGGTTTCAAGTCGTGGAAACTGGCCGCCCCAGTAGGCCGAGAACCGATGGAAGCGAGTACCACGGCGGCTTCTTTTCCTTGTTCTAGGCGAAGAAGATTGTTCACAGCAGAGTCCACAAATCCCATAACAAGAGCGGGTCGCAGACCCGCGGAAATGGCCACCGCAAGTAGGTTGGCAGCTATAACCCCGGAGTCCCAGAACCAGTGACGGTATGAACGAGCTCCATACTTCCAAGCGTTTCTCCAAGCCAAGGATGTAAAGGCCAGTGTTACTGGAGAAGACAGTATGTTGGGATTGCCTCCTGCCATTGCAGCCAGTTTTGGCCTGTAATCCCCGCTGCGCAGCTCTGTCAGCGAAAAATCCCCTGGACAGAAGTGATAAACGCCTGCAGGTAGCCCGCTTATTTCTCGGGAAACAAAATACAGCTCGATTGGATAAAGGGCGCCCGTAGCCGAGGCTGCGCGCATGTAATAGGTGCCAGAGTCAAACTTCATTTCTCTTGTTATTCCTGCTGTGAAGAATAGTATTTGGGCTAATGCGCGCAAGTCAAGCGATGACCCGGGTGAAAGGGGGCGCATACTTTGTATGCAGGTTAGAGCGTCGGAGGCAGGACTTGGAAAGTCCTGTGGAAGAGGAATTGAGGGCAGGTCTGGGTAGACTTTGAAGGCCCGGGGCTTGTTATCCCAATCCAGATAGTGGCGAAACATTTGCAATTTTGCTTCTGAATGCTTTGTCTCTTCGTGATAATCGATAGCGTATTTGATCTCTTTATTCATCTCTAATTTTTCCTTTGCACCTTGGACGAATTAATCATTACTGCAATTAAATGAATAGGAGAAAGGCGCGAAGTGCAGATGCTTGCCTGCAAGAGCGTAAATCCAAACATTGGGGAACATTTGTAGAAAAAGATACTTTGAGCTCGCATGGTGTCCAAACAGCAATTTCTACGAGGAAAACAACCGGTGTCGCGGCCGACATAGTTTTTCGGCTGACAACAAATCATTGCGCGATGATGGCTTCCAACGATAAATTGCCAATACTTGCCAAGAACCTAGTAACCTGTTTTCTTCGCAAACACACTGCACGATCTTGACTACTCACTTGTCCTCGCGCTGTTTTTCATCGAGTTCAAACGACCACCGGCGATTGTAGATTTCATCCTTCAGTTTGAAGCCTTTAAACATCTGAAAATAAACTTGCTTTGTCCTATTTTGTTTGTCCAATTCAGACTGGATCCAGAGAGATTCAAACATGGACGTATTTGAGAACACTGTTGATTCGCTGTTTGAATAGGTAGCGAGTCCGATAGCTTCCTGAAAAGTGTCTTTTGTTGCATCGGTTACTTCTATCACTAGACTCTTTGATTCGTCAATAATGAACGTAGTTATCTTTGATGGTAAGAATTGCTGGAGATAGTTAACCCGTATATCCTGTGTAACCTTGAACTCGGCCTTGGAAATTTCTTTTGTAGCGTTGTCTTCCATAACCAGTATCCTTACTCTGATGCCATTTCTTGACAAAGGCCCAAGCGCTTCTAGAATCCCCTCGCGCTCGGCCAAGAAAAGCATGTTCCTATTTGAGAAGAGGATAGATATCTCATAGATTGCAGAGTTTATTAGATTCAACACAAGTGCCTTGAGACGGTGCGGATCTCTGACGGTTTCCATAAATTCACTCTCGCCACCTTTTCTGATTTCAAGGATCCGCTGTTTTGCAGGAAACGCGTTTTCAATCAGCTTGCTAAAAAGGAACTGCTGGCTGTCAACAAATGACGGAATGCTGATGCGGATCAGCTCCTCCTCACCTTTTTCGCTTATCGCATATCCAAGATACTCTTTTCCATCGATGATCACGAAATTGCCTCTAAGTAAAGGGACGTGGTAAAGATCGAAACACTTCATTATCTCCTTGCAATGAGCCGAGTTCTCCCCAGTAATCTCGGTGATGCACCTGAGCTTCGCACCCTTGGCCTTCAACTGAATCATACCGGGCAAACCAGCAGTAATTGAAGATACATTATTTGCGTCGACATAACAATCAAGGCTCTGACCAAGCGTGGGAACAAGCTGTGGAAGGAACTGGAAAAGGGTGTTACCAGTAACGACTTGGATGCCCTCGAGCCCCGCACCGTCATGAGACGCCAATATCTCTTCTATGCATGAAAATAGAATATAAAGTCACAGTAGGAGGTTCTATTCTATGTGGATGGTTGGCCGAGCTGACCTGGAGGCATAAAGGGCCTTGCCATGCTGACCTCTGTAATCCATTCACACTTGATGTTGACCTTTGCGTGATGTTTCTCGATGGAATCAACGTCAGGCCCTTCCAGAAGGCAAAAACAGACGCCTGCGTCTTTGTTGTAGAACAAGTTGACATGGCTAACTCCAAATTCGTCTCGAGGAGCCATACATAGTTCCTTGAGCTGGTCCTCGCCAAACGGTACTTTGTGCACATCCAGAAAAACTGGCATTAACTTGAAAAGAGGTGTGTATGATATAAGAATTTGCGTGTGCAAGGCGTTTAATCTTAACTTGCGTAAGGATTCGCAGCAACTCTAAATACGTGGACGGTCGTTTAGCCGATGTGACCCGGTGCATCGCCTTCCATTCCTACAAAGGCGGTACAGGCAAGACTACCATTGCATCTAATTTCGCCGCGCTGCTGGCAAAAAAGGGGTACAACGTTTTCCTCCTCGACCTTGACGTCTATGCGCCTAGCATTCAGGCTTACTTTGAGATGAAGCCAAAATTCTGGATCAATGATTACCTTAACAACGAAGCCGAGGTGGACGACGTACTAAATGACCTCACACACCATGTTTCAGAATCCGTTTCTTCACCAGAAGGCATAGGCAAGCTATGGGTGGGCTTTTCCAACCCGAAAAAAGAGGAGATTTTCAAGCTGGAAGGCAGCAAGCAGGACAGCACCAGATTTCAGCTGCTGAGGAGATTCATACAGCTGCGCGAGAAGCTGGTTTCAGACTATGACGCCAACTACATCATAATTGATACAAGCCCCGGAATAAGGTA
>NZ_DASWIL010000022.1:0-54706 GCF_036397675.1 Nitrososphaera sp. | reverse complement strand
CCAGCATGTTGGGCTCTTCAATCTCCTTGTACAATGCAAAGCCGGTGTCAATGTCGGCTTGCGTCGCGATGATCGCGTTTCCCCGCCGCTCACGGTTGAAAAGGTTAAGGAGAGCGTGAGCCTTCGCTAACGAAAGGATTCGGGGAAAGTCGCGTTGGTGCCTGGCCTGAAGGTTAGGATGGTCAGCAAGAAAGCGTTTGTAGGCAGCTTCGTAATCCAGAATAAGGACTTCCCTTATCCCTGACTGCCTTATCGCCTTTATCCTCTTGCTGAGGCGCAACCTTTCAGGGTCATCCTCAACTTTGCGTTTGTACTCCTCAGGATTTCCCTTACGCATTGCTATGAGCCTCAGCGACTCCTCGAGCTTGGCTTGGTCCGTCGACGGTGAAAGTAAAACTAGCCGAGTCTTTTCCTGTGGGTCGCTTTTCAACCGCGCGGTACAGAAAATGACCGAAGGGAAGCCCCGGACGATTATGGTTTTTGTACGCAAGCCTGACTTCTGGCTTCGGTCTGCAATCTTGTACGTCAGTTCCTTCCTCTCATGAGAGAGCAAAGGCCGCAGTTTTTCTAATAATTGAAAGTGTGGCATATCCTGAAGAATCAAGATTTTCGATTCCAAGTCAACGATGAAGACCTTCCTTTCCGCGTTCCACCCGGAAGCATCGTGAAAAAACGCCTGTGGGGAAGCACCGCCAAGTATTACAAGCTCCTTATCCGGGAAGAATGTCGCGAGCTCTAGGGGCAGGTAGCTCTTCCCTGAAGAAGACTCTGCCACGAATGCAATGTTAAGCTGGTCATTCTCGCTTTGCGCGAGTAGCATTGCAGCAAAGCAGATTTCCTTAGACGCCATATCTTTCTTTATCGATGATTCCAGGACTGCAGCGACGTCGTTAAACGACATTTCCTCAGTTATCTCTTCGGTTAAGGGTACACGCTCTTCCTCTTCCTTGTCCTTTTCGGCCTTGCCGTTGGCGTTCTTGGTTCCGTCCGTCTTTTTCTGCAATGCTGCCTCTGCCCGCTGTATTATCATGTACTCATGCCGCAGCTTGGCCCGTTTGTCCAGCTTGTCATTCGGGAGCTGCAGGACTACATCAAAAGGCATGTCAGTAACTAGCCGCTGGTCCTCCGGTGTAAGCGCCGATAACCACTTCTGCCATGCGGGATTGCCGTAGTCTATCGGACCAAGTTCCGGAATTTTCTCGGTCAAACTTCCAGCTCCAGCCGCAGCTTGAAACTCTTCAGGACGTAATTGTTTGCGAACTCCAGTTGTCGTTGGAGCGCGTCGACGCAATCATTTTCAGCCGCCATCATTGCAACGTCCTGAGCCTTCGTTTCATAGCGTCGGTCCGGAAAAGTCATTTCCGCAGGTCCTGACATAAATAGCAATTACACCATAAAGGTGGGTCAACTGTCAAGTCTGCAATTTTCGTCTTTTCCCGGTATCGACTCCCCCCGCCCTTCAAAACGCCAGATTTATTATTCTCTAAGACTAATTCCAATGTGCACAACTCCTGCTAGCTGGCCGGCCCTTACGGCTGGCCTCCTGGCCGGGGAGTATCTAGCTGCACTATAAGGCCGTCTTTGTCCGGTGTTATGCGAAGCTTGTCGCCTGGTTTCAGTTTGGCTGCCTTCATGACGGGTCCCGAGAGGTACAAAACTCCATCTTCAGGCGTGCCAAAAAGCCGCTGTGTGTATTCTTCCGTCACTTCGTACCGCGCTCCTCTATCGCATCTAGCACGTTGTTGATTATGGAATCATAGCTCATCCCTTTCCTGCCAGCTAAGTCCAACCGGTCTTTGGTCTTGGGATAAACCCTGATTGTTGTCGTTTTGACCCCCATGAGACATACATAATAGATGCCGTCTACACATAGACTATTACGGGACGACCGGGGTAAGGCTTGAGCACGAATAACGACGTATATCCGCGGGATTTTTACGGCTTAGTAGCTTCCATGCCCGGATACCGCAAAGAATCCTATGTTAAACTTGGAATGCGGCACTTCAATATATCAGAAAAAACAGCCGAGAAGCGCCTTAACAACGAAATTGAAGAAGGTCGCCTGTTTGAAATTGAGGATCCGGATGATGCACGATTAAGGAGAATTTTGCCACGCGAACCAATGGAGCGGCAGTCAGCAAGCCCAATTGGAATAGCTCCCGTCTATGGCGAATTGGCGAAGAATATTTTCTGTAATGACCTAGATTCGAAGGATTATCGCGTCAGATTGAATGTGTATGTCGTAAGACTGCATCTTGTACACTTCGCCATAAAATTACTAGACCAGGCTACAGCCGAGAGTAATGGTCGTATCAAATACGCAAGTGAAAGGAACAAGCTGCAAAATATCCTAATCAAAATTCACAATATGATCAAGGCCGATCCAGATTATGATAAGGTTCAACGCTTGGTAACTATCGAGGTTTACCCGCCCAATCCGTACCCCTTGAAGTCGTACCTTAAGCCACCAGAAAATCCATATCGTAACGCTGTCTGCTTGATCCAGACTAAGCACTTCATAATGCATAAGTTGCCCGCCGCACCCCAGAAAGGGCCCAAAAGTGCCCAAGTCCAAAAACTCTAAAAATTAGGGCTGTTTTATGTCCAAAATAAATCGCAAAGTCATGGTCTTAGTACAGCCTTACAGAAGCAGGGCCGCACACCTGAGTCCATGCAGAAAATTTTAGACTTAAGCCAATCCAAAAGTTCATAAATTGACGTTTCGCAAAAGGATGCGTACAATATTATGTTTGCCATAGTGCACATGAGTGATGTAGTCAGGATTCCACCAAACAGGCTGACCAATTCCCTCAAAGATGCCGCTATCCAGATCCTCAAGGAAAAGTACGAGAGCATGCTGTCGCCAGAGGTTGGCTACGTCGTCATGATAACGGACGCCGAGGTGAGCTCGGTGGGCAAGCTGGTGGCCGGCGACGGCGCGACCTACCACAAGGTCACGTTCAAGGCGCTCACGTTCTACCCCAAGCTGCAAGAGATAGTCGAGGGCGAGGTTGTCGAGATCACGGACTTTGGTGCTTTTGTAAGGATAGGCCCCACGGACGCGCTTTTGCACCTTTCTCAAATTACCGACGACTACTTGAAAAGCGATGTTAAGCAGGGCGCGATTGTCGCAAACCAGTCGTCCCGCACGCTGAAGATAGGCTCCAAGATCCGCGCAAGGATTACTGCCGTGAGCTTAGGCAAGGGCGCGGGCATGGGCAAGATAGGCATCACCTGCAGGCAGCCATTCCTCGGTGCGCTTGAATGGATACAGGAAGAGATCAAGAAGGGCAAGCAAGCTGCGGCGCAAGCTGCAGGCGGAAAGGAGAAGAAGGGGGCCAAGTAGTTGGCAAAGGAAAGGGCCTGCAGAAAGTGCAAGGCGCTCACACAGGGCAAGGTCTGCCCTGTGTGCAAGTCCACCGACCTGAGCCCGGACTGGTCAGGTATCATACTTGTTTTTGACCCTGCCAAGTCCCTCGTCGCAAGCACGCTTGAGATAACGGCGCCAAGCAGGTACGCGCTCAAGGTCCAGTAAGCCTGATGGAAAGCCTGGGCCCGTTTCTTGCAGTCCGCAAGGCGCTTGCGAGCTTTTTGCAAGAAGACATTGGCACCGGCGACGTCACGAGCGATTCTGTGATACAGACAGAACTTGCGGGAAAGGCAGAGATCGTCTGCAAGACTGACGGCGCGACTGTCTGCGGCCTGGAAGAAGCAGGTGTAGTTTTTGAGCTGTCCGGCTGCTCGAGCAGGGCACTTGTAAAGGACGGTGTAAAAGTGAGAAAAGGAAAACGCGTTATGACTGTTTCTGGCAGCGCGCGCTCGATACTGAAGGCAGAACGCGTGGCTCTCAACTTGCTGATGAGAATGAGCGGCATTGCGACTGAGACCAGAACGCTGGCAGAGTCGGCCAGCCCGGTTAAAGTCGCGGCAACGAGAAAGACTGCGCCTGGCTTGCGCTACTTTGACAAAAAGGCGGTGATTGCAGGTGGCGGTCTAGCGCACAGGATGCGCCTTGACGACATGGTTCTGATAAAGGACAACCACATAGCCCTTATGGGATCGCTCAAAAAATGCGTCAAGCTTGCCAAGGAAAAAGTCGGAAGCGCGATCAAGGTCGAGTGCGAGGCCAAGAACCCGAAAGAAGCTATTGAAGCCATCAAAGCAGGCGCAGACATCATCATGCTTGATAATTTCACCTCGGCGCAAGCCGCCAATACAATCAAGGAAATAACAAAACTTGGCCTCCGCAAAAAAGCGCTAATAGAAATATCAGGCGGCGTCAACTACAAGAACATAAAGCAGTACGCAATGGCAAAACCCGACTACATCTCGATGGGCTACATCACCCACTCGCCAAAGGCAGTTGACTTTAGCCTGGAAATGCTCTAGGACAGCCCCTTTATCGCCTCGTCTGCAAGCGTGGCAGACTTGGGCGTAAGCACAATAAAATAGTTCCTGTCCGCGCGCTCTACAGCCTGCACGGTGCGGAACTTTTTCGTCGAGACGTCAAAATCTACAAGCCCCTGCTCGAGCTTGCCCTTGGCGTAGACCATCATCAGGAACTCGCCAGTGAGCGGGCTGAGCGGTATTAGCGAAAAGATGTAGCCCTTGTACGAGCTGACAGGCATCACCTGCTTGCCGTAGGGCGCGACCGAAACGAGATAGAGAAAAACATCCTCTACAGTGTTAAACTCTTCATATTCAAACTTCATGCGCTTTTGTGCCGGCTGTCCGAATATAAGGCTTTAACAAAAAGGGCCTAGCCGTACGATTCGAACTTGATGTCGTACGATCCGTCCTTGCGCTTGTTGCGCTCAGTCACGAACCCCTTGGGTATTAGGTAATCGAGCGCGCCGTCTACTGTTCCCTGCCAGCCGCAGATGTAAAACGACGTGTTCTCCGGTGTGACCTTCTCGCCCACGAGCTCTTCAAGAGGCGATAGATCCTTGCCGGCCTTTGGCCTGAGGAACGACTCGACCCTGCCCTTTTGTCCGCTCCAGGTCCTATTAAACCACTCCTGCGGCCTGGAGATGCCTGCGCGGTACTTGAAATTCCACTTGTCCTTGCCCCTGTCCATGCTCTCCTCTTCAAGAGCCGTGAGCAGGTCGCGATAGCCCAGCTCGTCGACGTAGCTTGCGCCGTGCATCACAACGATTTCGCGCTTGCTCTGCGCCGCGTGAAGATGGCTCGAGTACGAAACAAAGGGAGCAAGGCCGGTCCCGCCGCCAATGAGCACCATCCTGCGGTTGTCAGGGCTCCCGTCGTGCATCTTTTCGTTTACAGTGAAAATGCCGGTAGGTTTGACCCAGAGGATATCGTCGCCTTCTTTCATGTTGAATAATTGCGTCGTCAGCCTGCCGGGGACCGGCTTTTTCACCCAGCGGATGTAAAGCTCCCAGTACTTTTTCTGCTCAGGGGCCGACGCAATGGAGTAGGCGCGTCTGATTATCTTTCCTTCGCTGGGCACGTTAGCCCCGATGGTAAGAAACTGCCCGGCCTTGAAGTCCGGGATCGGCCCGTTTTCGGGGGTTATCTTGAAGACAGCAAGATCCTCTTTGATCACCTGTAGGTAGGTTATCTTGCCCTTGTTGTCAACTACCATTACTCCCAAGAATCGTTTTCCGTATAATAAATACATTGTTACACTCGCATCAGTATGAATCAGGTAGTGCGGGCGGAATTAATTAATGTGGAACTGCAGAAGCAGGATCATGACAGGCTGGTTCAGAAGTGGCGGCTCCGACAACGTTGACGACCTTGAAAAGGCGATAAACGAGCTGGGCGATGAGCAGCGCAAGCTGGTGACAAGATTTGACAGGGCTATGAACGATTTTGCGACAGAGCGCTCGCTTGAGACGTGCCTCGACGCTCTGAACATCTCCATCCAGCTTGCTAACACCCGGGGCAAGCTGTCCGAGTCGTGGGAGCACTATGCCCGGCTTATGGAAGGCGAAGTGACAAGGCTGTCAAGGCAGGCCGGTCCTGACAAAAAGTGATCAGTCAGACACTTGCACAGGCATCGACAGTTTTTCAAACTCGTCAAAGAGCGCGTGCGATCCCCTGCCGTTCAGAAAAAGCAGGAACATGCCTTCGTCCATCAGGTTCTCGATCTCGACGCTGATCTCTTCTGTCTGCAATATTGGTGAATAGGAGAGCGAGTCTGTGGCAAGCACCAGCGTCGCCTTGTCTTGGTTGTCTATTATATCGTAAAGTATAGACTCTAGCGACCCCAAGAAACCTATGTCGTACTTCTCTATCTTTGGCCTGACGGCCGTTGCTATAGTCTGTAGCTCGCTCGAGGCGACGAGGGGCGACGTAAAGTTCGTGTGGCCGGCAAAAACCACGTCGCGGTCGAGGCCGCTGTAGCCGTTTTCCTTGAAAAACTCCTCGCACGCCTTTATCATCTGCTCTTCCGTCAGCCACGCGCCTCTGCCTTCGTTCATGCGCGACATGAACGTCTTTGCGGCGACCGTGCGGGTCTTGTTCAACGGCTACAATGCAGCCGCGACTCGATTTAAGTCTCTTGGTTCAAAAAGTGTGTATTTGACCGCTTGTACTGATCTCCACCTTGATTACAAGCGCGTTTAATCAGGACAGAGAAAAGCAAGGCTGTTCATATATCGAATTCCCGGCTATTGTATCAATGTCTGAAAGTGGTGAGAATGAACAAGTGAGAGCCATCCACGACTTTTTTTCATAGTTCTACCGTATGAGAAAACCAAACCCGTTTAAATATTAGGCTGGCCTAATTATCTTGGCCGGCGGGCTGGACGCAGGCCAGATTGGCATCAGTCACTAACCCTAACCACCAGCACAACTGTACGTGGCAGCGGGCGATCCCACTGGACCTCCAGTGGATCAATTTCATGCAATGTCGAATGAAATCAGTCAAGACTACTTGAAGACTATTTTGTGCTTTATGGTGCCGAGTTTTTCTATCGTTATTTCCACCACGTCGCCGTTCTTCAGATATCGTGGCTCCTTCATCGACATCGCAACGCCGGCCGGCGTGCCGGTCGAGATGATGTCGCCTGCCTCAAGGGTCATCGTCCTGCTCAGCGCGGATATGATGCGCTTGATGGAGAGCACCATATTGCTTGACGACGAGTCCTGCCTCGTTTCACTGTTCACCTTTGTGGTGATGCGCAGGTTCTGCGGGTCCGGCACTTCATCTTTAGTTGTTATCCATGGGCCGCAGGGCGCAAACGTGTCGATGCCCTTGCCCCGAGTGAACTGCTTGTCCTTGAACTGGATGTCCCGCGCAGACACGTCGTGTAGTATCATGTAGCCAAACACGCAGCCGAGCGCCTCCTCCTCAGAGATGTGCTTGGTGTCTTTGCCGATTACCACTGCAAGTTCTGCCTCGTAGTCTAGCCTTGTCACAAACGACGGGCAGATGACGTCCCGAAACGGCTGGTTCAATGCGGTCCTGGGCTTCATGAATATCACCGGCTCGTCAGACGGTGTCAGCCCTGCGTCGCGGGCGTGGTCGTAATAGTTGAACGCAAGGCAGATTATCTTTGGCGGGTTCGGTATCGGGACCAGCAGCTCTGCGCCGTCGACCTTGTGCTCAAAATGTAACTTGTCCTTTGCCTGGCCGACTTCGTCAAGCCAGTCCTTGAACATGAAATCCTTGATGCTCGGGGGGACGGGTATCCCCGTCTGCTCCTGTATTTCCTGTCGCGTGACCAGGCGCTTGCCGTCTTCTGACACAAGCGCGTACGTCTCTTTGAACTTGAAGTCGTTTATTCTTGCTATCTTCATTGTCCTTACCTGTGCGTAAGTATCGCTGTCTTGCTCCTGTCAATCCGGCAGAACCCAAACCTGACGAACTGCACCTGAGTTCCCGGTGCAAGGGCTGCTGCGAACGACTCGACGCCGCCACTGGCGACCTCGAGGCTGTCTGGGTTGTACTCCCCGCCCACATACAGCGCTTTTGGAATCATAACCTGAAATTCAACTATATCATCCTTTGCAATCCACTGCACCTTTGGCATCGACTGGCGGATCTCGTCTCCACCCGGCACCGCCCAGACGGAGCGGACCTTGCCGTCCTGCTTGTCCACGTCGGTGACCTTGATGTTGCATAATTCAATGAGCCTCAACTCGTCGCCTTCCTTGAGGTTTCGGGCGTCGTCGCTGGCTATGAACAGCGTGTCTGAGACGTTCACTTTCCTGTTACCAAACGACGCGTCGGTCGGGTGGTTCTTTAACGTGACGTTCAGCATTTTTGCACCCTGGACATGAATTTCAACGGGATCCCTGACAAAGTACAGCCTCATGCACTTGGGGTCGATTATCTTGCGGTTGAACGCCTCAAGTGCCTCAAATGGCGGCTTTGTCTCTGCAAGGGTTAGCCCTAGCGAGAGCACGAACTTGCGTATGGCCTCAGGCACAAAGCCTCGCCTCTTGAAGGCAGAAAGCGTCGGAAGCCGTGGGTCGTCCCAGCTCTTTATCGTCTCGCTGTCGATGAGGGGCCGTATCTTTCTCTTTGAAACCGGCATTCCTTCGAACTCGAGCCGCGAAAACTCGATCATCGCCGGCTTGCGCAAGCCAAGCCTGTCAAGTATCGCAAAGTAGAGCGCGTTGCGCAGTTCATATTCCTTCGTTCGCATGGCGTGCGTCACGCCGTCGAGGCTGTCTTCTATAGGCGCGGCAAAATCGTACGTGGGCCAGATCCTGACCTTGCCTCCTATCTTTGGGTGATCGCCCTCTATTATCCTAAAGAGCGCAGGGTCGCGCATCGCGGTGTTCTGGTCCGCCATGTCGCCCCTGAACCTGATTATGGCCTCGTTCTGTACATATGAGCCGGCAAACAACCGGCCGAGCCTATTGATGATGTCGGTGCCGTCTCCCCTGCACTCGCACGGAAGCCCCTTTGCGCGCAGCCCGCGCATTTTGTCCTGGCTGCAGGTGCACACGTATGCGCCCCCCGACTCGACCAGTTTCCTTCCATAGTCGTGCAATAGCGCGATGTCGTCAGATGTGTTCTTTACTAGGTCGGGCTTGACGCCAAGCCACTCCAGGCCCTCCGCTATCGCCTCATAGTATTCCAGCTTCTCCTTGAGGGGGTTCGTGTCGTCAAAGCGCAGTATCAGCCTGCCTTCGTACATGCGGGCATACTCCTCGTCGATAATTGCGGCCTTGGCATGGCCGATGTGGGGGTAGCCGTTAGGCTCTGGAGGGAACCTTGTCACGACCTTGCCGACGACCGCGCCTTCCAGCGGCGGCAGAGGCGATTTCAGCTCGACGTGCTTTTTTGCTTCCAGCTCGCCGGGCGCAAGCTCCTCCAGCAGCGCCTTCTGCTCTGCAAGCGGCATGACGTTTACCACGGCAACTTGAGCCTTTATGTCGGGAATAAGGCCTTTGATTAGAAAGCGCAGGTCAGGCCTTGAGCCGAGGAGCTTTGACATTACTGCATCAAGCTGCGCCTTGCCGCCGTGGTCAAGCGCGTTTTTCAGCGCGACCACTCTGACAAGCCTGTCGGCTTCACTGTCAAGCGGCACGCTACAGACTCCTGCCGACTATGAAATCCGCGGCAAACGCAAGCGAGCGGCGTGCAGGCAGGTCGCCGTACTCTTCAAGCGACGCAAGGGCCCTGCGCATGTGTTCCCTTGCGGAATTTCTCACGTCCTCGTCCACTCCTATGTCAGATACCGCCCTCACCGCGTCTTTTATCTCGGCAGAGGTCGCGGTCTTTGACCCGAAAACCCTCATTATCTTTTCCTTGTTGGCGCCCTTTGTCCTCTTTATGGCGAGAAGTATCGGCAGCGTCTTCTTGCCCTCGCGGATGTCGTTCCCTGCAGCCTTTCCCGTGACTTTTGGGTCGCCTATTGCACCTATCAGATCGTCCACTAGCTGGAACGCCACGCCCACGTTGCGGCCAAACATGGAGAGGTTTGCCACGTCGCGCTCAGACGGCGCCGGCGCGGCTAGCGCGCCCAGCGCGCACGACACCTCAAAGAGCTTTGCGGTCTTTTTTCCTATCATGTCTGTGTACTGCACTTCGCTAGGGAACTTTGTGTTTGATGCAAAGTCGATGTCGGTTACCTGGCCCTCGCAGATGACAGTGCAGGCGTTTGCCAGTTTTCCAGTCATTTCGGTTATAGCAGAATCGGAGACGCCGGCCTTCTTCACCTCAGAGGAAAGGATTTCAAACGCCTTTGAAAACAGCACGTCGCCCCCGAGGATGGCAAGTGGCAGGCCATATTGACGGTGTACGGTCGCGACACCGTGACGCATCTCGTCGTTGTCCATGATGTCGTCGTGGACAAGAGTAAAATTGTGCACCAGTTCTACCGCAGCTGCCGCCGGCAGCGAGCGTTTTATGCCGCCGCCCAAAAGCTCGCAGCTCTTAACCACCATGAACGGCCGGAGGCGCTTGCCTCCTGTGCGGATGTAGTGCGACGACGCATGGTACAGCTCATTTGGCTTGCCCGACAGGCTTGAAAGCAAAAACTCATTCACTGCAGACGCGCACGCTTCAAGCTCGTTTTTTATGCTGCTTGCCCTCATGCGCGGCCGACCTCTTCTGCTAGAGCTCCTGTCAACATATATCTCGACCTGGCAAGCGACTGGACGTTTGACGCGCCCACCAGGAACATAGTGCTCTTCAATTCCGCAATGACCGAATCGGTAAACGCAAACAGTGCTTCCTTTGAATGCGCTGCCGCCTTCAAGAATGGGTAAGCCATGGCGGCCATGCTTGCGCCAAGTACAACACATTTTGCGACTTCAAGCCCGTTTCTCATGCCGCCCGACGCTATCAGCGGCAATTTCACGGCGCGCCTTACCTGGATGAGGCTTGCCGCAGTGGGGATGCCCCAGTCCCAGAACACCTCGCCAAGACGCGCCTTGGCCTTGTTTTTCATCATATCTGCACGCAGCTTTTCAACTCCGGCCCAGCTCGTACCGCCTGCGCCGGCGACGTTGATCGCGGATACTCCGGCCATCTCCAGCCTAATCGCGACTTCCCGCGAAATACCCGCGCCAACCTCCTTTACGATGACTGGCACGTCCATGTTTTTTACAAGTTCAGATATCCTGTCAAGGACGCCCCTGTACCGGGGCTCGCCTTCCGGCTGTACCAGCTCTTGCAGCGGGTTTAGGTGCACGACTAGCGCGTTTGCCCCTATCATCTTGACTATCTTTCTTGCCTCTTCAATTGTCAGGCCCTTCGCGAGCTGCGCCCCGCCTATGTTGGCTATGAGAAAGGCGCCGGGGGCATTATCTCTTGCAACCGAATAGGTGGCTGCAAGCTCCTCGCTTTTCAGGCCCGCGCGCTGGCTTCCAAGCCCCATGCCAAAGCCGTACTGTTGGGCAAGCTCTCCGAGCCTTCCATTTATTATCGTCGCTTCGTCGGTGCCCCCAGTCATCGAGTCTATTATCAGGGGCACAGAGAACCTGTGGCCGAGAAAAGTCGTCGAAAGGTCGATGTCGTCGTAGTCTAATTCAGGAAGCGCGTTATGAACAAGTTTGACGTATTCAAGGTACGTGGACGCGGTCCTTGCCTGGACGTCTTTGTGCAGTGGTATCTCTATGCCGTCCTTCTTCCGCTGCTTTATCACCTCGATGTCAGAGGGCACGTCGGAGGTGTCCGGCACTTATTTCTGCCCCCTCATCAGCGTACCTACAGGCGTCTTGCCGCCAGCCGCTTCTGCGATGCGCTCGGGTACAAGCCCGTTTACCAGCATTACATCCATTCCAAGGGATGCAATCTTAAATGCTTCTCTCACCTTGCGCTGCATGCCGCCGGTCACGTCCACCCCCGAGGTGCCGGAAAACTCGACCTTGCCTTTTAGGCGCATCTCGGCGACAAGCTCCCTTGACCCCATGTCCCTGTATATGCCGTCGGCGTTTGTGGCAAATATCACCTTTGAAGGCCGGAGCACCTTTGCAAGCATCGACATCAGCGCGTCGCCGGATAGTATAGAGTACTTCTTGCCGCCCATGTGCACCACGTCGCCAAAAGTGACCGGCGTCATACCGGATCCTGCCATCACCCCGATTTCCTTCACCTTGGCAGGAAAGGGCCTGTGGCCCGAGGTGAAAACTGGCGGCGCAAGCGCGTAGGGGTTTGCGCCGGCCTCTATCAGCGAGTTTACTATTATCTGGTTGAGCGCAACCATTGACTCGTGCACGACGGAGACGCCGTGCGGATCGTAGGCTGCAGGCCGGGTGTGCATGTTATACTTGACTGACCAGTGGTGGCCAAAAGAGCCGCCCCCGTGCACAACGACAAGTGGCGAGATTCCTGCCAACACCTTTGATATCCTGTCTATTGCCTCTGCATTCGCGGATAGCGGCCTGTCCTTGAAGGTTACTACCGACCCGCCGAGCTTGACCAGTACCGGCCTTTTCACAGTGGACGTACTTTTTGGATGTGATTTAAAGCTTAGGTGATGTGGCTTGGTGTCTGCCTGTCTGGCTTTGAGCCTGCTACGTGGCCTTTTGGCATCGTAAAGCGCCTGTCGGCAGGTATGACGTACAGCTTGACTGCGCTGTTGACGGCGTAGTGGGGTGTGCCGTCCGGGTTACGGTAGTTTGTCGCTATCCCCACCCTTTCGAGCGACACCCTGACCTTGACCAGCGTTCCGTCCTCCAGCTTGAAAGAGACGGTGTCGTCGCCGATGCTTTCATAATCGAGCATCTTGAATTCTATCTTGTTGTTGGGCAAACTGCCTTCTGTCATGCACGGTATATGAGGCCGGCGCTTATAATAATGCCTCGCCTGCCCGGAATTTGGCCGTCATAATCTATTTATCTTCGAAGCGGGTCAGCTGTCTTATGGGGAGGTTCTTTGGGCGCAGCGAGGACGAGCGCCCTTCCGAGGTGGAGGAAAGGCAGGATTACACCGACGTGGATTTCCAAAAACATGACCTTTACAAGAAGGGCCTCAACCACATGTCAAACGACAAGATGCTTGACGCCATTAGGAGTTTTGAACTTGCACTCAGGATAGACCCGCAGTACATCGATGCATGGGTCAAGAAAGGCTATTCCCATTTCCACCTCGGCGAATACACCATCGCCATTTCCGCCTACGACAAGGCGCTTGAAATAGACGTCAACAACGCCGACGCGTGGAACCTCAAGGGGCTTGCCTACTACAAGATGAAAAACCACGAGAGGGCCATCGAGTGCTGCGAAAAGGCAATTGACATCAACCCCAACGATGGCATGTCGTGGTACAACAAGGCCTGCTACATGACGCTGACAGGCAAGGTTGACGAGGGGCTTGAGGCGCTGAAGCGCTCAATAGAGATAGACATCGAGAACGCCCGCAAGGCAGTCAAGGACCGCGACTTTGAAAACGCAAGGGCGGAGGAGGGCTTTAGAAGGATCATTGAAGTCGTCGTTTTAGAGTCGATAAGGCAGGGCTTCGACTATGTCGGCAAGATAGTCTGGGTGACTGGCATCGACAAGGTCGAAATCGAGGATGCAATCATGCGCCTGTCCATGAAGGGACTGCTTACAAGGCGCGAAAAGCGCAACATCACTGGCCTGGAGGAGTATTTCGAGCTCACAAAGGAGATAGCGGACAAAGTAGGCACGACGAAAAAGGTCGGCCTCTTTGGCAAGAAGGAAGTGTCAGCCCCGATGCAGCAGCTCAAGGACATCAGCGACATCCTTGGTAGGGCAAGGGAGGCAGTCGAGAAGGGTGACCTTGTGGCAACGAAGCAATGCATTGACGAGTTGATAAATCCGGCAAGGCACGGGAGCGCCATGATAGAGCAGTTCTTTGACGAGCACCGCGACCTGAGGCTTGCGCAGATACGCCTGCGGGACAAGGGGCAGGAATATTTGAACGCCAGCAAGTCGGTCCTTGCAGACATGATATCAAAGATAGACATGAAAGTCCGGCAGGGGCCCGTGACCAATCCGGCAAAAGATTAAATCTACACGGACTTTATTGCGTTCCAGATGGCAGAGATAAGAGTTGCCGTTATAGGAATCGGCAACGTGGGCGCGACGTTTGTCCAGGGCGTAGATTATTACAGCAATGCAAAAAACACGGTCGGCCTGTGGCACCAGAAGGTCGCCGGCTTTAGGCCCTCAAACATCAAGCTAGTTTCCGCTTTTGACATAAACCCATCCAAAGCGGGCAAGAGTCTCGCGCAGGTCGCGGCAGAAAGCCCGGCAAAATACCACCAGGTAAAGGACAGCAAGGTCACAGTAAGCCCAGGCATTGTGCTTGACAGCTATGACGGCAAGGCGTCAACCACCTCTGCAGCGGATTTCACAAGGACGCTTGAGGATTCAGAACCTGACGTTGTGCTAAACCTGATTTCTTCAGGCATGGACAAGACATCTGTAGAATACGCTAGGGCCGCGCTCAAGGCAGGAGCGGCGTTTGTGAACGCGACTCCGGCCAAGATAGCCAATTCCGCGCTTGCGGCCAAGTTTGCGCAAATGAGGCTGGTGCTTGCCGGCGACGACCTGCTGAGCCAGCTTGGCGGCACCGCGTTCCACAAGGGAATTATAGACTTTATGGTCGAGCGGGGCGTGCACGTCTCAAAGAGCTACCAGCTGGACGTGGGCGGAAGCGAGGAGACGAAAAAGACGATGGACGAGCGGATAAAGATGCTAAAGAGGGGAATGAAGACCAGCTCCATCGGTCTGGAGGCCCCGTACAGGTTCGAGTCAGTCGCAGGGACTACAGAATACACGGATTTCCTCGGCGACTCGCGCAACAGCTACTACTGGATGTCAAGCGACGGATTTTTGGGCGCAAAGATAATCATGGACCTGACTCTTAGGACAAGCGATGGCGCAAACGCCGGCAACGTACTCCTTGATGTCGCACGGGCTACAAAAGCAAAGGGCAATGTCAAAAAAGTCGCCGAATCGATTAACGCCTACGGCTTCAAGAACCCGCCAAAGAAGGCCAAAATAAGACAAGCCTACGCAGGCTTTGTGGACATGTTCTGTTAGCCTGCCAACAATCTATTAATACCGAGGCAGGCGAGCTAGCCTCATGTCCAAGATATTCTCCGACGCCAGCGAGAAAGAGATCACGAGAACAATAGTCCAGATGTTCAACGAGACAATGATGGAATATGTCGATTCTGATGTCATTATAATCGGCGCAGGGCCTGCCGGCCTTTCTGCAGGCAGGGAGCTTGCAAAGGCAGGCGTGCGCACCCTGATAATCGAGCAGAACAACTACATCGGCGGTGGCTACTGGGTCGGCGGATATATGATGAATCCCGTGACAGTAAGGGCGCCGGCGCAAAAGGTTTGGGATGAGCTTGGCGTCCCGTACCGCAAGATAACTGATGGCCTCTATGCGACATGGGGCCCACACGCATGCTCGAAGCTGATTGCAGCAGCATGTGACGCCGGGGTGCGCTTTTTGCAGCTGACAAAGTTCGACGACTTGGTACTCCGCAACAAGCGCGTCTGTGGAGTCGTCGTCAACTGGATGCCAGTATCAGCCCTCCCAAGGAACATCACCTGCGTCGACCCTGTCGCCCTTGAGAGCAAGATAGTGATAGACGCGTCGGGACACGATTCGGTCGCAGTCAAGAGGCTCATGGACCGCGGATATGTAAAGTGGAAGGGCATGGACCCGATGTGGGTGGAGGGAAGCGAGGACGCAGTAGTCAACAACACCGGCGAGATCTTCCCAGGCCTGATCGCGGCAGGCATGTCTGTGACGGAAACACACGGGCTGCCGAGGATGGGTCCGACCTTTGGCTCTATGCTGCTATCCGGAAGAAAGGCGGCAGAAGTCGCGCTGGGCAAGTTGAAGGAGATGCCGAACCCTCCAAGGCTGAAGGCAAAGTAAAAGACAATCCCCCCGCTTCTCCTTTTTGTTGGATTTTTCCCGCGTCCACTTTTACCGCGACCCCTCAATCGATATTGTGAGGGTAATCGCAGGTGTTTCAGAGATATTTCCAGAATGCAGGATGGACGCAAGGGAGCTGGATGTCATGCTGGCAGAGCAGGCAAGGGTGTCTGACATCAATCAGCCGTTTCACTTACAGCCAAAAGTGCAACAAGATTTTGACTTGTATGGCCGCAGCGTCAAACTGTACGACGGCTTTGAGCTTCAGAGGGTTTTCGCTCAGTCAATACCTGAGCAAGAAAACAGCTTGGATCACCTGCACGTAATTTTCACGGGCCTGCTTGCGTGTACGTATTCAGAAGACGACTGGTGCTACCACGCCCGAACAGTCGTGTGCGGCACACCTTCGATAATCTCACTGCCAGGCATAGTTGAGGCGCCGGCGAAACCGAGGGAGTTTTATGTCGGCCTCAATTTTGGGCTGGACGCAAAATCTGCAAAGAAAAGCGTCGCAGGCAGGTTTCTGGACTACGGCGATTACAGGATTGCCGATGCCGCGTCCAGTTTCGCGCTGCAGGCGATGTTCTTTTTCCTGACCGAAGGCGAGCCGTTCTGCGACGACAACGCCTGCAGGCTGTTAAACGCGCACTGGCAGGAAGACCTGATAAGGACCCTTGAAAGCCTTGGGATATGCCAGAGGCACCGGGAAATTGCAGATAAATTCAACCGCCGACTTGCCGGAACGAAAAGCACGTAACGTCGACCAGCGCATTCAGGATTTCTTGCGCAATCGCCTGCAATTGTCTGAAAATAATCTGAAAATAATCTGAAAAACAGTCTACATGATAACCGTCCGAACGAATTATTAAGAGGTCGAGGGATTTCCGGCTTGTCACCCCTTGTCCGAGAATGCAAAAAAGCACCAAGATGTGATTATCATAGGCTCAGGTCCTGCCGGCTACACCGCAGGAGTATATGCTTCCCGCGCAAAGCTGTCAGTGCTCATAATATCAGGCACTCTTCCCGGAGGCCAGCTGATGACTACAAGCGAGGTCGAAAACTACCCTGGCTTTCCTACCGGCATCTTTGGCCCGGAGCTCATGATGAACATGCGCCAGCAAGCCGAGCGCTTTGGGGCTGCCATCGTCGATGACGAGGTGATACAGGTTGATTTCAAAAAGAGGCCATTTACGATAACCACGCACTCCGAGACTTACACCGCTGACGCCGTCATCGTCTGCACAGGCGCCTCGCCGCGCAAGATAGGCATAGCGGGCGAGCAAAAGTTTGGTGGCCGGGGCGTTTCGTACTGCGCCACCTGCGACGGCCCGTTCTTTCGGGGCGAGGACATCGTAGTTGTCGGAGGTGGCGATACTGCTGTTGAAGAAGCGACATTTCTTACAAAGTTCGGCAAGTCCGTGAGAATAGTACACAGGCGCGACTCGCTCCGCGCAAGCAAGATAATGGCAGAAAAGGCGCTTGTAAACCCCAAGATTAAGTTTGCTTGGAACAGCGTCGTTACTGACATCACGGGCGACAAAAAAGTGGCTGCAGTCACGATAAAGGACATCAACACAGGCAAGGAGACGAAGATTACCGCGGGAGGCGTCTTTGTGGCAATCGGCCACGAGCCCAACACCGCAGTGTTCAAGGGACATCTGGAACTTGACGACAAGGGCTACATGGTGCTAAAGGATCAAACGCGTGCAAGCGTCGAGGGGGTCTTTGCCGCAGGCGACGTGCACGACCACAGGTACAGGCAGGCGGTGACTGCTGCGGGATTTGGCTGCATGGCCGCCATCGACGTTGAAAGATGGCTGTCAGATCAGAGGCACAGCAACTAGTTCAGGCTGTATGCGAGCTTTGACATGTGCTTGGCATTAGCAAGCGCCCTGTCAAACTCTTGCTCCGTGAAAATGCCTTCCCTGACATAAAGGCTCTTGAACTTGCGCCCGTCGTCAGCGAAAATGCCGACTAGAACGCCGCTGCGTATTTTCTCCGCAACCTTTAGCATCGACGTCATGACGGAGCCCGACGATGGTCCGACCAGCAGGCCTTCCTTCTCGGCAAGCATCCTGGCCGCGTCAAACGAGTCGTTATTCGTTGCGGTGAACCACTCGTCAACCACCGACTCGCGCTTCTTGAAGAGCTCCGGCATTGCAGATTCCTCAAAGTTCCTGAGCCCCTGGAGCAGGTGATTCGGTTGCGCCTGAATAGCGACGACCCTGACTGCAGGGTTCTTTTCCTTAAGGTAAGTGGCAGTTCCAGTTATGGTGCCGCCGGTTCCGCAGCCTGCCAAGAAGTGTGTCACGGTGCCGCCTGTTTGCTTCCAGATTTCCGGCCCCGTGCTTTCATAGTGCGCAAGGAAATTAGCGTCATTTTCGTACTGGTTTGGCATGTAGTAGATGTCGGGCCTCGGCTTTGAAATCGCCTTTGCAAGGGCGATACTCTGGTCCGTTCCAGATCCGACCCTTGGACACAGGTCGTCCGACGTCTCGTGCAGCGTCGCGCCGAGGTACCTCAGGATGACCTTTGTCTCGTCGCTCACTTTTTCAGGGATGACTATTTCGACCTTGTAACCAAGCGCCGACGCGATGCCTGTGAGCGCTATGCCGGTGTTGCCTGACGTGGGCTCGATGATTATGCTCTTGTCCTTTTTCAGTATGCCGCGCTTTTCGGCGTCCTTTATCATCCAGTACGCGGCCCTGTCCTTTACAGAGCCAAACGGGTTGTGCCATTCGAGTTTTGCGAAGAACTTGACGTTCTTTGTCGAAAATGACTTTAATTCCACGAGCGGAGTCTCTCCAATCCGCTGGACTACGTCTGGGCTTGCAACTGCGGTCATTTTATTTCGCCTTCTTTATTATGAACTCGAGATCCTTGTTGCTCTTGTTTATGGCAAGGAGCTGGTGGCCGTTGCGGTTGACCCACCTCGAGATGTCCTCTTCGGACTCGGGGTCGTCGGCAACAATCTTTAGCACGTCCCCGATTGACAACCTCTCTATCTCCATCTTGGTGCGGAAAACAGGTTCCGGGCAGTAAAGCCCCCTCACGTCGATGGACTTGGTCGGGCTAGCAGTACTCATGCCAAACAAGATAAATTTACAGCACCGTCATATTAAGTGTTAGTGGTGTGATAGCTAGATACTAATTATTCACTCTCGATAGTCGATAAATGACATTATTCCTTTGAGGTTCAAGCTATTAGGCGTTAGCCTCTTTAAGAATTGAAAGGCTTGGTTTGAGATGTTGGGTCCGGATTTTGCACGCTTTACTTTGCGGCCAGTACGGATGATGACGCAGATAAAGCAATTCATAGTAACGTTCTATTTGATATTTGTTAAATGAGGTCAGAAAGCCTAGGTTTCTTAAGAAACTGAATGCGCTCACCTAACGCCCGCCCGCTGTCAAGGGAGTGCTGGACAAGCTGCAAGAGACTTATCCTCCGAAACACTACAATTTCTCTCTCATATTTGGCGATAGGAATGTTAACTCCACGAACCCATGACCAGGCTAACTACAACGATCCTAATATATAGTTGGAGCCTAATGAGTGCCCATGGACAGATTCTTGGTCGAGTCTCCACATACGGTTCATGATTGCAAACTAGCCGCGAAACTAATCCAATCCATGGGTTATCTGAACAATTTTGATTGGGGCTGCAAAGATGGGGTTCATACGGGTTGGGCCATAATAGAAGCTGAAAACGCATCTCAAGCACTAGGGGTTGTGCCGGCCGTGGTCCGCGACAAAGCGAGGGCGGTAAAATTGTCGAAATTCGAGTCGGACATGGTTGAAAAATGGGAAACATGAATAAACGTACTGACCACGCAAATCAGGTTCTTCCAGGCTCTATCTCGGTTTCCTGCAGCTGCGTGCAGTGACGGAAGCGGATACTAAGTGTTATTCACTCTCTACAACGCCTAAAGAGGTCGTTTTTCTTAGGCCGGATGAGGCGCTTTGCGGAAGCCTTACTGTCTTGCTCAAACTCCAGCCCCCTCACCACCGCAACCGGCACGCCGTCAGACTTGTTCATGACAAGTTCGGCCGCCGACGCCACCTCGTCGGCAACAGCCATTTCTGTCACATGCAACTTGCTGCCAAACATGTCCTTTTTGCCGATGTAGCTCTTTATCGCCTGCATACCTGCAATCCCGATGGCGACGTTCACCTGGCCTTCCCGAAACGGCCTGCCAAACGTGTCGGTGATGACGACTGCAACGTCTTTGCCTGTACTTTTCCTGAACACGGTGCGCAGCTTTTTCGCCGACGCGTCTGGATCTTTTGGAAGCAGCACCGCGCTGTTCCCGTCTGCAAGGTTGCTCTGGTCAACGCCAGAATTTGCGCAGACAAGCCCGTGCTTTGTCTCCGTGATTATTATCCCGTTTTGCACCTTCACCACCTCTTTTGATTCCTTCAGTATGAGCTCGACTATTCGCGGGTCTTTACGCAGCTGCCTGGCGAGTTTCAGCGCCCTTTGAGAGGGCCTGACGGGTCCGAGGTCCACGGCGCGGCCTTCCGCCTTTGAAACTATCTTTTGCGCGATGACGACGATGTCGTTGTCGGCAAGCTCAATGTCGCTGTCGGACAGCGCTCCGGTGATAATGTCAGCAAGCCTGTCGCCGGGCCTGACGTCGCCTGCAACCCTGACCGGGATTACCTGCATAACTTGCAGTTACTGCTGCATGGGACTAGAAAAACCTAGGTGCTTGCTGCAAGCACCGCTTTGCCAAATTTTTTCTCAAGCAGATGCAAGAGCAGGCTCAGGTCGCGGCGTTCTATCGTGTCGTCGGCCTTTTCCTTCACAATCTCTACGGGGCAGAAACCCACTGTGTAGCCAGCAATGTCGAACAGCTTCAGGTCGTTTGCCCCGTCCACGACTACCACGATGTCTTCCTTCTTCATTCCCCAGTCCTTTATCGTCTGCCTTACTGCTGCAGCCTTATCCGAAGTTACGTTGAGCACGACGTCATGCAGCTTGCCGTCCTTGAACACGAGCTCGTTTGAGAATATCCTGTCGACGCCAAGCTCAGCCTTCAGCCTGCCGGTGATTATCGTAAAGCCGCCGGACACCGCTATCATCTTCCACCCCGCCCTTTTCAAGGCAGTGCATAGCTCTTCTGCGCCAGGCATTACGGGCAGGTTCTCAGCAATCTCTTTTGCCTTACTGTAGTCGATGCCCCTGAGCGCGTGCACGCGCCTTACAAGGCCCTCCTCCCAGTTTATCTCGCCCCGGATGCCAGCCTTTGTGATGTCCCAGATCTCCTTCTCTTTTTCCGGGCCTATGACGGACGCAAGGACGGGAAGGTATTCCGCGTCCAGTAACACGCCTTCAACGTCAAAAACGGCCAGCATTTTTCGTTGCTTATCCAAAATTCTCTCAACTCATTATATTAAGCTTGTCAGTAGGACCGGGCCCGCAGCATCTGCTGTCGCTTGTTCTTTAGGTAATCGGTAAGCAACACCTTGTCAATGTCGGCAGGGTTGATGTAATATGACCTGCCTTTGACGTACTTTTCCATCTCGTTCACGTAGCCGAGAAGCGAGTCTTCTTCGCTTATCATTATCGTGTCGATGTCTATCTTCATCGAGTGGCACTTTTTCGCTTCCACGAAGGTGCGCTCGCCGATATATTGATCAACCTGCCTGTAGCGGTAGCACAGATACACAAGCTCGCCAGACGCAATGTCAAGCTCCATGTCCTGGTTCTGCTTGACCGTGTCAAGCGTGTCCTTGTTTGGCGTGTAGAAATGAGAATACGGACGCTGCGACAGTATCTTGTCCTGCTCGCCCTTTTCGTCGATAAAGCAGGCGCTTGGGTGGCCGTCGGTCACGAGCACTATGCGTTTGTTCTCGGCGCCGTCTTTTTGTAGTATCTTGCTTGCGAGCCGGAACGCGGCCTGGTAGTTGGTGTAGTGCAAAAAGTCCGTGCCCGGCTCAAACGTCTTCAGGTAGGGTATGTCCTGCGGAAGCACCTTTGATGCAAGCGCACCAAACCCCACTACATACACGGAATCAGATGGAAAGAACTTGCGGTTCAGGAGATATAGGCTCCACAGCGCTCGCTTTGCAGCTTCAATCCTGCTCATGTCGCCGTACATCGACGAGTAGCGCATGGTGGAAGACAGATCGATGCAATAAACGACTGCGACGCGCACGTCTCTCATCGTCTCGTATTCCTCAAAGTCTTCGATGTCTATCTGTAATGGAAGTTTCACCCCGCCCCCCTTAGACGTGCGCTGGATGGTGTTCAAGAGCGACTTTGGCACGTTCAGCAATCGGATGTCGTCGCCGGGCTCGTACTTTTTATTCGTGTCAAGCACTATCGAGCCCTGCCCGTAGTCGCGCGTCTCATGCATCCCGTAATCGCCGGCCTTGAGCGCCTTCATCACGTCATCAAGTATCTTGCCTCCGATGCTGACAAAGCCCTTGCCCGAAAGCCACTTGGGCGAGTCCTTCAGGTACCCTTTCTGCATCAGCTTGCGCACAAGCGGCATATCATCGCCGGCCTCCTCTTTTGTGCCGGACTGCGAGCCCTTCTTCTGCTGCTGGTCGCCTTCCCTGCCCTCCGACATTGACTGGACCGCGCCCTGCAGCGCCTGCTCCAGCTCCTGCAGGTTCGGAGTCTTTTCTCTCAGAGCTTCCCTGCCCGTTGTCTTCAGCAGCTTGTCAATGACGTCCTTTGGCAGGTCCGAAATGCCCTGCTGCTTCTGCTGCTGTTGCTCGCCCTCCCTGTCATGCGGGAAGTAGACGTATTTCCTGCTGCCAGACAGCTTACTGCGAGAGGGCATAGCTGTTGTCCTTTTTGTCAAGGAGCGGGGGCTCTGTGTGCCGGAGGCCTTCAAGTATCACCTCAGCTACCGCCGCCGTGAGCTCGCCGTTCAGGTCCTGCGCCGCGATGCTTGCGGTGCCTATACCAAGCTCCTTTGCGCGCTCGACCAGCTGCTTTTGTTCCTCCTTGACTGCAGCCACAGTTTCGTTGACCGCCTGCCTGAGCGCCGGGAATTTTGACAGTTGCGATTCGTAATCGCCTTCCATTTTTTTGCCGCCGGGGAGCACCTGCGAGACCTGGAACGCCTTGTTCTTGGCAAACTCGTTCTTCATCTTGGCAATCTGCTCCGGGGCCAGCTTTGAGACGTACTCGAGCGAGACTTCTTTCAATGTTGAATCGATCACCGAATCAAGGATGCCCCTGCGGTTTTCCCGCGTGTCCTCCATCTCTGCAAGCTCAAACTTGGATGACTGGTGGATGCAGTGGATGTCGCAAAAGCGCGGGACAGCCTTCATCCCATGGATTATCGCGCGTGTGCGCTCGGCCTCTCCTACCATCATCTCCATCGAGTGCACCGCCATCCTAACGCTCACTCCCTTGTCATGGTTGACATCATTGTGCGCACGCGTCATCTGTGTTATCTTGGCTATGGCCCTCACCATGAACACGGGCAAAAAGACGTTCCGAGTCTCTGCGACTCTTGTTTCCTGCACCACTATCATCATCTCATCCTCGACGGTCTTTGGATAATGAGTGTCGACGTGGCTCCTGAGCCTGTCAAACAGCGGCTCGATTATCTTGCCAGAGTGTGTGTAGTCTATTGGATTTGCAGTCGCTATTATCTTGACGTCCGGCCTGAATATTACTGGATATGCGCCAGTGGTGAACCTGCCTTCCTGCAAAACACTCAAGAGCGCCACCTGCTTGCGCGGGTCGAGTACCGGCAATTCGTCGATGCAAAGTATGCCGTGCCTTGCTTGCAGAAGCTGCCCCGCAGAATAAGACTCCATGCTGTAAAGTTCCACGCCCTTTTTCGCAATCTTTATCGCGTCTATCTGCCCCACCAAGTCCTTGACAGAGATGTCAGGCGTCGAGAGTATGTACTTGAACCTGTCGATGCCGGAAACCCAGTCTATTTTCGCTTCCAGCTTGTCCTGCCTGATGACGTCTTCGCATTCTCTTGACACGGTGAACTCGGGCGCGGTCCTGACGACTTCATTGCCGGTCAGGAGCGCTACCATGTGATCTTCCGGGATTAGGGTCGGTATGTCGTTTGTCACAGTCCCCCTGACGATCGGTATTGGCGAGAGCAGGTTGCGCGCGATTGCCTCGGCCATCTTGGTTTTGGCCTGCCCTATTTGCCCCACCAGCAGTATGTCGTGGCCGGAAAGAACGGCGCGGTTTACTGCCGGCACGACGTCGTCGTCGTATCCTATGATACCAGGGTACGGGTGCTCGCCAGCCTTTAACCTGGCAATGAGGTTGCCGCGCAGCTGCTCTTCGACTGTCACGTGTTTGTAGTTTACCTTCAGGAGGTCGCCAAGCGTCTTTAGCTGCTTGTATTCTTCGGGGACGCCTGGCATTACCTCGCTATACTTGGGTTGTGAGCTGTACGACTTGTGGACAAGATCGTCAAACTTGGAACTCATGATATGGAAAAGAAGCTGGCATCGTTAGAGATTTAAAGATTCTCAGTGGTTCTCAACGGCAAGCTCAAGCTGGCGCATGTATTCTTCGTAAGCGAGATCTTCTTCGGTCTTGGCAGGCTTTGAGACCATTTTTGCGCCGGGCTGCTTCTTGGACGGCATCGTTTCCATACTGTTTGGAAGGGTTCAGCTTATAACGATTTACATGAACCAAACCGCGTATGCGGTTCAATTTTTTTCACAAAACTTGCCCGTCTTTTGAATAACGGCCATCCGGAGCGGGTGGAGCGGGCAATTTGTTGCAAATATTGCAGGTTTTCGCGCGCAAGAGAACCCAGCATGGTTTTTATTGCCGAATATACGCTTGCTTGGTGATTTGTCCGCTTCGGAGTACAAGCACATACTCAGGATCGCCGGAAAAGACGTTGAAGGCAGCAAGAAATTGCTTGTCGCCCTCAGCCATGTTAAAGGCGTAGGTTACAATTTCGCACAAGTTTTGACGCAGTCGCTTGGCATAAACCCGAACACCCGTGTCGGGTTTCTTACAGACAGCCAGATAAAAGAGATAGAGCAGGCCCTGGCCAACCCAGCAAAGGTGGGGGTCCCGGAATGGTACCTCAACAGGAAGAAGGACATGGACTCGGGCACGACGCACCACCTGATAACTTCGGATCTTGATTTCTCGATAGGCAACGACATAGACAGGGAAAAGACCATCATGAGTTGGCGTGGCTACCGCCACATGTTCGGCCTCAGGGTAAGAGGCCAGTGCACCAGAACGACGGGCAGGAAGGGTGGTGCAGTCGGTGTCAAGAAGGTCAAGATGATGCCAGGTGGGGTTCCGGGTGCAGCCCCAGCGGCAGGTGCGGCGGGCCCTGCAGCGGCTCCCGCGGCAGGCGCAGCTCCGACAGCAAAGCCAGCGGCAGGTGCGGCCCCGGCCAAACCTGCTGGAAAGGAGTCAGAGAAAAAGTAGGTGGACTGATTGGGAGATCCTAGAAAGCAGAAAAAGTTGTACCGCAGGCCCAGAAGGATCTGGTCTACAGACCAGCTTAACGCTGAACTTTACATTATGGGCTCGTACGGCTTGAGGAACAAGCGCGAGCTGTGGTCAGCTCAGACAGAGGTCGCAAGGATACGCAACCAGGCTCGGGCGCTCCTGGCAGCGACCACAGAGGTCAGGGCAGAGAAGGAAAAGAGGCTGCTCAACTTCCTCTCCAGAATAGGCCTTGCAAAAGAGGGCACAACGCTTGACGACATACTCAACCTAAAAGTCGAGGACCTGCTTGAGCGCAGGTTACAGACGATAATCATGAAGAGGTCGGGCGCCAAGTCGCCGTACCGGGCAAGGCAAATTGTCAGTCACGGCCACGTCTCGATAGGCAACAGGAAGATCAACAGGCCCGGATACATCGTCAGGACGGACGAGGAGGGTCAGATACTCGTGCACGTTGAAGTCGCAGCGCCATCTACGCCGGAAGGCGCAGCAGCGACGCCGGCCTCCTAGCTGACGACGTCCACGTGGTCTATCTTACCGTCGGCGTCCATGTCAAAACCCTGGACTACGACTGCCCAGTCCTCCTTGCTGCTGAATTTCTTTAGCACGTCCTCGCTGTACGTCGTGAGGCCAATCACCGCAGATTTTGTGCCGGCCGAACGCACGCCGGCGACCACTACCATGCTCGAAGACTCGTCGTAGGGGTTGCGGATTTTCGCAATAAGGCCGTGGTTGTCAGAACCGTAGCGCCTGCCGGACCTGTCGACAAGTCCCGCCCAGAAATTGCCTTCGTCAAACCTGATAGGCAGGTAGCGGTTGAACTCGGCAGCCACGATGTTGGTGCCCGGGCCCCCTATAGACACCAGGTTGTGGCCGGACAGCGCCTTTTCCGCCTTGGCGTCCACGTCGAGCTTGACCACAAACTCTCCAGGCGCAGCATTTGTTATCGTGCCCAGGAAAAACGCAAGGTGCACGGCATAATGCCCGTCACGCGCAGAAGACTTGTACGGGCCGTGGGGCTCGGGCGCCCCGACGATCATGAGCCCGTCAAACGACTCGTCTTTCACAAACCCCTCGAAAAACCGCAGGGCGCTCTTGTGGCGGCTTGCGCCCGGAGACTCGACGGTAGTCTGGCCCCAGCCGAGCTCGACGCCAAACGCGGGACTCGCGGCGTGATAGAGGCGTGCGGTGCCGCCCCGCACAAAATTGCTCCCGGCTTCTTCGATTGCGCCCACCTGCGCGAGTCGGCGCATGTAGTAATACGCGCTCTGCTCGTAGATGCGCAGCTCCTTTGCCACCTGCGCGGGGTACATGGACTTAATTGACAGGAGCTCCATTATCCGCCACGCAACGGGGTTTGCAAGCACGCGCATCTGGGCGACGTCCCGGAATATCTTTATCTTCTTTGCCGATACCTGGCCGTCAGATTCCGTGACGAGCGATTTTCTTGCCAACGGGGGCTATAGCACTGTGAATTATATAATACTTTATAGTGGTATAACATAATATACAATATTAAACCTTATTTTACGCAGAAACAATTATAATATTCTAGATAGGGGTCAAGACACTTATTCACAAGTGTTTTAAATGATCACCCTCAATGTGGTTTAGCGTGTGCTCGATAATAGGATACAGTGGAAGGCAATCTGCCGCCCCGATAATCGTCGACAGCCTGAAGAGGATGGAGTACCGGGGCTACGACAGCGTCGGCGTCGCCATGATAAAGGACGGAAGCCTAATGGTGCGCAAGGGCACCGGTAAGGTCGCAGAAGTCAACCAGAGCCTCGGCATAAGCGACATGTCAGGCCTGATTGGCATCGGGCACACCAGATGGGCAACGCATGGCGGAGTCACTGACAGCAACGCGCATCCCCATTCTGCCTGCAAGAACAGCATCGCGGTCGTCCACAACGGCATCATTGAAAATTATAAGGAGTTGAAAGAAGAATTGACGGCGCAGGGCCACGTTTTCTCGTCCGAGACTGACAGCGAGGTGATTGCGCACCTGCTTGAGGCGCACCGCAGCACGGACGTAAAGCAGGCCGTGATCGAAACGTGTAAGTGCCTGCGTGGAAGTTACGCTTTTGTTGCGGCGTTCCAAGACGGCACGATTGCCGGCGCAAGGTATGAAGAGCCGCTTATAATAGGCGTGGCAAACGACGGCTACTTTGTGTCGTCTGACGTTCTCGGGTTTTTGCAGCACACGGACAAGGCGATATTCCTTGACAACTGTGACATCGCGGTAATCGACAGCAGTAGGCTGGAGATCTTTGGCTTTGACGGCGTGCCAGTCGCAAGGCCGATAACGCAGGTGGCGTGGGAGCTCGGAGAGGCCGACAAGGGCAAGTACGCCCATTACACGCTCAAGGAGATAAACGACCAGCGCCTCACTATAGCAAACGCGGCAAGACAGGACGAGGCTGCGATGGCAAAGTTCTGCGAGATCTTGGCAGGCGCCAAGACAGTCTACATCACAGGTAGCGGAACGTCCTACCACTCTGCGCTCATATTCAAGCAGATGCTCGCCCACTTTGCCAAGGTGCGAGCCGAGACCGTGATGTCAAGCGAGGCGCAGGACGGCCTTGCGGCGGTCGATGCTGACTCTGCCATCATCGCGATCTCGCAGAGCGGCGAGACTGCCGACGTGCTCGCGTCGGTCAAGATGGCAAGGGCCCGAGGCTCAAAGGTGCTTGCGATAGTAAACGTCACGACGTCTTCGCTTGCAAGGGGCAGCGACTGCTTTTTGTCAACCAACTGCGGCCCAGAAATAGGAGTCGCGGCGACGAAGAGCTTTACAGGCCAGCTCGCCCTTGCATATTCTGTCACTGACAGGCTTGCAGGCGGCAGCCTGAAGGCCGGCGAAAAGGCCGAGTTTGTCGAGGCCGCCGAAAAAGTAATCGCGATGTGCCAGCCGGCGATTGAAAAGATGGCCGGCGAACTAAAGGACGTGAATGACATCTACCTCCTTGGCAGATCTACCCACTACCCAATTGCGCTTGAAGGCGCGCTCAAGCTGAAAGAGCTTGCCTACGTGCATGCAGAGGGCGTGGCCGCAGGCGAGCTAAAGCACGGCCCGCTTGCGCTCATGGAAAAGAACACCCTCGTGGTCATGTTGAGCCCGGGAGACGCCACGCACAGCGACTCTATTTCCAACGCGCATGAAATAAAGGCCAGGGGCGCAACCGTCATCGGCATCTCTGACTCAAAGGACGACGTCTACGACCACTTTGTCGAGATACCGCACATGGAACAGGAGGCTTTCTACCCAATTGTTGAGGTCATCCCGCTACAGATGCTTGCGTACTATCTTGCCTTGGCCAAGAACGCGAACCCCGATTATCCAAGAAACCTAGCAAAGTCCGTGACGGTAAAGTAGAAAAATTAGAAAAAGAAGAGAAAAGAGACCCGCTTACTGCTGCGAGTTCTCGCCTGCAGATGTCCTGTATCCTGTCGAGGAGCCCACCGGGACGTCCGGGAAGCTGTCGTTCATGCGCTGCTCTGCGACTGCGCCTGCCTCGGCAAGTATCCTGTCGACATCCTCTCCTGCCGCGTCGAAGGCAAACGAGGTGTTTCCAAGAGAGCCAGCAGACATCATGATGTCGCTGAAGACGCTGTTTATCTCTCCGAGCTCGCGGTCGACCTCTGGCATCACACCTGAAAGGCCCGACCTCACTCGTGTGAGCGCACCCATTGCAGGCCCGATTGCTACCATTACGTCTCCAAGGTCTATCGTCGTCTCGAGGCGTAGCTGTATCTGCTCAAGCGCCATCTTCAGTTGCGATATGGTCTTTATGATCTTGCGAACCTGCGCAAGCTCGTTTGACACCATCCTTCCTGCTTGTGTGTCGTGCCTCTGCAGTGAGGAGACCACCTGGTTGAAGAGGTTCTTCTCCTTACCGCGGAGTTTCTCCAAAATAGCGTCAAGCTTCTGATTCTGTGCCTGGAGCTTGTTCTTGGCAAACTCGATCCTTGGTTTCAGCGGCTGTTGCGGTCCGAGGCTCTCTTTCAGTCTCTCCGACATGTTCTGCCGGTTGTCCGGGACCCAGTTATTGGCAAAGTTGGTCATGCCAACTAGCCTATGAAAACGACGTTAAATTGAAGTGTCATCATTCAGTAACCAACAGCTAATATTTTGTAGACACTAGTCAGGCGTGTTGAGACGGTATCGGCTTCAGAAAAATTCAACATAACGGTCGTCCGTGCTTTGTGCAGAAATACCAGAATCCCGCGGGAAAACATTAAATCCTCTGCCCAACCAGATGCGGATGACACATGCCGAAGGCAAAGGAGTCCGAAGCGCAGGAAGAAGGACTACCAAAGTGGGCTGAGGAGGAGATAAAATCGGCCCAGTTTGGCGAGCCCGGAGTGACGACAAGGACTGGTTACATACTTGAGATATACGAGAAGGACTCTAGGCTCGACATCCAGGTGTACGAGTCGATGCCAGACGGCAGGGTCATAATAGAGGGCATCAACCTTCCCAAATCGACCAAGTTAAACGATCTCCTGAAGGGCTTTGTCTACGAGTTCAAGATTAGCGTCTACACCGCACCCCTGAGCAACAAGGTCGTCGAACTGCTCAAGACCAAGTTCGGCTTAGACATGAAGGCTATTTACAATTTTGAGATAAAGGAACTGACGCTGATGGACGTCGAGTCTGACCTGCCCACCCCTTCATCGTCGGAAGACGAGGGCGACGACTAGATGCTTGGCGCAGGCTCTGCGGGCTTTTTCCCTATTGCAAGCTTCATTATCGCTATCCACATTATGACCAGCGGGACGTGGTAGGAGGCAATACGCCAGGCGATTATCACGTTCAGCTTTGAGTCCTGGGCTATCGTCTCCAGGTCAGGTATGCTCGAGAGGTTAGAGACGTAAGCCCATATGCCAAGCTCCGTCAGCCCCGAGCCCCCGATGGTTATGGGGATGTTGCCTACCACGTTTGAAGCAGCAACTGCCATCAGCGAATCGAACAGCCCGACGCCGGAACCTATGGTGTCCGCAAGAACTAGGAACGATACGCCGTAGGCCACGTACGAGACAAAGGTTATCCCGAGCCCCACGACAAACGGCCTTATCACCTTGGTCGAGGCAAAGTTCTCCCGGCTCATCGTGCACAGGTCGCCAAGCGCCTTGTTTACCTGCCCTACGTAGCGCTCGGCCTTTTTCTGTGCAAACCGCTCCACAATCCTCACGATGAATAACGGAACCTGCATGTTGCGCTTGGCAGAGTAGAGTATGACGAGGAACCAGAACGTAAAAGTTGGAAGCGCCAGCAAAATGACTGTTATGCCTATTGTCGTGCCGCCACGCAATATCGCAATAGAGCCAGCGATAAAGCCAAGTATCGTGACTGCAAATACGTCGGCGATTATCTCCATAGTCGCAACCCACGCCGCCTTGCCCGGCGGGACGCCCTGCTTTGACATCCACGCAATCCGGACGAACTCGCCTCCCACGTATGACGGTGTTGTGTATGTCACGAATTCGCCGGCAAGCCGGGCAGCCATCGTCCTTCCGGGCGAGGCTACGTCTTGGCCTATGAACTTGCGGATAAAGTACTTGAACCTGTAGGCCTGGAGCATTATCCTAGTAACGGCTGCAAGCGCAGCCGCCACAAAGGGCATCAGGCCCACGGCGAATAGATCCTGGGGCGAGACGCTTGTTGTCACAAATATGATGACAAAAGGCACGATGCTGGCCGGGACCGCCAAGATTCGCCAGTTCAAAGTTAGCGCACCTACAAAGTCGTCATATAATAACCAATGTCTTGACGATTATCGATACATAATAGCCGTCCAATCTTATATTATGCCCGTGACACTTCACATCGATTCAAGGGCATACAAACTCTTCATATCGTCCCTAAAAAGCATACACACAAAGAACGCGTACGTGGCTGGACTACTTGATTTCATGAAGCATGCAGAAATATCTACTTTGGACGACTTTATTTCGATGGAAAAGAGAGAGCTCCAAGACTGATTAATTGACTTTTGTAATAGAGCAGAGAAAAAGACTAGCCTACTCTTCGGTAAGCATCAAGCTGTCAGGGGTCGTCCGGTTTTGCGAAATGTCTGATATTGAACTTAGAGCCTATCCCAAAATTAACCTCCTGTAAACAATGATGCAGCAGGCCAGCTGCACCAGTCCAAGGTAGTTCTCTGATTTCTTCTCGTACCTGATGAGCAACTTTCTAAACCTGTTATGCCAGGAATTGGTTCGTTCTACGACCCACCGCCTTCTTTTGTTGTGGCGTCCTTTCTTCCTCCTTTTCTCACCTCTATGGCGGATGTGCGACACGTACCTCCTCTTGACAACCTCTAGCTCTATCTCGGGGAAATCGTACCCCTTGTCAAGGCACAGGTTCTGCCTCCTGTATTTCCTTGGACGGGGTCTTTTGACCACTATACGGTCCAGCGTTTCCACAGCTGCTTTCATGTCGTGAGTGTTGGCAGCTGTTATGACAACTGATAATGGAACCCCCTTTTGGTCGGTCAGTATGTGCCTCTTGGTACCTAGCTTACCTCTATCTGTCGGATTAGCACCTGTCTTGTCCCCCCTAACGGTGCCTTGACAGATGCGCTGTCAAGTGACTGCCATCTCCATTTTATTCCCCGGACATCGTCGTATATCTCAAGCAGCCTTACCCATAGTTTCTGAAATACCGCTGACCTGACCCATTCCTGGAACCTCCTGTGGCAGGTGGAACCGGAGCCATACTCCTTTGGCAGTGACTTCCACTGGCATCCAGTCCTGAGTACATACAGGATGCCGTCAAGCACAGTTCTGTACGATACTGCTGGACGTCCAACCGTTTCTGGCGGCTTTTCTTGAGGTAGAATGTCCTTAACCTCGTTCCAGACATGGTCTGGAATACGCCTGATGGTAGGAAGATGCTTTTTCTTCTTCCTATGTACGCGAGTCACATGTGGGACAGATGTGGCATCAAGCTAAATCTGTACCTGTCATGCAATTGCGACTGCTGTGTCAATAATTTTGGGATAGGCTCTAAGTCGCTCAAGAATGGCCTAGGAGTGACTCAGAATTTTGAATCGAAGGCGTTTCCGCCCGTTAGGACTAAGGCGATCCCCAGCGCAGCAGAAACCAAGGCGGCATCCTCCAGGGAACCTGAACAAGCTCCCAAGGGATGGGTTAGCGAAATGCATTATGAAAGTGGCTGCATCGACAGATACGACAAAGAGGGAAGATTGCGAATGCATCTTCGTCCCGATCCGAAAGTGGAAGGGGCATATTGGGACATGTTTAACAATAGATGGTATAAGAACAAGTCCGGCGAGTGGGTAGGAATGGTAGCCCGAAGTAGATAGTCGCTACTCCGCTCTCGCCCTAACTAACACAAATATCTAATAAGACGGTTCACGACAATTACGCGTTGAAATTCTGTCCAGAGTGTGGCTCTCAACTCGGATTGGAAAACGCCAGGTTTTGCCCACATTGTGGATTCAATCTATCGAAAGCTGGAACGGCTGATCAGGCTGCGTTGACCGGCGGAGTATCGGCGGCAAATAATCCTAGTGAGGGCTCTGACGCGGCTAATCCTGTAGTACCAGAATCGGTCACTTCCACAGAAGGGGAAGAAGAAATAGCCGAAGAAAAGCCAATGTCGATCTACCAACTTGGAATGAATCTTGAAGACATGACCGAGAAGATCATCCAGAGGATGGGCTTTTCGACAGAAAGAAGGCAGAGATTAGCCGACAAGTACGGCGTTAAACATGAAATCGACATCCTTGCAACCAGAGGGAGCCGGTTACGAGCCGTCGAGTGCAAGAATTACGACCCTTCGCGTGCCGTTGGTATTAAGGAACTCAGAGATTTCCATACCAAACTCACCTCTCTCAAAATAAAGGATGCCTTGTTCGTTACAAATACTGTCTATTCATCTGAATCTGAAAAATTTGCCGTCAGTAACAACATCAATTGTTGGGATGGTGACCAGCTCAAGGAAAGGTTCTTCTCGATGACGCTTGGCAGACTTGGCAGCGGGCAACAAACCACTTTGGATCTTTCGCTGCCGGTAGCTGCTACGTACCAAGAGGTGAGCAAACTCGAATTAGCCAATCCAGGGTTAGCGAAAATAATAGCTGCCCTCATCTTACATCCTTATTACAGATTTGAGTGGAAACTAGATATTGTTAGATTTGATCCGGCGCGCGGAAAACATAGTATTCACGCTTCGGGCGTATTCATAGTGGACGCCTTGGATGGTGAGATAATCAATCCTAAGGAAAGCATTACGAGAAAGTTAGGTGGATTGTTCAAAACTTCTGAGGAGAAGCAGGCTAAGAGAGAGGAGAAGCAGATAACAGAGGACCTGACGACCATCAGACCCGAACGGAAGTACGATGTTTATCAAACATCCGAATATTTCGTAAGCCGGCTCAAGCCGACTGTGAGGACAGAGAGTGCACAACGGAGTGTGATAGAACAGGTAATAGACGATACCAAGAGAGAAGATTCCTATGACGTCAGAACGAGACATGGAGAGGACTCAAGAAATTTCTTCGTTATCGCGAAAGCCCATGAAGTTCAGATAAGAAAAGCGCAGCTAATCTACGTGCCAAAATGGACTCTGGATATTGAATCTGGGCAGGTTACATACATGAGAAAGGTTCTGGCAGCATCAAAAACAGTACTTGTCGACACCATTTCACAATGTCCAAGACACTTCACGATAAAAGACATTCAACTTGTCAAGAAGCAGACAGTGGCTCTGTGCGAATTGTGTGGCGCGGCATTTTGTAAAGACCACATTAGTTTGGTGGACGGGAAGTACTACTGCGATGAGCACAATCCAAACGAGCCTGAAGCCGATCAATCTGCGAATGAGGAGAAGGACGACGGTGTTACTAGCAAGGCAGAGGAATCTCTTAGCAAGGTCAAGTCAAAATTTGGCTCATTCTTCAAATGAATAGAATTGCGGGGAATCGTTCAGAAAACCTTGTACGGAGAGAACCATCCGGGTTCCCTGCCTAACATAAGTAGTGATTATGCCTTATCCTTGGACCCCGTTCTCAAGAGCGAAGAATGAGATCCTCCGCCGGAGCTAATCTAATGCCGGAATATTCTTACATATTGCCTTAATAGAAACCCGTCAAACATACAGGCTGACATGATAGGAAAACGGAGACACTTAGGACCCAATTCGTTCACATATGCGCTGCCCATATCTGTTATTGTGATCGCAGCGGTTATTTTTGCAAGTCCTCCGGGGTTTATTCAGGAAGCACACGCTCTGCCGATCCTTGCTGTCATCGATGGTGGGACCTGTGAACCCGATTTTCTAGGCACTTGGAATGGGGATACGAATACTTGTACCCTTGATAATGGCCTCATAGTAAACGGAATTACGGACGTGGAGATACGTACGGGAGTCACCGCCGTTCTTCCAGCATTTGAAACCATATCCGTCAGCGATGTCAGGACATTACGTGTCGAGGGCACCCTAGTCGTCACTCGCGGCGGCCAACTCCTAGTTACTTCAACAGGTGGGGTCGATGTTAACAACGGCGGCACCCTCAATATCATCGACAACATAAACATAATCGTCTCTAATCCTGAAATCGATCTCTCAGGCATCCTTAAGATTAACAACGGGAGTGTGTCAGTCGGTGACAATAGCGAGATCTTTGTTCACAACGCGGGCCTCCTAAACGTTCAACCCGACGGCTCCCTAGACATCGACGGTGGCGAGGTCGTAGTCGACCAATTCTCTAACCTCGTCGTTTTCGGGGATGTCTCCGTCAACGAGAGCGGCGAACTCTTTGCTGCCAATGGCGGGGTTGTCTCCATGACAGGCGACCTTGACATCAACAACGGCGGCTTTGCCGGTGTCGACGCCAACAGCGATTTCTTTGTTTACTTTGACGGCATCCTTGATATCAATAACGGCGGTCACTTCGGTGTTGCCAGCCTTGGCGAGCTCACCCTCGGGAACCCCGGCGGCATTATCCACATTAACAACGGCGGCAGCCTCTTCGTTGCCGATAGCGGCATTGTCACCGTCAATCCCGGAGCCCTCCTAGGCATTAATGACGGCGGCACCCTCACCAACTTTGGCGACATCTCCAACTCCGGCACCATGTACAACGACTGTGGAATCTTCGATAACCAAGGCAATTTCACGGGTAATCCTTTTGCCGAAATCGATTCTGATGAAGATGGAATATTTGATACCGCCGATATTTCTCCCTGCATACTCTCTACGGCCTTTGGCGATACAGGAACTGGTGGAGCAACGACGGGAACAGTTACCAGTGTAGGAAGCCAAATTCTGGCGGTAACCGATGCACCATATCCTGACGGAATTGAGATAGTAGCGGACGCATCAGGTGGCTCTACACCGGCGCAATTCAGTGTCTGTGAAGGAGCTGCGATCTACAGTCTCGGAGCTGGTGCTGACATTATCACTACCTGTGGGAGTGTCACGACTCAGGTAATTCAAGGACCAGCAGAGGTAACAGTTGTTGGAGCAGATGGTTCCACCGCATCTGCTACAGTCCAAACAGGTTTTATTCTGACGTTTGATCCCACCACTTTTTCCTTCAGTACCCCATCAAGTAATCCGGGCCCCATCGATATCACAACAGGCGGAATCACTTTCCAGGTAGGCCCAGACCAAACGATACAACGACTTCAAGTTGTCGTAGATATCAAGCCAGGTGACTCCAAGAATACCATCAGCATAAACAACGACAAGACCGTGACTGTTGCTGTCCTTGGTTCATCAAGCTTTGCGGTAAATACAATAGACATCTCACCGCTGTCTACTGATGCACCCAAGTTTGGTGGCTCTAACCTTAGAGCGCCGGTTAAAGCTAGCCTTGCAGATGTCAATTCCGATGGGTTCGTCGACTTGGTTCTAAAGTATAATTCAGGAAAGGCCAATCCTTTTGGATTTAGCCCAGGACCCGGTCAAGGCTGCATAACTGGCAAGTTGCTAGATAACACCCCTATACTAGGCTGCGACATTGTCAGAATAGTGAGGTAAGTGCCAATGGCAGTACCGATTCAGTAGACTGCCTTGGTCTGAATAGTGCCACTACCGTATCCGGAGTTGCGCCGTATTGGGAAGCATGAGGTAGCTGGCCAACGCTTTACCGCCCAACTGCTTTGCCCGAGTCCGAAATTGTTTCTATTTCCTAACGAACATAATTAGCCATTTTGTAGAGAGTAGAGTCAAACAAGGCTCAAGCTATTCCCAAGCCGCTCTCGAAACTACCTTACTATTCTTATGTTATCGCAGCCAGTTATCGGAGTTCCATCTAGCAGCTTGCCAGTGATAGTGCCCTCGTTATCGCCGCTCACAAATCCTAACGGATTGCTCTTGCTAGAATTGTACTTTAGCACAAGGTCAGTCAGGCCGTCACCATTAACATCGGAATAGCTGGCGCCAACTGGAGACCTGGGTGTAAAGCCTCCAAACTTGGGTGCATCCGTGGATAGCGGAGATATGTCTATAGTGTTAACGGGAGTGATTGAGGAGCCGAGAATAGCTACCCTTATGCTCCTGTCATTGTTGAGGCTCAGGGTATTCTTTGGATCATTTGGCTTGATGTCAATGTTGACTATACGCAGCGCACACACGTCTGTTGTTGAATTGAATGAAGTACCCGTTGGGCATGTAGGAGCAACTTCACATTGGTCAGTAGTTCCGTTCAAAGTTGTGTCGGTTGGACATGTCGCAGGGGTAAACTCTTCACACTGGTCAGTTGTTCCATTATAAGTACCAACGGAGCAACCGGGTGGACCAAAGTTCTCTACACACTGGTCAAGATTTGTGTCTAGGGTACCACCAAAACAATCAGGTTGGCCAGTAAACTCACACTGGTCAGTAGTGCCGTTGTATTGGCTGGGGAATGGACAATCGGGTAGTCCTACAGCTTGTACGCACTGGTCAAGATTTGTGTCTAGGGTACTACCAAAACAAGGATCTTCGCCAGTGGGCCCGCTCTCGTCTTCACACTGGTCAGTAGTGCCGTTGTATTCGCTGGGGAATGGACACTGAGGTGAAAATGTTTCTTCGCACAGGTTAGTATCTGTGTTCAATTCCCCATCAAAACAGAAAGCTGATGTAAACAATTCACACTGGTCTGTAGCTGTGTTGTAGAAACTAGGGCTTTGACACTCAGGTGAAAATGTTTCTTCGCACAGGTCAGTATCTGTGTTCAAGTCGCCGTTGAAACAGATAGGGTTAGAAATTTCTTCACACTGGTCTGTTGATGTGTTGTAATTCCCCGTTAAACATGTTGGAGAAGCCTCACACTTGTCAGTAGCGCCGTTGAAGACTGTACCTGTAGGGCAGTCTGGAGGTGCCTCACATTGACTAGTAGCAGCGTTAAAAGTGGTGCCGGGTGGACACGCTGGCGTTACAGCAGAAGCTTCTGGCAGAATGGGCGAAGATACGTTCTCCATCCACTGAGTGATATACTGGTTGTTCCCTTCTGACAGGTTGTTTGGAGTCATGATAACGTTTGGAATTGACAGGATGGAGAGTGCCATGGAGAAACCAAGAATCATTGAAACAGTCCGCGTTAATGTTTTACCCATCTCGAGTCTTTATTATTGGAAGCATGCGACTATAAAAGCATAGATAGGATCTTATTCTAGTAAAATTTTGTGATTTTCTAAAATACACAAGGATTTTCATATATTTTGCGATATGTTATGAGAAATGAAGCTTGTCACGTCGAGACGAAGTGTCGTGACATGCAATTGATTGGAATGCTCTACCCGTTCAAAAGCTATTATTGACGGTACTCTGCTGCCAACCTTCATCCTCATGCCCTAGACTGGCTTTTTCTTTTTACTTGGGGCTTGTGACGCCACTGATAGTCCGCTGTAGACTTACTTTCTCCTAAATCTTGATTATCCTTCCAGCTTCTATGTTTCTCTTCATGTACCAAATGGCTTACTCGTTAGTTCCGCTGTTTTCTTTCAGCTCGGGACATATTCCTAACGCCTTTCTAACATATTCGCTTATTATGTCATTATGGCTTCAGCTTAAGCGCAGCATGCTATTAGATGATTATTGGGTATCCCATAGAAAAGTGCAAAACCTGTTACTTGACGATACTAAACCGTGCGGAGAAGAATTCTTTCAAACGTTGGGTTCATTTTACTTGGACACTTGATTTTGGCCAACTAAGAGATTCTGCGCAATTACCGACTGATTGAGATTGTTTCGCAAAATCCCAATTTGCACCATTTTCGCTGGTGTCATAAAGACAATTCCCGGCAAATGAACCTGATCTGTCTATTATTTGGACTACTTGACCATCCGCAATTTCATTCCTGCATTTGATGACAAGGGGATTTGATTTCTGAGTTACACACGAATTTTCAACGTGGCTTGCACTTGCAGGTATGAAGCTCAGCGATATCATGATCGTAATGAACGTAATCAAACTCCCAGCTATAATTTTGTAAGTCATTTTGATACCACTGCATATTCTTAATGACGGCTAAGAATTTAAACATGGCCTAAAGATAGTAATGAAGTACCAAGAAATAGCAAAGACGGTGTCATGGAAGAATAACCTCGCCCGCCGGGGACAAGCCGGCAAGGCAGGAGTGTACTGAAAGAAGGTAAGCAGGGATATCCGGAATGAAACATAAAAAACTTACTTTCATGCAGCAGCGCGGTTTCTCCCGCCGCACCTAGTTCCAAGATTTGCCGCCGCGCTGCATTGGATTGAAAATATTACAAGATTTGCATGGAAATATACTGTCCCTGCCACCTTATTCCTGAAAGTAAATATCCTGCATGCAGGCAACGGTGAGCCATGAAGACGCTCACGCTTGACGACCAGACCTACCAGCGCCTATCCTCTGTAATGGGCGACATGATGCACGCCAAGGGGCACGACGTGGACTATGGCGACGTGATAAACGAGCTGATAAACGTATACCAGGATAGCATGGCGTTTTCCGGCGAGAACGCGGGCGGCTAGAGGCTTAAATTGCCGAAACTCCTATCCGCGAACATGCATGTGGCTGCATGGCCCGTACTGTTCGCGCTTCTCATCGCATTCCCCTCTGCCTACGCCGATAACGGCGACATAGAGATCCAGTATTCCGACTATACGTTCGTGGACGCCGATGGCATGACGAACGTCATCGGCGTCGTGAACAACAAGGGCCTTGCTCCTATTAGCGTGGTCATGGCCCTTGACGTTTCGGACGGTAGCACGACAACCACGCTGCAGGAAGATCCTTACGGCCGGGTGATGTTCCCGGAAAAGGGAGCGCCGTTCAAGTTCCGCGTGGCCCCTGACCTGCAGGTCGTGGACAGGCCTTACGTCGCAAGCGTAGAGCAGGTCTACCAGCCGTTCTACGATGCGCTTATATTCGATTACTCTAACATGGCAGCGGGAGACGAGAAGATGCTCGTGGGCAGGGTGACGAACACCGGCCCGTTTCCGTTCTACAACGTGACGGTCTTTGCATCGGCGCACGACGAGGACATGATCCAGCTGGACTCGTCTAGGAGCAACGTGATACCTGTCATCGAGCCGGGCCAAGTCGCAGAATTTGCAGCGATGCCCGATGACGCCGTCAGAGACCAAGTGATGTACTACAGCTGCGCCGGCTTTGACCCCGACGCGCCTATACCCACGATACCGACTGGCGACGGCAAGTTCATCGCCTACAACATGCAGACTGTGTCAAAGGTGAGCCGCCTACGCTACGACAACTCTACTGACAGCCTGTCGTTTGGCGTAACGCCATACAACCCTGCAGGCACGCTCCTCGCCCTCAAGTTTGCCCAGGTGAACCAGAACCAGACCATAGCCGTGCTGCTGGACGCGCAGCTCTACAATGCGTCGATAGCGATGGACGGCAGGACGGTCTCGGTGGACATGTTCGTGCCTCCAGGCGACCACGAGGTGCAGGTCCAGGGCGTAAGGGCCTTACCCGAGTTCCCACTTGCCGCATTGGGGCTTGCGGCCATGACTGCCACCGGGATAGCCGCTGCAAGGTTCAAGGCAGCATTTAAAATCCCCTTACTCTGCAAGGCATCCCGTGCACTTTGCCAAGGTAGAGAAGGGGCCGCAGGGAGTAAGCCTAGAGCTGTATGACAACAACATGAACGTGCTCGAGTCAGAGTCGTTTGCAGACCTGTACACGCTGAATTTTCACCTGCAGACCCTCGCAAGCAAGCACCTGATACAGGAGGCTTTGATGGTAATCCACGACAGGGAATCCGGCAAGGTCGACCTCTCGCTTGCCCGGGGAGAGAACTCGTTTTTCGTCAGCTAGTCCTGTAGTTGCGCTGGGCGATTGCGACCTTCATCGTGGTGTGGCAGACGGGGCACTCGGCCCAGCTGTGGCCTCCAAAGTACTGCCAGGTTTGGCCACATTTGTCGTAGGTGCACGTGAGCCACTTGCCCTTGGGCACCTTTGCCCAGTCATTCTGCATTGGCTTTCTGGCCCGGCGGGCTGCCCTTGGAAATCTTTTGCCACCGTAGGCCGGCATGAACGCATCTTGGCCCTGCCGCAATTTAAATACCACGCATCAAGGTCCGTTTCCGCTCTTGAGAATGTTAACCACAAAGCTTTTCTAGCCTGCTTTTCGTTTCTACCCGTTGGCCAAGCGCCAGTTCACGATTGACACCGGCAAGGAACAGATACCGGTAGAAGGCCACGTGCACAGAAATGTCGCCGTGAAGTACCTGATGAAGCGCCGCCGCTCCGTTTTGATGACCAAAAACCCGGAAAAAGTGGAAAAGCTGTTCACCGACCTGCCCACTACGATAAAGATAATCGGCAAGCAAGTCACGAAGGAATACAATATCGCCTGGCAGCGGGAGGGCACAGAAGACACGTACGCCGGCTCGCGCTTTGTGTTTACTATGGACGAAGTGGACGGCCAAGCATAAGCGCTAGAGCTCGTCCATCCCAAACGAGTGGTAGCACTGGTTGCACTTGAACTTCTCTCTGCCCGGGTTTCCGCTTACCACCTCAAGCTCGCTCTTGGTCTTGCACTTGGGGCACTTGCCGTATATGGTCTTCCTTGGCACAGGCGCTTAGCGGCTTGGGTCCAATAAAAATCAGGCTGCATCGCGGTAAACCATTATACCGGCTGGCCTTCCAGCTGGTGCGTTGAACAGCGTCAATTTTGTCGTGCTGGGCGACCACACCATAGCGGGCGAGCTTGGCAAGAAGGGCACCGCGACTGACATTGCAATCTATGACCGCAAGACTGCAGAAACCGTATACACGTGGACCGCCCCTCTGACATTCCCAGACAAGGTACAGCCACTTTTGCAGGCAGTCGGCATAGCCGAGTACGCCATTTTGAACGTCGCAAAGCTGGACAAATTCCTGGGCGAGCAGATACTTGCCCTTGACTACGCCGGCATGAAAGACGGCTTCATTTTACACTCGTACGAGGTTGACCGCGAGAAACTAAAGGGCCTGCTAAAGAACACGTCGCTTGCAAATTACAAATTCCTTGACAGTGTCGACGAGCTGAAGCAGCAAGTCGCCAACGTACAGCCAAAGCCCCGCGCCGGCCCGGTAGTGATACCTATCGACCACGCGTTTGACGTCAAGGGTGTCGGTACAGTCGTCCTGGGCGTGGTAAAGCAGGGCACGGTCAAGCCCTACGACGAACTGACAATCCTCCCGCAGAACAAGGGTGTGCTTGTAAAGTCGATACAGATGCACGACGACCCGGCGGAAAGCTCGTCAAGCCCTGCAAGGGTTGGACTTGCGATAAAGGGCGTCTCTGCCGCCGACATCTCGCGGGGCGACATCATCTGCGCGCAGGAAGCCATGCAGGTCTCTTCAGGCTCGCTGAAGTCGAAATTTGAGAAGAGCCCGTTCTTCAAGGGCGACCTTGCAGAGAACCAGATGTACATGCTTGCAGTCGGCCTGCAGATAAGGCCAGTCCGGATAAAGCAGGCAGGCGACGTGCTGGAAATGACGCCGGAAAAACCGCTGGCCTACGCGCTTGGGCAGGCCTGCGTTCTGTTAAAGCCTGACAGCCCGAGCACTCGGATAATAGGCAAGGGCATCATCCAATAACGCTTATCAAAACGTAATGCCAACGATCATCATCCAGCGGCGCGTTCATTCTGAAAAAAAGGGGGTGCGGGTTTTTGCGGTAGCCGAGAGCTTCAAAAAGGGCGCGGTAGAGTCAGTGCTTGCCGGCGTGGTCATGCGCCGCGACCTTGTCGTAGACGGCATGGCATTTGGCACCGCGACAATAGGGGGCGACGACGCGACTGAGAGCATAGTGTCGATGTACGTGTCGCTGGGGCGCGACGACGTGAACTGCATAGTGCTCGACGGGCTGGTGATAAGCATGTACAACATCATCGATGGCGAGAAAGTGTCTGCAAGAACCGGCTTGCCGGTAATCGCAGTCACGTTTGAGGACTCGCCGGGGCTGGACAGGGCTATAAAGCACCACTTTCCCGACAGCTGGCAAGGCAAGCTGGCGCAGTACGAAAAACTCGGGAGCAGGGAGCGTGTGGTGGTGAAGACGGGAAAGCATCTTTACATACGCTGCTGGGGCTTGACTCAAAAGCGCGCCGTCTCGGTGCTCAACGCGTTTACGCTGCAAGGCGCGCTACCGGAGCCGGTCCGGGTCGCAAAACTGGCGGCGCGCTCGGCGCTTTCCCTGGCGTTTTGAATCTAATAGTCAGAATGGACCTCCTCTACATGCTTTTGCCTTTCCTTTTCCGTCTTGAAGTACGCGCCGCAAAACGTGCACTTGAATTTCAGTGGGTGCGAGTTGTCCCAGCCTGAACTGGACATGGGCGTTGATAAACGGAGTCGTTATTTAAGTTTCAAAGCGTCTCATGTCTGCTCTGGGCTAGGCGCGCTCTGTCAAGAATGTATAAATTAGAATCGCCAAGAATGATCGACAGCGGTGGGGTGGCAGAGCGGCCATGCGTTCGCCTGCAGTTGCGTAAGCAGTGAGCGGATTTATAGGGGTTCGAATCCCCTCCCCACCTTTGATTTTACAAACACCTAAAACTGCCTGAATGCTTGTTGCAGCCATTGAAAAAGTTCTCGCATTCTTTTGTGGTCCCGGCAGACATTGACAAAGTGTGGAACTTTTACACCGACATCGGCCACCTAGAAGTCATCACTCCTCCGCAAATGCGTCTGAAGGTGCTGACGTCCAGCACGGGCAGCAAGATCCATGAGGGGGGTGAAGCGTGGATAGAGGGAAACCTCGTGATAAAAAGCGCGTGGCACTCCAAGATAACGTCAATGAAGCCTTACGTGTACGTCGACGAGATGCTTGAGGGTCGGTTCAAGACATGGAAGCACACCCATGCATTCAGGCAGGCCGAAGGCGGAACGGAAGTCATTGACGAAATACTGTTCGAGCTGCGTTATGGACTGCTTGGCAGGATGTTTGAAGGCTACGCTTACAAGCAGCTTGAAAAAATATTTGCTCACCGAAAATCCTCGACAATCGCGGCGCTCAGATGACGCCGACTGACTTTGCAAGCGCCCTTGCAGACTCTTTGTCAAGCCTGACCTTGCTCAGTATCGTGTAGCGGTCCGGCCTGAGAGACTGCGCCTTGACAAGCGCCTGCACCACGTCCTTTTCCGTCAACCCAATCTGCCTTGCTTTGGTGGGCGCGCTCATGTTCTCAAGCGTATGTCGGACCTTTTCCCAGTCAAGCCCATGCAACTTGGCCATCATTATGGTGCCAAGACCGACGCGCTCGCCGTGCAACCCGCAATCAGAGCCTGCGACGTATTCGAGCGCGTGGCTGAAAAGGTGCTCCGCGCCAGAGCACGGCCGGCTGCTGCCTGCGATGCAGGAAGCGACGCCGGCGCTTATCAATGCTTCAACAATAGTCCTTACGCTGAACTTGTCCTTGCGTTTTAGCTTCTCCGACTCGTCTAGTATTATCTTGGCCGACATGTATGCAAGGTTTGCTGCATACGACCCAAAGTACTCGCCCACCTCGTCGCGGGCAAGCTCCCAGTCCTTGACCGCGGTTATCTTGGCCACCAAGTCTCCACAGCCGCTTGCCAAAAGCCTCGGCGGCGCCTGCGACATCAGATGCGTGTCGGCAAGGACGCCAATCGGCGTGTTTGCCTTGATGGAGTGTGGCTTGTCAGTACCCCTCACGGAAACAAAGGGGCTGGAAATGCCGTCGTGAGAAGCGGATGTGGGCACGCTCAGAAATGGCTTTGCGAGGCTGAAAGCAGTCATTTTTGCGACGTCTACAGAGCGGCCGCCGCCAAAGCCCACGACAAAGTCCGGGTCGTCCTTCTTTATCTTGTCGTGCAGTTTTTCCACGGTAGCCATCGACGCGTCGCTCACTAGGTGCCACTTGCTTGCAATCGACCACTTGTCAAGCGACGTTTCGCATTTTTTGCCCGCCCTCTTTTTCACTATTGCGCCGGTGATTACTGCAACGTCCGTCGCGCCGGCGCCAAGCGACATCAATAGCGCTCCGACATCGGACACTACGCCGTCGCCTATCATTATCTTTCTGGGCAGTTCCATGAGGTGCGGGGGTGGAGAGACCATCTTGAGACTCCTACTCGTCAACGTCACCCGATGTCTCCGCCTCGCCTTCAAGCGACCCGATGCCGCTTTTGCCTATAACGTGTGCCGCCGCAAAACCACTGCCGACCTTCGTTATCTTTATCCTCGGCGAGTCGCCCATCTTCGCGCCCGACACAAAAACCACGAGCCCTTGGATTCTTGCAACGCCGCTATCGCCCCTCCTGCTCATCGACTCTATCATGACGTCGTACTCCTCTCCGACCTTGACAGGAGCAAGCTTGAACGGCCGGGGGCCGCCAAATCTCTTCGAGCCCCTTGCGCCGGAACCTATGTCTTCCAAACCAACACCCAGTATAGCTGGTTGATATTTCAACTTACTGGGCCGGCGAGACTTCTATCGTGAACGAATGGTGCCCCGACTGCCCGCTGCCGTCGTTTATTGAAACCGTGACCTCGTACGTGCCCGGAGACGGGAATATGTGAGTTGCGTTCATCGAGCGCACAATAGAGCCGTCAGGGAACGCCCATTCAAACTGGTACGGCAGCTTGCCGCCTCTGGCAAGCCCTCTGAAAGATCCTTCCTCGCCTACCGCCAACTCGTGCTGTACTTGTCCTCCTGTCAACAGCTGTGGCACGCTCTCCTTGGGCGGGAAAAAGATGTCGGGCATGTATGCCACTACTAGCACGGCCGCTACTGCTGCACCAACCGCGGCTATCCATATCGCCGACTTTGCCATGGTACGTAAAGCCGGCCTTCTATTTATAAAAATAACCCGCCACAGTAATTATACAAATATTTAATACCGGCTCCGGCTAACTTACCCGTGACTTCACATCTACGTTATAGTGTGACGCCGCTACCAGTGATTGAATATTGCAGCGTAAACCTCCGTACCAAGAACCTGCAAGCCAGAACATAATGGCAGTGATACTCCAGAGTCTGCCGGAGGAGGCAGCGCTGACAAAGATAGAGTACGAAGGCCCCAAGATTGCGCTCTACTCCAAAAACCCCTCCTACCTGATGCAGAACAGCCAGCTCGTATCTAACATGGTCAACACGATAAAGAAGCGTATCGTCGTGAGGACGGATGAGTCGATACGCAAGCCGCAGGAGGAGTCTGCCGAGATTATTTCAAAATCGATACCTGCCGAGGCCGGAGTCGCGGGCACGTTCTTTGACCCAGTGCTTGGCGAGGCGGTAGTATTTGCGAAAAAGCCCTCGCTGCTTGCCCAGACCGGCGAGGAATTTGACAACATTGACCTTGCAGAAAAGACAGGCTGGCGCGTCAAGGTGCGCAGGGCCCCACGGAGCATGGAGTTTGTGAAGTACGCCCACCGCGTGCTTGGCGAGACCGTTGCAGAGCGCACGCGCTTTTACCGCGAAGTGGGCGACAAGATATTCCGCAACAGGCTCGGGGACTCGGCGGAGGCGAGCCTGATGACGCTTGGCGGGTTTGCCGAGGTGGGGCGCTCGTGCATGCTCCTGGCGACGCCGGAAAGCAAAGTCCTGCTTGACTGCGGCATAAACGAGACTGCAAAAGACTCCCTCCTGGCGTTCCCGCGCCTCGACGTTGCAGGCGTCGGCATGGACGAGGTGGACGCAGTCATGATAACACACGCGCACATGGACCACGCAGGGTTCCTGCCGACGCTCTTCAAGTACGGCTATGCCGGCCCGGTGTACTGCACCGAGCCTACAATGATGCTGATGGGGATACTGCAGCGCGACTATGTAAAGCGCACCACAAACGCGGTTTATTCTGAAAGGGACGTCGAGCAGGCGCTCGTACACACCATCCCGCTGACGCACGGCGTCGTGACTGACATATCGCCGGACGTAAAGCTGGTGCTATCAAACTCGGGTCACATACTCGGCTCTGCTTCAGCGCACCTGCACATCGGAAACGGCGGCCACAACCTCGTCTACACGGGCGACTTGAAGTTCGGCAAGACCCTCTCGCTTGACAACGCCTCCTGGAACTTTCCCAGGGTCGAGACCATGATAATAGAGAGCACGTTTGGAGGCAAGGAGGACATCTCCTGCCCGCGGGAGGAGGCCGAGGCCCACCTTGCCCGCGCTATCATGTCCGCGGTGCACACGGGCGGCCGCGTGCTTTTGCCTGTGCCTGCCGCAGGTATTTCGCAAGAGTTGTTGTTAGTGCTTGACACTATGAGCCGGTCCGGCAGGATACCGCCGTCAAGAATAATGGTAGAAAAGATAATCTCCGAAGCGACTGCCGTCTATGAAACATATGTCGAGTTTTTGTCAAGGGAGCTCAGGCCGCGCATGGGCGAGTCGGAAGAAAGTCCCTTTGGCGCCAAGTTTGAAGTTGTCGAATTTGCCGAGATAAAGCAGGGCGAGCCGGCAGTCATACTTGCGCCCTCGTCGATGCTCGCTAGCGGGCCTTCCATGCGCTATTTCAAACAGCTGGCAGGCGACCCAACAAGCAAGGTGATACTGACATCGTACCAGGCTTTGGAAACTCCCGGCAGAATGCTGCAGGACGGAGCAACGCAGGTGACCGTGGACGGCGAGTCTGTAGGTGTGCGCTGTCACGTCGAGCGCATCGACGGGTTTGCAAGCCACAGCGACTACAACCAGCTGATGGCCTACGTCAGCCGGCTCCGGCCCAAACTGCGCAGGGTTCTTGTCAACCACGGCGAGCGGCCAAAGGCACAGAACCTGGCAAGCTCGATAAACAAGATATTCAAGATACAGACGCAGCACCCTCTGGTGCAAGAAGCCGTAAAGCTACTTTAGGTCGTACGCGCCCCGCCAGACCTTGACGCCCGGAGGCGTCAGGACGATTCTTTCCTCGCCAAGGCGCGCAATGTCGCCGCCTATCGCCTGCGCGTAAGCATAAAGGTCCTCGACAACTTTGCGCAGCTCCTCGACATCCTTTTGCGCAAGCGGCGTGACGCGGAGGATGACGATCATGTGCTTCTTTATGTCCTCCTTGATGGCGGTGATGTCACTCACGTCCCGTAGTGTTAATGCCTTCAAGTAGACAGGCGGCTTGTGGTTAGTAGTCGATCTGTCCGTCATCTGTTGAGGTGCAGCTTGATTCACAGGTAGCTCTCAATAGTCTAGCTGGTCAATTCTCGTTCACCGGGTAGTCGATTTTAGCTTTAAACCGCCGATCTGCTGTTCCGAGGGCTAAATCCTGATGTTTTCTAGCCAGTCGTTGTTCGCCGGCGACGCGCTGACCACTTTTTCAGCCTCACCGATCCTTATCCTGACTGCCGACTGTGCATCTTTTGGCGCGTCGGAATAGCGCAAAACTATTGACGCTGCCATTGCAATGGCCGCGTCGTCACTTTTCCCGCGCAGAATGCAGCTTGGGCCCACATAGTCTTTGACCTCCAGGAAGACATCAGCATCTTCGATCAGCGCCAGCATCACCTCGTTTTCATCCTTGTTCCTCCCCACCACTAATTTTACGCTCGGCCTCAGCCTGAAGTGCCTTCCAACTTTCAATAATTCAATGTCGTTTATCGACGGGATGTCGGCTGCGTGCTCCATCGCGTCCTCTATACGCTTTGAAAACGCGGGGTCCGTCAACAGACAACCGCCGGCGGCGTTTGGCGGTTCCTGAATTCCAAAGTGCTTTGCCATCGTCAGCTGGCCTTTTCGCGATCTGCCCTTAATGTCGCCCATGTTCTCGCGCTTTATGAGTCCCGACTTTTCGGCGTCGGTCGGCGGGAGGTGCTTTGCCGACAGCGGGCGAAGAACCTTGCCCTCGAGACCCGCCTCATTTTCGATGATGTGTAGCGCGCGGTCGTTCTGGCTCATGGGGCGCTGGAACAACACTTCGCCAGTGATGATGAAATCCGCGCCGGTCTTTTCCATGTGCTCCTTGGCTGCGCCGTACATCATCTGGCGGCAGTCGATGCACGGATTCATCCCCGAGCCGTAGCCGTGCTTGGGGTCCTTCAACATGCGCAGGTATTCCTCGCCAAAATACACCGTCTTGAGCCTGATTCCCAACTCATCTGCTACTTCCTTTACACGGTGGCCGCAGCCCTTGCCGCAATCAAAGTCGCAGAAAGGCGTCTTTATGGCGACAGCCTCGACGTCAACTCCCTGCTCGAGCATCATCCTGACTGCAAGGCTGCTATCAAGGCCGCCTGACAGCAATGCTATTGCCTTTGGCTTTCTCTCCTCTTTCTGGCCGTCCTGCGACATAATTCAGACTTGCGTCATTGTGGATATAAATTTGTGTGCCCCGTTTCTGACTCACACGCGCTCATAGGTTAGCCGTTAGCTCCTCTGCGTGCTCTTTAAACGGGGTGTCTATAGTACGGCTGCTTGGTATTTGTGGCTTTTCCTTACCCGAGCAGGGTGGACAGGTCTAACTCGAACGCCGCCACGGGCACCCTCAGCCGAAAGCTGTCGATTGCAAGGGGCGTCACCTCTCCTATGATGCCTATCCGCTTGTCACGGTGCATTACAGCAGCGCACCTGCCCCTGATAAAGAGCGGGTACTGCGACGCCTTTGTCGTGAGCTGCATTCCAAATGCCGACACGAGCGCCTGCATCGCCGACTTGATCTCCGTGTAGCCGGCCTCGCCGTGCGCGACTACTGCTGCAATGCGCCATGATTCCTCTATAGCACCGGTTTTCCTGAAAACCTTGCCTATCTCGAAGAGCTTTTGCGGGTACTCTTCGTGCACGTTTTTGGCAAGCGACTGCAAGAGCGACGGGACAAGAGAGTCCCTTAATACGTCGTGTTCGGCGCTCTTACTCCCGTCCACTCCAAGCACCACTCCTTCCGGTGTCCTACCAGCAAGCTCGTACTGCACCTGCCTGCTTGAGAGCGAAAAGTTGAACGCCTCTATCATGCCAAGGCCGGCCATCGTGTCCCTTGCAGCGTCAAAATGCGCCGACATGGTCGAGCGTTGGCCGGCAGAAGGCGAAGCCGGGAACGACGGCTCGATGTTGTACAGGCCGTAGCCTATGGCGACTTCCTCTGCAAGGTCAACAGAGTGGGAGATGTCCGTGCGGTAGCGCGGGATTGTACAGGTTATCCTGCTCTTTGCAGCCTTGGCGTCGAGCCTGCATTTTTTCAAACAGGCGATCATCTGCGCCGGCGACAGTTCGAGACCGAGGGTTTCGTTGACGTACCTTGCGTCCACCGACATTTTTGCCGGCTTTATTTCCGGAGTATCGCGCCTGCTGCCGTTGCTGATGGTTACAGACCTTATCTCAAAGCCCGCGTCTGCAAGCGTTATTGCCATGACTGCAAGCACGTCGTCTGCCGCCTTTTTGTCAGTTGCAGTCACCTCGACAAACAAGTTCCTGCATTTTGCATCGACCTTGGTCGCCTCGCCGTTGATGATTGGCGGGAAGGAAAGCGTCGTCCCCCTGCCGTCGATTATCACAGGGTACTTGCCCTTTGCAAGCAGGTGGCCGTATTCCCGGCCGGTTTGCGTTTCTTGCAGGATCTGCACTACAGTCATCTTTTCGTTGCTGCCAAGCGGCGCAAACGAATGGCTGCCTGCAACCACCGTGTATTTCACTGGCGGCTTGACGACATTGAGGTTGTGGATGCCAATCGATGCCTTTTTCCTGCGCCTGCCCGGCCCGTTGTGCAGGTCTTCCTGCATGGGTATTATCTGCTTTATCGCTTCGTCGTCTAGCCTGCCGTTTTTGGCGACAAGCGCCACCACAAACGGCCTGATGTTTTTAACCCTCCTGTCAACCCTGATAGAAATGCCGCTCTTGCCGGCTATTCTGAATTTTGGCGCGCCCGTCTTCTTGCCAAGCAGCCCTGCAAGCGCCCTTGCGATGCCATAATCGGATGAGAAGTCCGGCCTGTTCGGGTTGTACTCGACCCTGACAACGCCGTCGTCGACGCTCTCTATGTCAAGGCCAACAAACGGCAGCATCTCCAAAGCCTTGTCAACCCTGACGCCGGGCACGAGTTTTTTGAGCCTCTCAAGCGTCACGTTTACAACTGGCATCTTGGCACGCTCCTGAGCCACGATAATTTGTTGCCGTAAAGGTCCCGAACGTCGTCAAGTCCAAAGCGAAGCATCGCGATGCGCTCGAGGCCTCCGCCCCACGCAAGCACCGGGTTTTTGATGCCAAGCGGTTTTGTTACTTCTGGGCGGAATATGCCCATGCCGAACAGCTCGACCCACTTTTCCAGCTTGTCGTTGTAGACCATGCTCTGAAGCGACGGCTCCGTGTATGGAAAGAACGTCGGCCAGAACTTGACCTTCTTTATCCCCATGCGCGCGTAAAACTCTTTTTGCAGGCCCATCAAGTCGCGCAAAGACGCCCTTGGTGCGGTCGCGACGCCTTCTACCTGGTGGAACTCGACCAGGTGCTTGTAAGAGACCTTTTCGTTGCGGAACACCCTGCCTATAGAGAAGAGCCTCGCGCTCTCGGGGCTTTGCGATGCAAGGTGCTGAAGTGTGACCGGCGTCGTGTGGGTGCGCAGCACCAGGCGCCCTGCCTCTTTGCTGTCCCAGCCACCCCATCCGCCCTTGTGCACTGCAGACACCCTTGCTATCTGCTCTTTGCTTGCCGGGATAGCCTGCCTCTGACCAGAAATGTAGAAGGTGTCCTGCATCTCCCTTGCAGGGTGGTCCTGCGGCGTAAACAGTGCGTCGAAATTCCAGAAGCCCGACTGAACAATCGGCCCGTCAATCTCTGAAAACCCGAGGCCGACAAAGATCTCCTTGATCTCCTCTATGATGTCGACGAGTGGGTGACGCCTCCCAGCAAACACGGCCGGCGCGGGTGCCTCGACGTCAAGCGTACTGAGCTCTACATTTTTCCACCTGCCGGACGTGATGATGTCAGGGCTTAGCCGGCGCTCCTGCGCCTTTTCAGCCTCGATGGTGGGCAGAATAGCCCTGCCCGCGTCGGTTATCGATATGCGCGTTTTCTTTTGCTCGCTTGTAGCGATATAGCCGGGCCTCTTTTTCAAAAGCGCAAGGCCCGCCTTTTCCTGGTCTGTCAGGTGCGACTCGTCCGCGCTTGCTCTCGCAAGCCTTGCTAGCGCGAGTTCCTCCGGCGACTGCGAAGCCTGGGTCGGGGTTATGGTGCCTCCATCTCCAAACTTTATCCACTGGTTGCGCCTGGCGCCTGCTACTGCCGCGTTTACCTCGTCGGTCCTGAGCATGCCGCTTGCAAGCACCTTTGCCATAGTGTCCTTGCCTTCCCTGACGGCCCTGACGAGCCTCCTTTCCGGGAGGCCAAACTGCGCTGCATCCTTGCCTTCCGCGTCAAGCGACACCACAAAAGTGGACGACTCGCTTACTGTTATCAGGCACTTGAACTTTAGCCACTCGACTCCGCGTCGGGCCTGGTCCGCCGACAGCCCTGCGGCTCCGGCAAGCCCCTCCAAAGAAGCCTGCTCTCTCTGTGCCAGCGCCTTTAGAATGGACCTTTCTATCGGGTGGAGCGCCGTGGCGTCGCTACTCATTGTTCAGGGTTGTCAGGTGGGAAGAGTTTTTAAACGTTAGCGCGATGTCTTTGCATCATGTCTTCTCCCGCGGACGAAGGCGCAGAAAAGGGCAACTTTACGGTCACGCCGTGGGAGGTCGAGGGCGACATCGACTACGGCCGCCTCGTGGAAAAGTTTGGCACGCAGCCCATAACGCCGGCGCTCCTGTCAAAAGTGAAGAAGATGACCAGCGAGGTCCATCCGATGCTAAAACTGGGCTACTTTTTTTCCCACCGCGACTTTGACTGGGTGCTTGACAAAAAGGAAAAGGGCGAGGACTTTTACCTCTATACCGGCCGCGGGCCTTCCGGGATGGTCCACATGGGCCACGTCATGCCGTGGATATTCGCAAAGTACTTGCAGGACAAGTTCGGCTCAAACCTGCTTTTCCAGATAACTGACGACGAAAAGTTCCTGTACGGGCAGGACAGGACGCGCGAGGAGACGAAACGATATACGTACGAGAACATACTTGACATAATAGCCATAGGCTTTAACCCCAAAAAAACGAAGATTATAGTTGACACGAAGCACATACAGTACCTGTACCCGCTTGCGACGGAGATTGCCAAGCGCATAACGTTCTCTACTGCCAAGGCCGCGTTTGGCTTTACCAATTCGACTAACATCGGCATGATCGGCTTCCCGCCGGTGCAGGCCGCCCCGTGCTTTCTTCCGTCAGTCATAGAGGGCAGGAACGTCCCCGTGCTAATACCTGCCGCAATCGACCAGGACCCCTACTGGCGCATCACCCGCGACGTCGCCGACAGGATGGGCTACTACAAGCCGGCGCAAATACACAGCAAGTTCCTCCCCGGCCTTGGGATGCTCGGCAAGATGTCGTCGTCAAAACCAGAGACGGCGATATTCACCACAGACGAACCTGAAGTCGTCGAGAAAAAGACGTCCCTTGCCTTCACAGGCGGCCAGCCCACCGTGTCGCTACAGAGGCAGTTAGGCGGCAACCCTACAGGATGTCCTGTGTTCTGGTACCTGCGATACTTTTTCGACACCGAAAAACAGTCGGACGAGCGGCTGCTAAAGTGCCGGAGCGGCAATTTGCTCTGCGGCGAGTGCAAGGCCGACCTGTCGAAGGGAGCAAGCCCGTTCATAGCAGAGTTCAAGAAGAGGCGCGAAAAGGCAAAGGACGTCGTCTCAAAATTCATGTACGACGAGCAGCCGATAGAGCCATGAAGTTCCGGTTTTACTGCGACGGGAGCTACGAGGCCGAGAAACTGGCCGCGCTCGTGTCGGTGCAAAAGGACGGCGCCGTGTATTTGACCGACGTCGCCGCAGTCGTCGACAGCGAAGTCGTGATAAAGCTGAAGGACAAATCGTCGCACGCAGTCGTGATGAAGGATAGGAAAAATGCCGAGCTCCTCGAAGCACTTTTGAAAAACATCGCCGCCGGCAGGACAACCGTGCTTTCAAGCGACTTTGCCGGGACCATGACAGAAATCGTCGTGAAGGACTAACGCAGGTCCTTGTTCATCTCTTCCGTTAGGATCTCCTGCACCTTTCTGAAATAAAGGCCGGTCGAGTAGGGCATCATGGGCATGTATTCTTCAATAGCGTTCATCACGTAGGGCACAGCCCTCTTTGACACGTCCATCTTGAACTTCATCCACAGCACCCTATCTTGCTCAAAGTGCACCTTGTCCTTGAGGTGCTCCGGCACGAGCTCCACTGACTTGTCCTCGATGCGCTTGTACCAGTAGGCCAGTATGTCGGGGTCCATGCCTTCTTTCAGGCCCTTGACTGTGCCGACAATCTTGTTCTCTGCAAATTCTATGGGGGTTTCCGGGAACATTCCGTCAATCACTGCGCGGTGGAAGATAAAATCCCGGTAATCAAAGATTATTGAGCCTGTCTTGCTTTGCTCTTAACAACCGGCCGTCCCTGTCTATCTCACCTGCACGGATTCGAGTCGATGAGATGGGCAGGCCGTCTTCTGCTTTTACCATTTCGACGGCTATTATCTCAGCCGGCGCCAGGCCGCTCCTCTTGCGGATCTCGTTGAGCTTGGAGCCCTTTGCATGCGTCTCGGCGCTGGCAACAAGCGCCCCCACGTCGCCGGTGGTGACTGCCGGCCCAAACTCGCTGTCCAGCTTTGCTATCTGAAATTTCACGTCGCCAAACTCGCCAGCGATGACCCGTTTCAGGTTTTCGACACGCCTATCAAAATCGTGGTTTAGTTTCTTGCCCTTGTGGGCTGCGCCAAACTCGTCGTTTGTGACGCCGATTATGACAGTGTCGCCAACCTCGAACGCCTTGGCTAGGAGCGCGATGTGCCCTGCGTGTATCTCGTCAAATGACCCGCCGGTCGCCACGACGCGGAATCTAGCCAACGCTAGTGTTAACGTGGATTGGAATATTAATGTGGAGGCTAGCTCTTCGTGAATATCTTTACCGCTTGGGGCGGGCAGACGTTCTCGCATGCAATGCAGAATATGCAGTCTTTTTCCCTTACCATGAACGCCTTCTTGTCAGAAGCAGGGTGGCCGGGCGTTTCCAGCCATTCATAGACGTT
>NZ_DASWIL010000021.1:0-31603 GCF_036397675.1 Nitrososphaera sp. | reverse complement strand
TTGCATGAGCTAGTCTTGTTGTAATAGAGCATGATAGCCTGTAGAATGTAAATCGCCATTTTGTCCTTCTTGTCATTATATTCCGATATTTTCCGGTATTGCTTCTGGGTTTCATCAAACAAATCCCTCAGTTCAATATCTCGTTTGCTTAGCCTGGCATTTAGCAGGTCAAAAACGCTAAGTTCAATTCCTGTCGAGTTGATTTTCTCGAATATGTCTGTGACTTGGTCTATCTGCATGCTCTGTGGAAGCGTCACATATGGTATCTCAAATCCACTAATGAAGTGACTAAGCTTATCATCGACTATTTGTCGCACAGTGACGATTCTGTGAAGAGATTCGGAATCGGGTGAAGCTCTTCTCATGAACTCTAAAAGCCCTTCGACCCAGTTGCGATAATTTTCTAGCTCATAAAATGGAAACAAAAGCCTTTTGAAAGATTCCTCCCGACTGATTTTGGTTTTTAGAATCTTGATATTGTCCTTTGACTCTCCATTCTTTAGGAAGTTTTGGAAATCAATATAGAAGTACACGGGCTTGCCGCTACCCTTCAACTTGACATCTTCCGGCGCTCTTATGGCGTAGTATAGGGACGTTATCCTCTGCTGACCATCGAGAATTATCGCGTCCATTCTGTAGTCTTCGCTCAGCGTTACACCGCTTATCGGCATAGGTTCGAGAGGACTTTCGCCTTCAACGCCCCAGAGGAGGAGCGCACCAACATAGTAGTCGTCGAATATCGAAGCCAGAAAGTCCTTCACATCGCTCTTTTTCCACCCAAAATACCTTTGGAATTTTGGAAGCATCCATTTTCCGGTGGAACAGTAGGTGATTACGTCTCTAACCGTAATTGTGTCAGGATTCCTTAGTTTGTGTGGTTCATACTTCGAAATCGCCTCCAGATGGAGAGATTGCAGGAAAGTCGGGTAGCTGATTTCCTGTATCTGAACGCGTTCGGTTCCTTCTGATTCCGGTTCTTCGTCTTCCTCCTCTTCCTCCGGTACAGCGATGACCTTCTTTCGTCGAGAGTTGATATCATACCACCAGCAAAAGAGATCAAAGACTGCAAGGTTTGCAAATAGCGGAGCGCCTAAGGTTTCGATTAACTTGTTGCACTTTTGGATATTGTCGGGATAGTCTTCAAGTTTTTGCGACATAGTATCATCCCAGTTCAGCATTCTCGATAACTCCTTGTATGTGTGTCTTATCCTGTTGTTAACAAGCGGGTACGAATCGTTAATGCAAAAGAGAATGGGCGAAATACTTCCACATTGAAGGCTTCTGCTATGGGTTCTTTCTGAAATGAATTCTTTTATCCAAACTTTCAATTTGTCCGGTTCCTGCTGAAACCTGTGCGCCAGTGAATAAACCATGTGGGCAATTTTTGCCCAATCAGAGTCATTATACTGGTATCCTTCGAAGAATTGTTTGATATCGAAGAAGACCGGAAATGTACTGACTCGTTTCGCTTTCTTGGTCTTGGCGTAGGGCAGCAAGCCGTACAGAACTAGCTCTATGAACTCAGGGCTGCTCTTGTCCATGGAATCCAGCTTTTTCATCAATTCCTGCACCTCCTTCTTCTCATTCTCAATCTTTTTCAGGTGCTGCTGGGCATTCTCAGTCTGTAACCAAGCTTTAAACTCGCCAACTATTTCGGTCATGCTTCTGCTGGCTGAAACCATGTTCTTTTGCTTACTATTCAGCAAGGGCAAGGATATATCCTGATTAATTGTTCCAACTAGTTGTTTGAGCGAAGTAAAGGATGGGATGCCTTCGATGTCCTTTCCGTCATTGATTCGGTACTGACGTCCCACCATTGTCCATACCGCGCTTCGTTCATCATAGTGTGATGGCGTGATATTATAGATCTTGTTCAAAACTACTTTTTTATGATTGCCAGATTCATCATGCATTTTTTCTACTCTTCCGTCAATGAAAAGTATTGACCACCTTCCCGGGTCTCTCCCCCTAACTTCCTCTGCCTTGTTGGGTGATAGGGCCCAGAATCCTGAAGTACTCACCCTAGTGTAAAAATGCCAATTATGGGGCGCTGGCAAATCAATGACGTGCGACCATGCATCGGTTACGCTTGTTCCGACTATTCTCGACAGCTCTTCAATTACATGCGCGTATATTACATTCGATTCATCAGTTGATTTCTTGGTCAAGCCATCACATCGCACTTACATGATTTCAGGTATTTAGCATCGCCGCCCATGTTAAGCGTATATCTTCCAAACCGGCTTTGTAGAAAGCAACCACGATAACAAGAATATTCGTCACCCGGTTCACGTTGTAGAACGCCTTGTCATGAGTAATGATTTTCGGGAACTTGGCTGTAAACCTGAAATTCTCTGGCGTAGTTCTCGCCCACTTTTTCGTTCGGATGGGACTTGGGATGGAATAGAACGTGGAATCGACTTCCACATAGTCAAAGACCTTTGAATAGTACTCGAGCCATCTAGTCTGTGGAGTTCCCCTGGGATAGAATGGCCCTACCCAAGAGGTATAGCTCCATCCGCTGCAGCCTACCAGAACTTCCACCATAGTGCTGGAATATGATCAAGCTTCTGATAAATCTGCTCAAATCAGAATGATGTTCACCCTCTCTAGGCTTCAAATCTCCAACAATCCAACCAAGTGTAATTGCGCCTTAAATGTTGCAAAAATAAAGAAAAGGCTGAAAGAGAAAACATTGCTTGCATACAGATATAATATAATACTGCTATCAAAATGTAGAAAGAAACTATTCTTTCTAGTTTACTCTTACCAATTACTAAGAGAAAAATTTCTTTTCACACTAAAATCGCCCTTATGTGTGGAAACCATTAATCTAAGGTTGAAAAGACAGTCCGAAAAACTGACTATTGGAATTATCCCTTACTCTAAACTGTTTTTAACGCGCATTAGCCTTACTTCATCTTGACAAAAGCGCGGCTGATGTTCATCACTTCAATCTCGCCGACGCCCTCGACAGCTTTTATCGCTTCCTCGAGCTTGTCCATCTGCCCTTCAGAATCGTCCAACATAAAGTCGCCAACGATTGCGTGCAGGCCAAACGCTATTGGCTCTTTTGCATACTGCTTCAGCTCCATCCCTTCTGGCACGCTTTTTTTGAGAACTTCGGCAACGCCATCCAAGTTTATCTCGGCGTCGGCAGGCATGACCTTTACTCTAACGACTAGGCGCGCCATTTCTACGGCCCCTCAAAACCACAGCCCACGCATTTGTAGGCCCGGGCAAACTCGCGGCATGACTCGCATCGCCACATCAGGACATATCCGCAATTAGGGCAGTAGTATTTTACGCATTCATCGTTAGGCATTATCGGCCTGCTGCATGAGGTGCAGACCGGCAACTGCAACGGCTTTGACATGCGGTTCCAAGAACGATATCGGAATTTATATCTATCTAGCCGTCGAGAAGACGGCGGATTTCGTTGCCAATAAGCGCCTTGGCCATCCGGGCTGCGCTTTTTACGCTCAGGACCTTTGACAGGGCGGCGGAATGAAAGTCAAAGTCGCCCGTCGACGACGCCTCCTGCAGCTCTTCCGGCGGGACTGCTGCAAAGAGCTCGCCTATGGCCCTGTTGTCAAGCCTTTCAAAAAGCCGGCGCGCAAGGAGCATTTTTTCAAACTCTTCTCCAAATATTGACGCCCAGCCGGGCTTGTAGTCAAGTCTCTTGTCGCTTCCCGATATTGCGCCTACAATGGCCCTGCCTGCGAGTATGCCTCCCATGCCACAGGTGTAGATACCGCCGGCAGTGGTAGGCTTGGTCTGCCCCGCCGCGTCGCCCACGATCACGGTCTTGCCGTCAGTGAAGTGCTCCAGGGGGCCCCCGACCCATATAGGCGCGTATACTTTGCGCACAACAGAGTACGATCCTTTGGCATCCATGTACGACTTTAATGCTGACGCCGCGTTTATCGCCCTGCCAGCAACGCCGACCTTGCCCCTGCCCTCGCCTGTAGGTATGACCCACGCAAAAAAGCCAGGGTACTTTTCGCTGTCAAACGCCACCGCTATTGTGTCTCGGTAAATCCAGGGCGCAAACACCTCGTACTGGGCCGACGAGAGCACGCCTTCTCGATTGCGATTGATTATTGATGCGACTCCACGCGCATCCACGAAATAGTCGCACGTTACGTCGCCTTCAGACGTCTTGATAATGTAACTTGGGCCATCGCGCCGGAAAGAGCGCACCGAGCATTTCACTCTTATTTCTGCGCCTGCTCGCTGTGCCTGGAGCGCTGCTTGCTTGTCGAGCGCGCGTCTATCAAGCACCACGACCTTTTGCTTCTCGGCGTTTACCTCAAAGCCGGCAAATGGCGAGACAATCTCTGCCTTCTTGACCCTATCGTTTTCAATCGCCGCTGCATCTGGCACCATGGCCAAGTTCTTCATCCCCTCCATGCTGACAAGCCCGCCGCAGTGCTCCGGCGTGCCTATCTCGGTGTCCTCCTCGAGCACCACTACGGAAGCTCCGCCCGCGGCGGCCTCTCTTGCAGCAAGGAGCCCCGAGATGCTTCCGCCTGCGACTGCAACCTGAAAGCCCGGCATGAGAGAAAGTCCAGCAACGTATTTCTCACTCTGCTAATTAAACTATGGGAGCGTGGAATTCAAGCAGGTGATGGTTGTAAGGCGGGATCTCGGCATGGGGACTGGCAAGATTGCTGCTCAGGTGGCCCACGCTTCGCTTATGGCCGCGAAAAAGGCCGAGGAAAAAAAGCCAGAGTGGTTCGCAGCGTGGTTTGAAGGCGGACAGGCAAAAGTCGTGGTCAAGGTGCAAAGCCTTGAACAATTGATGGGAGTAAAAAGGCACGCAGAGAGCCTGAAACTGCCCGTCGCCCTCGTTCAGGACAGCGGGCGCACACAGCTCGACCCCGGGACTTCGACGTGCGTTGGTATAGGCCCGGCCCCTGAGGAGCTGGTAGACAAGGTCACGAACAGTCTGAAGCTGCTCTAGCGCCGGCTCAAGAGAAGTATGCCTGCTATTATCATGCCTGTTGCCACGCCCTGAAACAGGGTTATGGTCTCTCCAAGCACCAGCGCGGCGATTGCAATCCCGAATATCGGAGTCGTCGAGAACACGGACATCGTCTTTATGGTGCCGATGTGTTTGATGCCCTGCAAGAAGAACAGGAGCGCCGCCCCAAAGCCCGACACCGCAAGCCCGGCTACGATGAGCCACATGTTAAGTTCAAGGTCGGCTATCGCGCCCCACCTGCCGGCCGCGACAGTCACGCCGAGCATGACAAGCCCGCCAAACAGCGACTTTAGCATCGCTATCTTGGCGGGGCTGATGTCTGAAAACGTGAGGAGTCGGCGGCTGATGTTGTTGTCAATTGCCCACATCAGCATCGAGGCAAGTATCAGGATGTTGCCGGCATTGAACTGCAGGATGGTGTCTGACAGCTCCATGTTCGTAGTTGCAATGAAAAGCCCGATTATGACAATTCCCACAGCGGCCATGCCGAGCCTCCCCTTTGGCCTTTCCCCAAAGAAAAGAGACGACAGTATGATGGTAAACAGCACTTCGCCGTTTGTCAATATCGACGCGTCAGAGGCGCTTGTCGCTTGCAGGCCGTAAAGCAGAAGCATCGGTGCAGCTAACGCGCCAAAGCCTGTCACTGCCACCATGTAGCGCAGCTCTCTACGCGACTTTAGCCGGAAGGACGCGCGTGCAAACGGTATGAGCGATATGCCTGATATGACGTATATCACCGCCGCAAGCGCAAGCGGGTCCACAGTCTCTAGAGGCACCTTGGCTACCGTGAACACAGAGCCGAACAGCGCGGATGCGGCCAGCACAGATAGGTAGCCGAACCAGTGCCTTCCAGCCTGCTTGGGTGCCGGGCTCTGCTTTGTCAAACAGCGGTCATGTACGCAGGCCACATTTAATGCCTGCTTGAACCGTTGCAGACAAGAGATATATGTGGAAAAACGAGATCGGCGATCGTTGTCCCGCAAGGGAGGAACTGCCAACAAGAGAATAATTCTTTACGTGCTCATTGGCATACTTGCAGTTTCTCTTGTTGCTCTTATAACGTTCGGAAGAGGTGGAAACGCCAAGACCCCGGAGGAACTGGCAAAAGAATCCGAGCAACAGAGAATCGCGCTTGCCAAGGTGCAATTCTGCGGGCTGGAAAGCAATGCCAACTCCAATGCGTACGTCAGCGAGTATGTGCTCCCGTCAGAATGCGAGATGCCACTTGGCATCGCCGTAGACAACGACAGAGTATGGTATCTCTCCACAAAGCAAGGCACGCTTGGCAGCTACAGCCTTGCGGATGGTAAGTTCGAGGAATTTGCCATTCCCTCGTGGCCTGCGCGCTCAAGCCCAAGCCCAAGCGTGTTTTCCATGACTTGGGACGCCAAGACTGACAGCTCAGGAAACGTGTGGTTCACAGACGATAGCCAGAGCCTGCTATGGAGGTTTGACAGGGCAAATGGCAACTTTGACAGTTTCAAGTCTCCAGGCAGTAAGCCCATATCATTTGACTTTGACTCTGACGGAAACATTTACCTTGTAGGCGTCAGGTCCAAGTCGCTCTACTTTGGATACGTTTCAGAGATGAAGCCCGGGACATTAGAAGGGTTCACTGAAATCAAGCTGCCGCTCGACGCGTTCTCAGGCATCGAGGATTTCAGAGTCAGCTCCGGCTCGGTAGCAGTTGACCTCGAGAGGAACGTGGTGTGGACGTCGCTACTTGCGTTCGAGGAAAAAGGGCAGATTTACAGGTACGACGCTGATGCAAACGAGATTTCAGTATATGACCTGCCGCAAGAGCTCACCTCTCCTGTAGGCACCACGGTGGACAAGGAGGGCAACCTATGGGTCACGGACCATGGGACGAGCATATTTTTCATGGTGGACCCTAACGATGGCAGCTTGACAAGGTACGTTACGTCAGTCCTGTCATCAAAGATCACGGGCGCGCCCGCATCTGCAGACGCGTACACGCTGCCCTACTGGATACAAACAGACTCTGACGGCAACATTTGGTTCAACCAGCACATAGGCAACAAGATAAACAAATTCACCCCGTCGACACAGACGATGGTCGAGTACTGGATACCCACACAGAACAGCGACTGGGCCAACTGTGCCGAAGGCGCTACCGACTGCGGCCTAGCAAACGCCCTCCAGTTCTCGGTCGGACCCGCAGGCCAGATCTGGTTCACCGAGTGGACAGAGAACAAGATGGGCACGGTAAGGACTGAGGCAGAGGTGCCGCTCTCGGTGTCGGCCCCCGGCGAAATAACAGTGAGAAGGGGCGACAGCGCGGACATCAGAGTTGACGTGAGTTCTGAAAGCGACCTTAACGTGCGCATGGTGGCATCAGGCACCTTTACAAGCACGGGCGCGCTTGGAAGCTCGACAGGAATATTCAGCCAGCAGTCCATAAGCGTGGAAGCTGGCAGCTCCTTGCAGGTCTCGTACGTGTTTAACCCGGCAGCCAGCCTGGCCCCGGGCCAGTACGTCCTGATGCTTGGCGCTGACCAGGGCGACATTACCGTGCTCAAGGCAGTCAGGGTAAACATTGTATAATTAAATACGGCTCAGGACCAATCAGCGATTGATGTCCGGCGAATATCCTGTTGCCGTAAACGAAGAGGGCATCAAGATCAAGGCAGAGAGCATGGAGCCCGAGCGCCTTTACCACTGCGTCTTTGAAAACAAAGTGTACCTCTTTTACAAAGACGAAATGGGATTACTGAACTGCTACGAGATAGAAGACCCGGAAGCAGTGAAAGAGATTTCAGAAAACCCCGCGGACCTGGAAGAGATACTTAAAAAGCGCGCAGGATTTTAGGCAGATCTTTCATCGATAAACGTTATATGCCACCATCCCAAATAAGGCACACCATTGTCTACCAGCACCAGCACGACCAGACCACCAAAAGCAAGCAACGAAATTTTTATCGGCAAAAAACCACTCATGGTCTACGTCACGGCTACGTTGGTCCAGCTGGCAAACGAGCCGACGGTACTCATAAAGGCAAGGGGCAAGAGCATAACAAGGGCAGTCGACGTGGCGCAAATCATAGTCAAGAGGATGAACACCATAGGCTACAAGATAGGCCAGATAAAACTCGGCTCTGAGCAGCTCATGTCTGAAGACGGTAAGCCCAGGAACGTCTCTACTATCGAAGTGCCCATTTCTAGGACAGCCTAGCCAAGGCCGCTTGCCAAGAATTGCCCGCCATTGTACGCAAGCACGTCAGCAAGCCCCAGCATCAGTATTTTATAGTATTTCGATCCAAGGACCGAGCTCCCCTTTGACGCAAGTTACGCGACGGCGGAAAGCCATGCATAGTCCATCCACACGTGCATACCGAACATAAAGGCCACGCCTGCGACTGGGCCGAACCTTGACAAGTCTGCAACCAGCTTTAGCCCAACCGTGAGCCACCAAACCAGAAAGAACGGGTTGAGCGCGGTCAGCACGATGCCGATGGCAAAGGGGCTCTTGTTTTGCGCGATGGGCGCCTGCTTGCCATTTTTCAAGACAGAATAGACCTGCAAGCCTGCAAAGCCCGGGACGGCCGCTTCACCCAATATGGCGATAGCGCTTGCGTACTGCACCACAAATGCAGGGGTGGAAAAACAGCCCGGCGGCAATCGCCGCGATGACTGCTATCTCGACGACTGCATGGCCGTGCGCCACCCTGATTCCGGACATTGCACCTCTACGCGTACCGTTTAGCATGTTCGCCACAAACAGCGGCCCGGGCGCAAGCACGCCCGAGGCAGACACAGCCACCACCTCGGCGCCAAATGCCAGTACATCCACCCCGGGTCTTTGCGCTTGCCCTGCGTGTTAACTTTGCGCGCACAAGGCAGAAATACGACGGCGCCCAACATGAAAGAAATGGTGGTCGACACCATCCGCACGCTAAGGCTGCTTGGCAAGTGGGGCGCGAACAGGGCAGTGGGCAGGAGGCGGCCGGTCATAGCCGTGTTCTCAATGACGCACTATTGCAATTTTTACTGCCCCATGTGTCCCTTTGGAGACTTGAATAAGGAAGGGCAGATAGCCCTTGCAAGGAGAAACGACCTGACGACTGAGCAGTGGAAGCAGGTGTTTGACAAGGTGTCTAATCACTGCGTCTGGTCGATAATAGAAGGGGGCGAGCCTACCAGCAGGCCCGACTTTATGGAGCTCGTGCGCTATTTGCACTCGCTAAAGATGCCCATCACTCTCATCACAAATTGTTCATTATTGCACGTAATCGACCTTGATGAACTGAAAAAGTACATCCAGTTTGTCACGTGCAGCATCGACTCTGTTTTTGAAGAACCGTACTGCAAGGTGCGCGGCGTGTCGCCGCAGGTGTACAGGCGCGTGATGGACAACCTGAACCTGCTTACGGAACACGAGGTGCCACACTACTTCAACAGCGTCATAACAAAATACAACACGCAGGAGTTCATCGACCAGACCTACTTTGACCGCGCAAAGGAGCTTGGCGCAAACGCGGTCTCATTCACGTTCGTAGAAGACAGGTCCGACGTCAACTATTCGCTCCTGCCCGACAGGGACACGATGAATCAGGTATGTTCAAGCATCCTTGACTACATGGGCAAGAAAAAGAGCCCGCAGGTCATGATACCGCCGGAATATTTCCAGCAGATTCTGGCAGACGGCCGCGGACACTTCAACGAGTGTGGCGTGTGGAAGAGCATCTTTGTAAACGGCAACGGGACAGTGATGGTGCCTTGCTGGAAGTTCAACGGCCCTGAAAACACGTACAGCCTGCTTGAGCACTCTGTTGATGAAATCTGGAGCGCACCGCAGTGGGACATCGCTAGGACGTGCCACGACTGCGAGGTGCTTGGCTGTATCTGGTACTCGTCGCAGCCCGTGACAATGTTCGCAAGGAACTACATGCGCGGCCTTGGCAAGATGATAAGCCGGGAGCGGCCCGAGCTCGCAGAGGCAGTCTGAACGCTTGAAGATATATTAAGCAGACCAGAATGCAAGATAGCAATGCGTAAAAAGGTCAAGGTTGCCATCTCCGGCGTAGGCAACTGCGCCTCTGCCCTCGTGCAAGGAACGCGTTACTACCGCGAAAATCCCGAAGCAAAAAAGCAGGAAAGCGACTGGATAGGCCTCACCGCCTACAACCTGGGAGGCCTCGAGCCTTCAGACATTGAGTTTGTGGCAGCATTTGACGTCAACGCCAAGAAAGTGGGCAAGGACCTCTCTGAGGCGATATTTGAAAAGCCCAACAATACCGTCCGCATCGTAAAAGAGATGGACAGGATGGACATCAAGGTGCAAAAGGGCGAGGTCTACGACGGTATAGGAAGGCACCTTTCACAGAAAATCAAGGTTGCAGACGGACCTGCCGTCAACGTTACGCAGGTATTGAAAGACACGGGCGCGGAAATGCTACTCAACTATTTGCCGGTCGGAAGCAGGCGCGGCACGCAGTATTACGCGGAGGCGTGCCTTGAAGCTGGCTGCGCGTTTGTCAACGCGATACCGGTGTTTATAGCGTCGACTCCAAAGTGGCAGCAGGCTTTTGCCGGGCGCGGGCTTGCGTGCGCAGGCGACGATGTGATGAGCCAGCTTGGCGCAACGGTGGTCCACAAGACGCTTGTAAAACTGTTCGTGGACAGGGGTGTTAGGGTCAATGAAACTTATCAGTTGAACATCGGAGGCGACATGGACTTTTACAACATGCTTGACGAGGACCGTCTCGAGGACAAGAGGGTGAGCAAGACGTCAGCGGTAGCCGCCATGGCGCCTTACGAGGTGCCGATGAGGATAGGGCCTTCGGACTATGTCGAGTTCCTGGACAACGACAAGGTGTGCTACATCTCGATAAAGGGGCAGTACTTTGGCGGCATCCCAGTCGAACTCGATGTCAAGTTAAAGGTCGTGGACGCATACAACTCTGCAGGCGTCATGATAGACGCTGCAAGGTGCGCCAAGATAGCCATCGACAGGGGCATTTCCGGCCCTCTTGAGAGCATCTCGGCCTACTGCTTCAAACATCCGCCCATCCAGATGCCCTATTCTGTGGCAAAGTCCAATTTTCTCGAGTTCGTTGAGGGCAAGCGAGAGCGCTAGCTGCTAAAAAATACTTGACAAAAAGGAGCTGTAATGATCGCTAATACGCATAATTAACACCTCGAAAACTCAACACAGAAGGCATTGGTTCACATCAAGAAGCTCGAAGTGTATGGGTTCAAGTCGTTTGGGTTCCGCAACACCGTAGTGCACTTTGAGAAGGGGTTTGTAGCCATCACGGGTCCAAACGGCTCGGGCAAGAGTAACATACTGGATGCCATCATGTTTGCGATAGGCGAGAACAGCCCCAAGGCCATGAGGGTTGACAAGTTCCAGTCATTATTCCACGACGCCCAGAACCCCGGCCATCGGCTGGTCAGGGTGAGCATCACGTTTGACAACCTTGACCGCGGCATCCCGATAGACGAGGACATGGTCACACTGACGAGGGAGATGGAAGGCCTGACAGGCGACTCGCAGTACCTTCTGAACGGCAAGAAGGTATCAAAGACCGCCATAATGGAGCTGCTCGAAGTAGTGCTGTCGGCGCCAAACAAGCTGAACATAGTCCAGCAGGGCATGATTACCAGGATATCGGAGCTCAATTCTGAGGAGCGCCGCAAGATAATAGAGGACATCGTCGGACTGTCGTACTTTGACGAGAAAAAGGCAGAGGCGATGAAGCAACTAGACGAGGCCGACAGGCGGCTTGAGATCGCGTTTGCAAGGATGGGCGAGATCCGAAAGCGCATAGACGAGCTCGAAGCCGAGCGCAACGACCAGCTGCGCTACGAGCAAATAGGTTCTGAATTAAAGCGGTTCAAGGCGGTGCAGATATCAAACAACATCAGAACGGTAAGGAACAAGCTTGCGACGAGTACCCAGATGCTTGACGGCAACAACCAGCTCTCCTCGCACCTGACAAAGCAGATAGATGAGCTCAGGCAGGAAATTGAAAGCCTCGAAACCGACAAGGCCAAGTTCATGGAAGAAGTCGACGCCGCAAACAAAGCCAAGGCCCAGATTGCGACGAGGACCGCTACCATAGTGCACGACTCAGAGCGCGCAAAGGCGATGCTCGGCGAGTCTCAGAGGAGGATTGCAGACATTGAGAGGAGGCGGCCTCAGATAGAGTCTGGCAGGCAGGAGATAGCCGGCAGGGGAGATAGGATGAGGGCAGAGACCGAGCTTTTGCGCGCCAATAAGGAACAAAAGCAAGCTGCTCTTGAATCTCTCAAAACAAAACTTGAGGGCATTAACGCGGACATTGAAAGGATAACCGACATCATTGCGCGCTACACGAACGCGAGGCAGAAACTTGAAGGCAGAATCAAGCGACTGTCGGCGCTGAAAAGCAGCATCGAGCTTGCGGCGGCTAGGACCGAGGAAAAGATCAAGACCAGCAGCTACAAGACGAGCGCAGACGACGCGGCCATGGAGTCGCTGCGGGCAGAAATCGACGGAGCAAGGACGCGCATTTCAGATATAGAGCAGGCGCTTGAGAAAGACAATGACCGACTCAACGATTCTGCAAAGGCGATAGACAGCCTGAGGGAGACTAAGGCCACTCTGGAGCACGAGCTCGCAGGCTCTGCGACGCTTCTTTCCAAGGCTGACACCATGGCCATCAAATTCGAGGAGAGAGCAAGCGTGGCCCGTCACGCCATGAACGAGGACTTTGCAATAGCCGAGCTTACAAGGGATAGCAAAAAGTTTGGCATAAGGGGTCTGGTCAGGGACCTGATACGCTACGACGGGAGCTACGAGCGCCCCGTGCTGGCGGCAGGCGCAGATTGGATGAAGGCCTTCGTCGTAGACGACGTCAAGGCCATGATGGCAGTTGCGGCGTATGCAAAGGAAAAGAGGCTGCCCCGCTTGCGCATAATCCCCCTGGACATAGTCGACCGCTACAGGCCCGGCCACAGGGACACGGGCAGGGACACGAACGTCATAGGGAACCTGTCCGGCGTCGTCTACAGCGAATACGAGAGGCTCCCAGAGTTTCTATTCTACGACACGATACTAGTCAGGAACTCGTCGTCGGCGTACATGCTTGCAAGGCAGGGCTTTCGCGCAGTGTCGGTCGAAGGCGAGTTGTTCGAACCGGAAGGGGGCTCGATGGCGCTTGACTTTGGATCAAAGATATCCGACCTGACAAAGGCTATACTGCTTGGCGACTCGGTCGAGGGCCTGCGCTGTATGCTTGGCAAGCTCGCAAAAGTAGTGGAGAAAAAGAGCGCACATCTGCGCGATGCTGCAGAGCACCTGGCGGCGGCAGAGGCAGAAAGGATAAAGCTCGATCTTAACGTGTCAAACAACGAGGTAAGGCTCGCGTCAGAGCAAGAGACGGTAAGAGCAAAAGATAGAGCGCTGTCGGAGCTTGTCTCGCGTGCAGGCCTGCTTGCATCCGAGGAACAGTCGCTCGCTTCGGAACTTGCACGATGCAACAAGAGATTGGAGCTCATAACGCCTTCTATAGAGCGCGTGTCGGCGCGCCTGCAGACCATCGACGAATCGGCAGCAAAGGCAGAGCTTGCGTTGATACAGGTCAAGCGCAACCAGGTGGTTAAGCAGGCGGATGGCGCAAACATCGAGCTGAACCAGATAACAAATTCGCTTGGAGGAATAGAAAGTAAGCTAGAATTTGATGGGCGCCAGCTGGCACAGATGGAAGAGGAGCAGACGCGCCTTTCGCTTGAACTAGAGCAAAGGAAAAAGCAGGTCGACGAATTGCAGGCAAAGTCGCAGTCGCTAGAGGTGGAATTAAAGTCGCTCAGGGATCAGGAACAGCAGATAATCGACTCGTCAGGAAACGCCTACGGCGTGCTGCAGGATTACGAGCGCAAGATAAAGGGCCTCTCCGACGACGAGCGCAGGCTAACAAAGGAGAACAACATACTGGAGCGCGAGTCGGCGCTTTTGAAAAAGGACATTTCCGACCTGACCGAGAGGGAATCCAGACTTGCTAACGACCTTGTATGGCTGGGGTACAAGAGCCTTCTCGACTCTATGGACGCGGAAGGCGCCATCATGGAACTTTCTAAGGAGTACGAGGGCGTAAAATCCCGGATAAACCTGCGCGCCGACGAGGCGTATGTGCAGGTCATGGAAGGCTACAGGGGCATGTCGAGTAGGCGCAACCAGCTTGAAAGCGAGCGCAACTCCATCGTCTCGTTCGTAGAGCAGATAGTCAGGGAGAAGAAAGAGATGTTCATGGACGCCTACAATAGGGTCGACTCTGACATCAGCGCGACATTTTCGAGGCTCACAGGCGGCACGGCGCGCTTGGAACTTGAAAACCCCGAAGATGTGTTTGCCGGCGGCGTGATGCTCCTGGCGGCGTTCCCGGGCAAAGTCGCCCGCGAGTCGACCGCTCTTTCGGGCGGCGAAAAGACCATAACGGCAACGGTGTTCTTGCTCGCCCTGCAGTCGCTCAAGCCGTCGCCTTTCTACCTGATGGACGAGGTCGACGCCCACCTTGACGCGCAGAACACCGAGCGTCTATCAAAGGTCCTGACCGAGCGCTCGCAGAACAGCCAGATAATAATGGTGACCCTGAAAGACTCGACAGTCGCCAAGGCCACGCTCATCTACGGCGTCTACCCGAGGCAAGGCGCCTCTCAGGTCGTGAAATACAGGAACCCCTCCCAAGTCCCGCTTGCGCAGATAGCCGCCGAGGGCAGTTGAAAAGCTAAAGGTCGTTTATATGGAATTTGGACATGCAGCCCGTGCATTCGTAGATTTCGTCTCCCACGGGTCCTGAAACCTTGAATTTGACAATGGTCGTGCACTTGGGACATCTACCGTCAACCATGGCGGTTTTTTTCATCGGCCGGGCGCTGGACTTTCTTCTTCGGCTCCCCATTACACCAGCATGGCAGCAGTCCCGTTTTATAAACCAAATTTCTTACGGGATTTTGCACTTAAAATAGACTTCTGCTTCACAATAGGGATTTTTCCCAGCCCGCTTCAAGTCGGGACTTTTTGCTTCAGGCAGGGAGCTTTTATACAAGAGGACATGACCCTCGTTTATGACACGTGAGACACTGGGCGTGTAAAAACCAACAAGCTATACCAAGGAGCGAAGGCAGTTGGAATACAGTTAGATTCCGTGCAGGCATTGGATCTTGCCATACAGATACTAGAGGCAACCAAAAGCGGGCGACCGATTGACGTAACCATATTTACACACAAGAAAAAAGACGGTACCTATCACACGACGGTAACATACATGGACAAATAATCATTCGCCGAGGAATGTAATTCCAATGAACAGATACGAAAGTGTCAAATTCCTAACCAAGAAGAAGGCTAGACAAGATTGGCTTTGTGCTAGATGCGATAGATCAATTAAGCCTGGTGAAGAATATTATCGCGAAACCTTAGGCAGGATGAATCCAGGACGAAAAATGCAATTCAATGCTTATTGCTTAGACTGCGGCCCAAAATCAGGGTCACCGATTATGTAATTCTGCATTCATGAACTACTCTCAACCTTCAGCTAGCAGCTTAATCCAAGAGCTTTCCTTGCCGTTTGATAGCCAGTTGATTTTCTGCGCACAGGTTTTATACCGAACATGACAAGCCACGCCCATGCTTTTGCCCGAGTCTTGCTCTGTAAAGGTGGACGGGGTCGAGTGCAGGCTGCCCCCTGCCCATGTCGTTTCCGTCCAGTCCAAAGACGGAGAGTACATGCTTGCAGTGGTATGCGACGACCACATAGCGGGGCTCAAAGGCAGGCTGCGCGTATTGCAAAAGGAAGGCAAGATGCCTCTAGGCAAGATACGCTTCCAGCCAGTCATTGCAGTCGTCACCGACTGCGTCACCGGCATTGAAGAAGACTATGTTGAAATAGAGCTAAAGCGCGGCGTCGACTCGGAACGAAAAGCCTAGGATTTTTCTTCTTCGTCATCGTCCTTGAGGGCCCAGGGGAACCACCGGCCAATTATCTTGCCCCAGTCTACCTTGAGTGAGTAGTATATCACCACGCCCATTATCGCCACGCTTGCCACCGTGAGTATCACGAGAGTGGCTGTGTCCTGCGTGTTTGTGACCACGTCCTCCACGAGAGGCCTGCCGAGGAAAATCGCGCTCCACACTATCACCTCGTTCATGGCGACCTTGCCAGCAAACGTCGCTGTCACAAACTTCCAGGGGCTGTACTTGGCAAGCCCGAGCGGTATATAGACGACATCGTCGGGGACCGGAGTTGCGGCCGCTACGAACGCGCCTGGCCAGCCGTACCTGCTGACCAGCCTTTGCAGCGGCAGCATGCGCTTTCTCGTCTTGGTGCTGAGCAGGCTCCGGCCATAGTAGCTTGCGAAAAAGATTATCGTCTTTGCAATGACGGCGCCGGCCGCGCTTGAAACAGCCAACACGTGCGGGTCAAGCTTGCCGCTGAGGGCCGCCGCGAGTAGCACGGGGACGTATGGAACCGGAATGAAGACGATGATGCTCCCCACAAAGCTGATGAGGAGGATGCCAAGGTACCCAAGCTCGTTGCTGAACGGGAAAAGGTCCCCGAGGCTGACCAACCTGACTAGGTCAAAGCCTTTCCTTTATTAGTATGCTCTTCCAAAAAGGGCCAGTTTTTTCGCCGGCTGGCCGCAGTAGACGCATTTTTTCGGCATGCCTGCCTGGTCAAACGGCATAACCCGGATGTCTGCGCCCGTTTCCTCTTTTATCTTCAGCTCGCATTCCTGCGCGCTGCACCATCCTGCAGTCGCAAAGCCGCCCCTGCCGTCCATCGTGGCCTTCAATTCCTCGTATGTCGTAGGCTTGCTCATGAACCCGTCAAGCATCGCCTTTGCGCGCTCGTAGAGGCTTTTCTGAATGCTCTCAAGCAGGTTGTTTGCGACTTCGACCAGTTTTGCCCTGTCATGCTGGACCTTTTCGCGGCTGTCCCGTCTCACGAACTCGACTCCGTCCTTTTCGATGTCGCGTGCGCCTATGTTGACGCGAAGCGGCACGCCCTTCATCTCCCACTCGTTGAACTTCCAACCGGACGTGTACTCGTCCCTGTCGTCGACGTGCGCCCTGATGCCTGCCTGGTTCAGCTCTTGCGTTATTTCTGCGGCCCTGCCCTTGACAAGGGCTGCATCCTTGTCCTTGTGTATCGGCACAACGACTACCTGGATGGGCGCGACCTTTGGCGGAATTATCAGTCCCTTGTCGTCGCCGTGCACCATTATCAGCGCGCCAATAAGCCTCCACGAGACGCCCCACGACGTCTGCCAGGCAAAGTGCTCTTTCGTGTCCTTGCCCACGTACTTTATCTCAAATGGCTTTGAAAAGTTTTGCCCTAGGTGGTGCGACGTGCCCATCTGCAGTGCTTTTCCGTCTGCCATCATGCCCTCAAGCGTAGTCGTATAATTTGCTCCGACAAACTTTTCCTTGTCGCTCTTAAAGCCCCCGACTGCAGGCACCGCTAGGTATTCCTCTATTAATTGCCGGTAAATTCCAAGTATCGTCATGACTTCCTGCTCGGCCTCTTCCGCCGTCGCGTGCACGGTGTGGCCTTCCTGCCAGAGGAATTCAGACGTCCGCACAAAGGGCTTGGTCGCCTTTATCTCGGCACGAAGAGCGCTGTTCCAAAAGTTGATCTTTAGCGGCAGGTCGCGGTAGCTTGATATCCACTTAGCAAAAATCGAATATGCCAGGGTCTCCGACGTCGGGCGCAGCGCCAGCTTTTCGCCGATATCGTTGTCGCCGGCCTTTGTGACCCAGAACACTTCAGGCGTAAAGCCGGCGAAATGATCCTCTTCCTTTGAGAGCAGGCTCTCCGGTATCAGGACCGGCAAAAAGCCGTTCTGGTGGCCAGTCTCCTTGAATCGCCTGTCAAGCAAGTCGCGGATTGACTCCCAAATGGCGTAGCCGTAGGGCCGAAGCACGATGAACCCTTTTACCGGCGCATAGTCAGCAAGGCCGGCCTTGAGCACCACCTGGGTGTACCACTCGCTAAAGTCCTCGCTTTTCTTGACAGTTATGCCGACTGCTTCCTTTGGAGGGGAGCTCAATCACCAGCAAACAACTGCGGAGGGTTTATGAAGTTTTGCGCTAGAGCGGCTCGCCTTTGCAGTATACCTGTCCGGTTACCCGGCTGTGGAAATTCTTGCAGACGTAGCACTGCACAAAAGCGATCTCTTGATTGAGCACGGGGCAGTCAACCGCCTCCTGCTTCATGCGCTTGAGCATCTTGGGGCTCACGCCTTTCAGTTTCAGCTTGCCCTTGTCGTCCATCATCCCCACGCCCTGCAACTCCTTTTTTGCCTGGTCCGTGAGTTTCGGCGCCTTTTCGACCGGCTTTATCGTTACGAGATGCTTGATGCCTTCAGGGAGAGCGTCGCTCATTGGCATGGCTTCGTTCTGGAACTATATGACCCTTTGCGTCAGAAATCAGTTATCCTTGTCTGCGACTTGAGCGACCTGCACAGCTGGCTGCGCCGGGCGATTTCAGCTCTTGACTGCGACATGGTCGAGCATGCAAACGCAAGGGCATTGTCTAGCGCGTCAAAGTTTGCCGGCTGCTTCTTGAGCGCCTCCCGCACGCCCTCCCTTATCTGCCACACGCCGACAGGCATCACGTACTCCGGATGTATTTCCCGCAGCACCAGCGCCGCGGCCTTTCTGCCCCTGCGCGACAGGTGCTCTGCGACGGCAAGCCTTGCTGCAAAGTACGCGCCGGCAATCGAAGGGTAGTGGTCAAGCACCCTTGCATCTTCGAAATCAGCGCCAACCGCCATTTTCCCGTCGCCGGCGTACCATGACTCTATCATCTCAAAGCTCCACAAGCTGTCAGGTATCAAGATGACTGAATAGTAGTTGCCAAGGTGCGAAAACTGCCTAACTTCAAAGAGGGTTATCTCGACGTTTGTCTCGTTCTGCTTGACGAGCCTGCTTGAAATCATATCGTCGGTTGCAGTTATGCTCCAGCGCGTGGGCACCAGCTTGCGGTTCTTTTTCATGCCAAGCATGCCTACCGACAGCACGCGGTGTATCCTGCTTACCTCGACGCCTTTTTCGTAAAGCTCCATGACGGCGTCTGCGGCCTTTAGGTCGCTGTCGTAGAACGCGGTCTCGATCTTTTGGTCCGCAGACAGCGACGAGGTCTTGAACGTCTTGATGGGCGCTGCAGGCCCAAAGGGAGCGGCCTCGCTGTTCAGCCTCAATTCGCGGGCAAGGTCGGTGTCTGCAAGCGGGCGTTTTTCAAACGTGGCTTCGCTTTCCGCAGGTTTTTCAGACATGGCAAGCTCCTGCAGCTGCTCAATGTAGCGGCCTTCTGTCTGCCCCACGCTCAGGCTTGCGACGCCGCGCACAAGCGACAGCCTGTAATTGGCTATCTCCTCCAGGGTCTTTCCGACCCACATCTCGCTCTTGTCGTAAACAGCCGTGTCGCCATGCAGCGGAGGTATCATCGGCCCGACCCGGACCTTTGGGTAACCGTACCTGCCGACGAACACTGAGGGAGGGCTTGCACCGTCAAGCGAATCCATAGATAGTTTGGCCGAGTTTGCCTTCAGAAACTCAAGCCAGTTCTGCTCCAGGCGGCGCTTTATCTCTGCCGGCGTCGACAACATACAAAGATGGCGCAGGTTGCTTATTTGCTTAAAGTTTATTATCAATAATCAACCGCAAGCATCCGATGACAGAGAATTTCCCGGAAAGGATGCTTTCGATAGTAAACGACGGCATGCTCTGCCTCATGACAGGCGTGGGGCACAAGGTCGGCCTTTTTGACGCCATGTCTAGGATGGAACCTGCAACAAGCCAAGAAATTTCAAAGGCCGCGAGACTCAACGAGCGCTACGTGCGCGAGTGGCTAGGCGGAATGGTGACTGGCAGGATAATAGAATATGACGCCGCGACTGGCAAGTACAGTCTGCCGCAAGAGCACGCAGCCGTACTGACCAGGATGGCAGGCATAGACAACCTTTCGGTTTTTGCGCAGTACGTTGCACTGATGGCAAACGTTGAGGAGAAGGTAGTAGAGTGCTTCCGCAAGGGCGGCGGAGTCCCGTACTCGGCATTCCCCAAGTTCCAAGAGCTCCAAGGAGAAGAAACAGCGCGCGTCTTTGACGCAAGGCTTGTCAACCAGATACTGCCGCTTTCGGGCATGGTCGGCTGCCTCAAAGATGGCGCAGATGTTCTTGACGTCGGCTGCGGCCAAGGGCACGCGATAAACCTGATGGCAAAGGCATTCCCGAAAAGCAGGTTCTACGGCTATGACATCTCAAGGGACGGGCTAAAAGCCGCGAGGGAGGAGGCAAAAAAGATGAAACTTGCAAATGCTCACTTCAAAATAGCCGACGCGGCCAAGCTGGAGGACCACAACAGGTTTTACCTGATAACCGCGTTTGACACGATACACGACCAGGCAAAGCCGGCAAGGGTGCTCAAAGGCATAGGCAGAGCAATTCGAAAGGACGGCGTGTTTCTGATGCAAGACATCGCGGCGTCAAGCAATCTGCACGAGAACATGAACAATCCGCTTGCGCCGACGCTCTACGCGATTTCGACCATGCACTGCATGACAGTCTCGCTTGCCTACGGAGGCGACGGCCTTGGCACGGTGTGGGGCCGTAAGAAGGCCATGGAGATGCTTGCGCAGGCAGGCTTTGGGCGGGTGGAAATAAAGAGCGTGGAAGGCGACATACTGAACTACTATTACGTCGCAAGGAAATAGTTGCGAATGATTTATAGCGTTATGCAAACCCACAAGCACTACCACGGGATATAGATGGATCCGGTAGACAAGGCAGTGCTCGCTTCTCTGTACGCAAGCACGCTAGAGCCCTTAGTTCCAGCGTATGAGCGGATGAAGTCTAGGCTTGCGGTGAGCAGGGAATTCTTTGACGAGAGGATTGTCAGGCTTGCAAGTATGGGCATGGTGGAAAAAACCGACCACTCAAAGCTGACTTTCATAGGGCGCGACGCGCTCAAAGTGGTGCTTGTAGGCGGAGTGTTTGATCTGATACACCCTGGCCACATCCACACGCTAATGGCTGCAAAGGCGGCGGGCGATTTTCTGGTGGTCGTAATCGCAAGGACTGCGACTGCGCAAAAGATCAAAAAGGACCGCAAGATCTACCACGACGAGAACCTGCGCAAAGAGCTGGTCGAGTCGTTAGGCTTTGTAGACCTTGCCATCATAGGCAGGGAAGGCACGCTCTATGACACTGTCGAGTACGTCAGGCCAAACGTTATAGCACTCGGCTACGACCAGGCGCACAGCGAAAAGGACGTTGCAGAAAACTGCAAGAAGCGCAACCTCGACGTGCAGGTGATAAGGCTCTCGACCCCGATACCGGGCTCCAAGAGCTCCAAGATGAAAGAGGAGCTTGGCGACAGCATCTACGGCATCTGAACGTGCACCCGGACTTTTGCCCTGTCGCCTAGCTTTATTCCAGCAGAGTCTTTTATCGACACCGGCGCGATTACTTCAAGCATGCTGTCGTCATAGTGCGTGCGCTCCAGGACAAGGGCCGCCGCATTTTGTACGCCGTCAATCGTTGCGCGGTAGCACTTGACCCAGCCGTACGTCCTTGTGCCGTCGCTAAAGCCGTCAATGAATATCGAAGGGTGGCTGCCAAGCTCGCGCCGTGCAGTCATGTAAAGCGGGTCGACGAGCCTGATATTGAGCGTACCCGGGTACGGCTCGTAACCCAGCTTTTCCTTGAACTGTTTTTTGTAGCCTTCAAGCGACATGTAGTATGCGCCCTCGCCCATCCCTGATACGACGGTTCCCTCAAAGTCTATAGCGGCAGGCGCGGACTCGAGCGCAGACTTTAACGATGTAAAAAGGCTCTGGATTTCAGAGTACCCCTTGTCAGTCACGCGCACGCCAAACTTTTGGCCCCGCCGGACGCGCTCGATGTAGCCCGAGTTTTCCAGGTCGAGCAGGTGCTTTGACGCCGCCTGCTGCGACCTGCTGATGTTCTTGCCAAGGTCCCCTGTTGTTACTTCTACAAAGTTGTGGCGCGCCCCCTTGGCCAGGAGCTGCACCAGGGTCAGTATGTGCTGAAGTCTTATTTCCGGCATTTAATTCGTGATGCCCACGTCGCCGAAAGTCCTGACCTTTATCTCGGCGGCCTTGGTCACGCCGGTCGTCCTGTGGCCCACGATGTACTCGATGCCGGCCTTGTCCGCCGCATCGACCAGTCGTTGGGTGACGATGCCGTCTATGACCAGGTACTTGGCGCCTTCCGCCGAGTCGAGCCTCTTGATTACCTCAGATACCGGAACTTTCAGCAGTTGCTTCATCGAGCCGTCGAGGATGATTGCCTCGAGCGTCTCGTTTATTTGCGGGTACACATCGCGGATGGCTGTAAGCACTTCTGGCGCGTCGTTTGCCGCTGCAGCGGATGGCAGGCCTGGCGTCACGGAAGCCTGTTCCGGCTCTGGAGCCGGTACGTACTCCTCGCGTGGCCTGTCGTAGTCGCTCCTCTCGCGGTCGCGGTACCTGCCTCCTCCGCGGTAGTTCCTGTCGCGGTCGCCGTATCCGCCACGGTCGCGGTACCTGCCTCCTCCGCGGCCCCTCTCCCTGTAGCGGTCGTCGCCGTCCCGGCGCTCATTCCTGTGTTCTTCCTGCGCTGGAGGCTCCGCTCTTGGCTGCGGGACTTCTGAATACGCGTCTCTTAGTATCTCCGTAATCTCAAGCGGCGTGCACTCTTCTACCTCCCTGCCTGCCGGCGCGCGAAGCACCTTGTCTACCTTGACGACTCCGACAAGCTCCTTGAGGATGAGGTCGCCAGCCCTGTCGCCGTCAAGGAAGGCAATGACCTTCTTGCCCTCCGTCAGCTTCACGACCGTCTCGTCTATCCTTGCGCCTTCGATTGCAATAGAGTTGTCGTAGCCGGCACGGAGCAGGTTGATGACGTCCGCCCTGCCTTCCACGAGTATTATCCACTCTGAATCAAAAACTCCGGTTCCGCACGCAAGCTGGGCCTTGCCGTATGAGGTCAGTTTCCCGGGCTTGCTTGCATCGTAGACATCTTTTAACATCTCCTCACCCTCAGAGATGGTCTTGGTGGCCCAGTCCTGGACTATTTTCTTGGCCCTGTCCACTATGACCTTCTTCTTGATTGCGCGGATGTCGTCGATGCCAACGAGCTGGAACTTGGCCTGGAACGGCCCCACCTTGTCGATGCTCTCGATGGCTGCCGCTATCAGCGCGGCCGTCGAGATGTCGGTGCTCATGGGTATCAGGGCGTCACCCTTGGCCACGTTGCCCTTCGTCTCGACGTTCACCTCTATTCGTCCAACCTTTGACACTTTCTGCAACTCGTTGAGGTTCATCTCTGGTCCAAGCAGGCCTTCGGTCTGTCCAAAAATCGCACCGATTATGTCGGCCTTCTCGACCAAACCATCAACTTCAAACTTTAGCTTAACATGATACTTTACGATTCCTGTGCTAGGCAATTTTTCTTCAATACCTCGTTAGTGGTTTGTTCGTTACTGGCTGAAATTCAGCCTTGCTTGGATATAAGTGCTTTTATGTATAGAAATAGAGATCCTTGCGGCTTCCCGTGATGCCGGACATCTGGGGCGCAAATATGGTCAGATCTTCGACGTGCCTCACCTTGCCATTTGTTATCTTTGCCAGCGCGTGCTTGTAGAAGAGCGTGACATTTTTCCTCCGTGTCTGCAGCTGCGAGACGAGCTTGCTTGTGAGGTACTTGCCGGTCCTGTCCATGTCCAAAAGAAGGATTATCTTCTTTCCGGTGTGGCCGTGGGTGTCGACAAAGTCTGCAATGCCCTTGAAGTTGTGGAATATTGCAGGGTTCCCGGTAAATCCTATGCGGAAAAGCGCCTCGGCGTCACGTCTGCCTTCGACCACGACGACGGAGCCCTTTTCGGATTCCTCGTTCAGCTGGCCAACAAAGCTCCTCATCTTTTCCAGTACCAGTTCGTCTGAGGCGGGGTAGCCCATCGGCAGCTGTATCTTGAGCTTAGAGCGATTTAACACTTTTGCCGGCGAATAAATACCGCCCGTACAGACTTGATTCGATTGAAAAAGGTCCTGTCGGTGCAGAACATCGCCTGCGAAACGCTGGGGACGCTTGAGCGGCTGTTAAAAGCCGACAGCTTTGAAATCGAAAAGAAAAGGGCGCAGGATTTGGAATCGGCAAACTCTGCCGGCTACTCTGCAATCGTCATCCTTGGTGGCCCGATGGCAGTCTACGACGACCTCCACTATCTGCAAAAAGAGAAAGAGCTCGTGTGCGACGCCATCAGAAACGACATCCCGGTTCTGGGCATATGCCTCGGCTCCCAGCTGATAGCGCAAGCGGTAGGCGGGCGCGTATTCAAAGGCTCGAAGAAAGAGATCGGCTGGTTCGATGTCTCGTTCTCTGACGAGGGCAGAAAAGGCCTCTTTGCAGGCCTTGAAACGCAGATGAAGGTGTTCCAATGGCACGGCGACACGTACGAGCTCCCAAAGGAGGCAACGGTGCTTGCGTACAGCGACCTCTACCCGCAGGCCTTTCGGGTGGGAAGCGCCTACGGCATCCAGTTCCACCTTGAAGTCGACAAATCCATGATAGGGTCTTGGATTCAAGAGTACGGCGTAGAAGTAAGGGCGGAAAACCTTGACAAAAACGGCATAACGCCAAAGGCAGGCGAAGTTGAAAAACTTGCCGAAATGTGTCAGCTGATGTATAGAAACTTTGCACGGATGGTGAGGTAACTTTAAAAGAAGCTTGAGGGGCTTTTTTCAAGAACAGACATGGCCAGTCAAAAGGTCCAAAACATATTTGATGGCGTTTTCTCAACCAAGGAAAAAGTAATCACGGAAGAGTTGGCTAAGCAGGTCTTGACTGAATATGGCGTCAAGGTGCCACCTTACGCGCTTGTCAAAAGCGAGGCTGATGCCGAAGCCAGGTCGAAGCAGATAGGCTTCCCGCTCGTCGCCAAGATAGTTTCGCCCCAGATCCTGCACAAAACTGACGTCAAGGGCGTCAAGGTGGGCCTGCAGAACGAGGCGCAGGTAAAAGAGGCTTTTGCAGACATGCACGGAAGGCTTTCCAGCCAGTACAGCGTCAAGGGAGTCCTGCTTGAAAAGATGGTACCGCAGGGCGCCGAACTTATCGTGGGCCTGCAGAACGACCCGCAGTTTGGCCCGATAATCATGGCCGGCATAGGCGGCATTTACACTGAAGTGTTCAAAGATGTCGCATTCAGGGTGCTCCCGATAACAAAGGAGGACGCCCTTTCCATGATCGAAGAACTGAAAGGCAAAAAGATACTCGAAGGCTTCCGCGGAGCTGCTCCGGTGGACAAGAACATGATAGCAGACGCGCTTGTCAGCATCGGCAACTTGGGCACCGACATGGCAACGTTCTACGAGAGCATCGACTTTAACCCAGTAATATTCTACGAGAAGAGCTACTACGTCGTTGACGCCAAGATAATCCTGCGCCAAAATGCCGATCCAAACGCGATTTCAAGGGCGCAACCCGACTCGTCGTTCATGGACCTGTTCTTCAATGCAAAGTCAATCGCTCTTATCGGCGCGTCGCCGGAAGCCGGCAAGGTCGGAAATTCCGTATTGGAGAGCATGGTCAAGCACGACTACAAGGGCAAAGTCTACCCTGTAAACGCAAAAGGGTATCCGGAGATAATGGGCATCAAGGCGTACAAGAGCCTTGATGACATTGCTGACCCTGTCGAGCTCGTCGTCGTCACGGTTGACTTGAAATTCGTGCCAGAGTTGTTAAAGTCGGCGGCAAAGAAGAACATCCACAACTTTGTCGTGATTTCCGGAGGCGGCAAGGAGCTTGGGGGCGAGCGCGCGGCCATAGAGGCGGAGGTCAAGCGCTTGTCGTCCGAATTGAAAATAAGGATAATCGGCCCGAACTGCATCGGCATGTTCAACGGAGCTAACAGACTCGACTGCGCGTTCCAAGGCCACGCAAGAATGCTTAGGCCAAAGAACGGCAACGTGGCGTTCCTATCGCAGTCGGGTACCGTTGGCATCGCGTTCATGGAAAGCTCGGACGTCTTCGGCATGTCCAAGATGATCTCGTACGGCAACAGGTCAGACGTGGACGAGGCCGACATGATATGGTACTTGTCAGAGGACCCCAACACCAAGGTGATAGGCCTCTACGTCGAAGGCCTTGGAGACGGACGCAAGTTCATGAACACCGCCAGGAAGGTCATCAAAGAGCGCAAGAAGCCGATAGTCATGTTCAAGAACGGCAGGTCCGCAAGGGGTGCCAAGCAGGCCGCGTCGCACACTGGCTCGCTGGGCGGCTCGTTTGGCGTCGTCAAGGGTGCAATGGAGCAGGCAGGCATCATTTCAGTCGACTCGTATGAGGAGCTGACGGCGTCGCTCAAGGCGCTTGACTGGCAGCCGGCCCCCAAGGGCAACAGGGTGGCGCTTGTTACAAACGGCGCGGGCCCCATCATAGCTGCGATAGACAACTTTGAGCGCCTCGGCCTCCAGGTCGCAGAGCTTTCAGAGCAGACGAAGAAGGCGTTCAAGGAGCACTACCCAGCGACCTACGTCATCGGCAACCCGTGCGACATCACAGGGTCCGCAAACGCGGACGACTATAGGTTTGCGATACAGGCGTTCATGGACGACCCCAACATAGACATCATCATGCCTTGGTTCGTTTTCCAGGACGATCCGCTCGAAGAGACCATCGTTGACGTGCTGGCGTCGTTCCAGAAGCAGGCCAAAAAGCCGGTGCTCATCGGCGCGATGGGAGGCCCATTCACCGAGTACATCTCAAAGCGCATAGAGGCTGCAAATGTGCCGGTCTACCGCTCTGTCACAGAGTGGGCGACTGCGGCCGCCTCGCTCGCCAAGTGGACCAGGGTGTCGGGACAGGCCAGGTAAGGCCCCCTTCTTTTTACTTTAAATTAGCAACTGCTCCACCCTGCACCGTTGTCAAATCCTGCGCTTGAAACTAGGCGCGCGTTTGGCGTGCTTTTTGTCGGAGTCGCCGTGGCAGTGTTTGCGGGAGCAGTAATGTCTGAACTTGCCTTTCTAAATAGCGCGCCCGTTTATTATTACGCAGTAATATGGCTTGGGAGTTTCGGCGCCACATTTGGGGCCGCGTGGCCCCAGTTCAAAAAATCATTGCCAGCGATACGCGGTAGGATGAAAAACAGCGGGCACTGGTCACAAGGCGCAAAGGCACTAAACGCGGTCTGCTGGGCCGGCCCGTTTGCAAGCATCGCCGCGTTCCCTGCGCTTTACCAGTACCTCATACTGCTCGGCATAGGGCTTGGCAACCTGGCAACGTACGTGATGATGAAAAAGTACAGCGGGCCTGACAACCGCGAGCAGCTAATAGTCGCTGCCGTATCGCTTGCCGCGCTCCCCGCCGCCCTAGCGATAGACACGTCGATTTTTGCAGAGCAGCAGGACGTCGCGGTCATGCTGTCAAGGATGCTCATAGCTCTTGCGTATGGGGCAGGCGGCGCGTACGCTATTGCGGCAAGAGGTTAGGCGGGCCCGGTGGGCTTCGATCCCACGACTTCCGGCTGTCTTCAACAGAATTTAGAAGGCAGGCGCTCTATCCATGCTGAGCTACGAGCCCGCAGCCAACGCTGGCATGAAATGGCGGGGCAATTCCTTTATAAAATGTTTTTTAGGGTCAGCGTGCATTGCAAATTTGATATTTGATATTATCACCCAGCCTAACATCAGTGCAATTCTGCAATTGTGGAAGGTGTGGGTTTTACAGGCCATAGTATAAATATTACATAAACCATCCCGATATTATGCATTTTCTCTATGGAGAAACTATAATAGTTTGCCAGTGGACTCATAGGTTAGTCAATAATAGAAGGTATTAGCTATGCAAGATAACAACGATAACCCGCCTGCCGGCGTGACGCCGGAGCAAGCTACCAAGATGTTAGACGCCTGGACGGAAGTTCTGAAACTCCCCACGATAGGACCGATGTACGCCTTTTCCAAGGATTTTGCTTCTTACGCCGATGAGTTTGCAAGACTGGGCAAGATAATGGCAGAGATGAAGGGCCACCTTGACGTCTACTGGGGGCTCGTCAGCACGGCATACGCCAAGGCGGCAAAGGACACCGCGGAAAAGTCGCCAAAGCAGTTTGCAACAAAGGAGGACTTTGACGGTTATCGCAAGGCTATAATAGAGTCTTTCGAGGACGCGTTCACCGGCCTCTTTGCTTCGGCCGAGTTCTCCTCAGTCTACGGCAAAGTGTTCAGCAGCCAGATGGACATGTCAAAGGCTATGCAGACCATCACAGAAAAAAACTTCAAGGCGCTGAACCTGCCGACCCGAAGCGAGGTTGACGAGATATTGAAGGACATGCACGAACTGAAAAGGGCGGTCAGGGATTTGAAAAAGGGCATGGAGGCTCTAATGAATGACGCAGCAAGAGTTTAAGCCAGAAAAATCAGAGCAGCCCGCTTCGCCGGTTGAAAATAAAGAGAAGAAACCCGCGGAAGGTCTAGCGCGCGACTTGGAGGAGAACTACCGCAAGCTGGAAAAGACCCGTTCCGTGCTCCACACGGCCGGCAAGGTCGAAGTCGGGCAGACACCCCACGAGATACTTGCAGAGACAAGGGCGTACAGGCTCTTGCACTACCAGCCGCTTGCAGGCAAGACTGCCCGGACGCCGATCCTAACGGTTTACGCGCTGATAAACAAGTCCTACGTGCTCGACCTGCAGCCGGACAAGAGCTGGATACGTAGCCTTCTGCAGCAGGGCTTTGATGTCTACCTGATAGATTGGAAGGACCCGACGAGCGTAGACAAGTACGTCTCGTTTGACGACTATGTCAACTCCTACATCGACGACTGTGTAGACATGGTGCTCAAGAAGAACAAGGTTGACAAGCTGACGCTGCATGGCTACTGCATGGGCGCAAGCATGTCCATCATGTACACCGCGCTGCACCAGGAAAAGGTGCGCAACCTAGCAGTTATCGCGCCTGTCATCGACACCGAGCGCGACTCAACGGTAATCGGCAACATGGCCAAGAACATGGATGTCATGAAAATGCGCGACACGGTCGGCAATCTGCCGCCCGAACAATTGTATGCCTGCTATTCTGCGCTAAAGCCGTTCAAGCAGGGAGTCGCCAAATACTTCAACCTCGTCCAGAATATCGACAACGAGTCGTTTGTCGGCAACTTTTTGCGTATTGAAAAGTGGCTCTACGACACGCCGCAGATAGCAGGCGAGACTTTTAGGCAGTGGATAGCCGACATTTACCAGAAGAACCTGCTTGCGAAAAACGAATTCATGCTGGGTGACCTTGTGGTGGATCTGTCAAAGATAACGGTCCCGCTGCTCAACCTGGTCGCCGACGAGGACCACTTGGTGTCGCCGGATTGCAGCACCCCCCTCAACGACATGGTCTCAAGCCAAGATAAGAGGCTGATGAGGTTCCACACCGGCCACGTCGGGTTGATTGCGAGCTCGTACTCGCAAAACAATGTCCTGCCAAAGGTCGGCCAATGGCTAAAAGCGCGCTCTGACTGACAGCCTGTTTTTGTGCGATGATACATAGAGATAACTACCGCCCAATGCGGTCTGAGAAAAGGCAAGGCGTGTGCCAGTTTTTTCGGCGAGCAGTTTGACAGCGCCGAGATGCTTGCCACGCACGTGCAGCGGGAGCATCTGAACAAAAGCGACGAGGACTAGAGAACCAAGTTTTCCAGTTCGGGCATCGTATATACCACAACTACTTCCGAGAGCATGAAGGGTTAGCAGGCAAGACACCGGCTGAAGCCGCAGGAATAGACCTCAGCCTTGGGCATGACAAGATAATAGACCTGATAGCGAAAGGTGCAGAGGTCAAGAGCAACTTTGCCGTTCAACTAGGAAAAAGGATAGAGAAGGTCAACATATCAAACGAAAAGGACTGCATCAAGGTGTACTGCAAGGGATGGGTGGAAAAGCAGACTTGGCGTGAGATAAACGACATTCTCAGGATAAATCAAGTTGGATGGCTTTCCAATGGCAAAGATAGTTGCTGGATTAGAATGAACTAACGGAATCTTTCGGTCATCGCGTTGCTAAAATACGATGCCGACTATAGGATGTGACCGTAGATTGAACCTACTCAGCGTAGCCTGTCTATTCCTTGCAGTAATCATGCTAGCGTTTGCTATTAGATATCTAGTCTTCTTAATTGTGGCAAGACGAGTAATTTCAACGGTCAACGCACCCAGATTACTTTCAAAAGACCTGTCTAAACCGTATCTTAGCAGTTTCTCATTCGACGATAAACCACATGATAGTCAGATGCGGCGAAGACCCCTGGCGAAAAAACCATTCATCTCTATACTTGTGGCATCCTACAATGAAATTAATGTTATTGATAGACTGATGAAGTCATTCTCAGCGCTGACATATGGATTTGAAAATTTCCAAGTTATCGTGGTGGACGATTCAGACGATAGGACACTTGACAAGTTACAAAAGTGGCAAGAGGACATACCAAACATGAAGGTATTACATAGAAACTCACGGAAAGGATGGGAGGGAGGGGCACTCAACTTGGCAATCCACGAGATGGATAGGCGAAGTGCATACGCACTGGTAGTGGATGCAGATCACATAGTTGATAAGGACTTGCTGGAGAAATTTGTACAATACTTTGCTAAGGACGAAAAGTTGGCTGCGGTACAAGGCTCTCCCATTCCATCGATAGGTGCACAGAGCGGTTGGGTTTATCGCGGAATCTGCTTCAGACTAGCACGAAGGAATATGATAGAGTTTGTTGCAAAAGAGGAGATGGAACTTCCACTTCAGATAACGGGTAGCCTCTTCATGATACGTGCAGACGTATTGCGAAGGACTGGATTTTCCCACGACCTTACTGAAGACTGGGATCTTACCCTTGCGCTTCACCTCCAAGATCATGGATTAAGTTACAAAAGGATCCTTTTCCACCCTTCCCTAGTTGCCTACTGCGAAGCTCCTTCAAGATTATATACATACTTTAGACAAAGATCGCGGATAAGTGAAGGACACACTCGTGGTTTTAAGAAAAGATTTTCAAACATCCTAAAAGGCCCGTTATCAATCAAAGAAAAGATAGAGCTCTTCTTTACAGGGATGCAGTATGCAAAATTCCTACTGATTCTGGCTTTATTGGTGGTAACTTGCGCAAGGTTATTCACTGATGATATTATACCTATAGGGTCAACTTTATTCTTTGCCACCTCGCTTGTGATCCAAGCAGTTGCTCTTTCGATTTACGTGGGAAACAACATAGTATCAATCTACGTGCTTGGTAGCCAGAATTTCAATTACAAAGATATGCTGTTCCTCGTTGTCCTCAACGTGTGTACCTTTTCAGCCTTTGTGGTTGGTTCACTACGCGGATTGTTGAGACAAAAGGGTACGTTTTTCAAGACCGAAAGAAGTGGAAAGTAGCTGAAAACGAGTCATCACCCTAATTCACCACTCCATGACCCAAAATCAACAGGCAGTCAGTTTCACCCGAATTTTCACCAGTGTCCTCACACAGGGTTTAAATTACAAATCAGCAGCTAGTTAGGCTTGCCTAACATTTATGCAGGCTTTAAGAAGGATACGGGTTGGCATCGACGTAGGGGGGACGTTCACCAAGG
>NZ_DASWIL010000020.1:0-36767 GCF_036397675.1 Nitrososphaera sp. | reverse complement strand
CGTCTTGCCTGTTCCTGGCGGGCCGTACAGCAGCACGCCTTTTGGCGCCTCAATGCCAAGTTTCTCGAATATCTCCGGGTGCCTCAATGGCAGCTCTATCATCTCGCGCACCTTCTGGATCTCCTCCTTCAGGCCGCCGATGTCCTCGTAGGTGACCTGGGGTACGCCCCTCATGGTCTCGCCCTTTTCAGCTATGTGGAATATCGTCTTTTGAGTGACAAGAACCGCGTCTGCGGCCGGCGTGACGCCGATTACCTGGAAGGTGAGCCTGCCTCCAAAGTACGGCACCATCACGTTGTCGCCCTTGATAAGTGGAACGCTTTCTAGCGCGTCTGCAAGATAGCGCTCGTCGATTGGCGGTATAGCCTCAAGCGGAGCGACTATGACCTTCTCGGCCGGGACCGCCTTTATCTTCTTGACAGTCACGGTGTCGCCGATTGCGATCCCAGCGTTGTTCCTCACTAGGCCGTCAACGCGAATAATCCCCTTACCCTCGTCTGATGGGTAAAGCGGTAAACACTTGGCAACCGTCCTGCGTTTGCCCCTAATCTCAATAACGTCGCCAGTTGATGCGCCCAGCGAGTCCATCGAGTCGTAGTCAATCCTGGCCACGCCCCTACCGACGTCTCGGGTATACGCTTCAAGAACCTTTAGTGACAGAGTATTCTGGCTCACACTAACACCTTTGCCTCTACTTGTCTTTATACCTTTATTATCTTTGCCCGGCACAAAAAAACATGAATGTTTGGTTCCGGCCTTTTCAATTTTTTTCAAATCAAAGCATTTTTGTGCTCATTTTTGGCATGCAGAGCCCCAAGAATGCGGCGCCCGTAAAGGATTATAACTTGCCCAAGCCAACTTGCTTTGAATTGGAAAAACAGGATACCCAGCCCATATTGCCGGGGGAACAGCTTGCCTCGATTGAAGAGTTCGAAGGCGGCAAGAACACTTACCTGGCACCCGACGGCACGGTAAGGTCGGCGGCCATTGGAGCCAAGGTGTACGACCTTAAGAGGCGCGTGATCAAGATAGAGCCCAAGAACGCGCCGACGTTGCCAAAGGTGGGAGACATCATTGTGGGATACGTCGAAATGATATTTGCCAGCATGGTGTCAGTCAAGGTACTTTACATAAACGGCGCAAGATCGATTTCAGGCTACTCTGCAATCGCCTCAATGAGGGTAGGCCGGGACAGGCGTGACAGGCCTGTATTCCGCACCGGCGATATCATCCGCGGACGTGTCACGAGCCTGCTCAACTCCACAGTGCACCTTACAATGGCAGAAAAAGAGTTTGGCGTTCTTTACACGCTCTGCTTCATGTGCGGAGGCGACACCGTCAGGGTGAACGACACCGTCAAGTGCATCGAATGCGGCGCGTGGGAGCCCCGCAAGGTGACCCACGACTACGGCAAGGAAGCGGTCAGGCAGATACACAGGGCGGGCAAGTAGCCCAGATGGCAGCAAGGGTTGCCTTTCAGGGAGAACGCGGGGCGTACGGCGAGATGGCCGCCCTACAGTACTTCCCCGGCGCAATCCTCATGCCGCTGAAATCCTTTGCAGACGTCTTTGAGGCCGCTGAAAGGAAAAAGGTGGCTTACGCCGTCATTCCGGTCGAGAACTCGATAGAAGGAAGCGTCGGCGAAGTCTATGACCTGTTGTTGCTCACGAAATTAAAAGCTGTAGGCGAAGTGTATCATAGAGTGCACCACTGCCTGATAGCAAACCGGGGCGTCAAGATTTCGGAGATAAAGTCTGTGTATTCGCACCCGCAGGCGCTTGGCCAGTGCAGGGGCTACTTGCGCAGGAAAAAGCTCGAGCCTTTGATGGCGTACGACACCGCGGGTGCTGTCAAGATGATAAAGGACCAAAAGCTGAAAGGCGCTGCTGCGATAGCAAGCCGGCGCGCCGCCGAGCTTTACGGCATGGAAGTGCTGGCAGAAGGGATAGAAGATAGGAAGAACAACTACACCCGCTTCCTCGTCCTCGCACCTGGCGCCGACAGGCGGGTAGGCAAGGACTACAAGACGTCGATCATGTTCTCTGTCAAACACGTGCCCGGCGCGCTGTTTGGGATACTGGGCGAGTTTGCCCTGCGCAGGCTCAACCTGACAAAGATAGAGTCCCGGCCCACAAAGGAGACGCCGTGGGAGTACAACTTTTACGTGGATTTTGAGGGCCACCAAGGCAACAGGGCCGTAAAGCAGGTCCTTTCGGCGGTAAGGTCCAAGACGTCGTACCTGAAGGTGCTCGGCTCGTACAAAAAGGCGAGCTTTTAGCGCCGGCGGAACCTAAGGCTCAGGCCCACCACGATTACGCCCGTTATGATGAGCATCATTGGCCCTGTGAACCCGAGCGGGCCGGCCTTTGTCTGCGCCGTGCCGGTTATGACCACGTCGGAGTCGCCGGTGTTCTTTATTGTTATCCTGTACTCGCCCGGCTTGCTCGCCGTCAGGCCGTAGCGATAGTCTGTCTGGTCTTTCACGGATGTAAGGGTGTTCTCATCGGGGTCCTGCGCGGTAAAGTCAAAGGTGGAACCTGCCGCGTGTATCGAGAGACTGTTGCCTTCGTCCATCTCTGGCGTGATTTCGTCTGAAAGGCCGGGCCCAAGTGTGTTGTCAAGCGGGACCTTGACTGCCACGCCGGAATAGATGGAGGCAGCTACGCCGACTGCGATAAACACCGCGCCAGCAGCCAGCATCGCGTAAAAGGTCTTTTGCGACAAATCTACATCACGTCTACGTCGTGTGGCTGGCTTTCCATGTAGCCTGCCGGCGACATCCTGACGAATTCTGCGTTCTTTTGCATCTCCAGGATTGTCTTGGCGCCGCAGTAGCTAAGGCCCGAGCGCAGGCCTCCTGCCAGCTGCCTGACTATTTCGACGACGCTCCCCTTGTAGGGCACCATCGCCTCGATGCCCTCGGGCACGTAGTCGTTGAGGTCGTCAGACTCGACCACCTGCGGCCCCTCTTCCCTATATTTTCTGCCAAGCGACGCCATGTATGACGCCATGCCCCGGTACATCTTGAATTTCTTGCCGTTTTTCACAAGCGTCTTGCCCGGGCTCTCGTCGGTTCCACCGAAGAGGCTGCCTACCATGACTGAAGACGCGCCGGCTGCAAGCGCCTTTGTCACGTCGCCCGAAGTCCGGACGCCGCCGTCTGATATGACCGGGATGTCGTATTCTTTTGCGGCCTTGACCGCGTCTATGACTGCTGTCAGTTGCGGAACGCCCGAGCCGGTGACGACTCTAGTAATGCATATCGAGCCCGAGCCCACGCCGACCTTGACCGCGTCCACGCCAGCCTTTATCAGGTCCCGGGCGCCCTCGCCGGTGGCGACGTTGCCTGCTATGAGGTCGCAGCTGGGAAAGGCCTTCTTTATCATGCGGACGGTGTTGATGGCGTTGTCGCTATGGCCGTGCGCGATGTCGACTACGAGCGTGTCAGCGCCAGCCTCGAGCAGCGCCTCCGTCCTCTCTAGATAATCGCCCTTGACGCCGACTGCCGCGCCGGCGAGCAAGCGGCCCTTCCTGTCCTTTGCCGCGTAAGGATAGTCCTCCATCTTTTGGATGTCCTTGCTGGTTATCAGGCCGGCTACCTTGCCCTTGGCGTCGACCAGCGGCAGTTTTTCAATCCTGTACTTGTGCAGGATCTCCTTTGCCTGCTCTATGGTCGTGCCGGCCTTGGCTGTGATGACGTCTTTTGTCATCAGCTCTGACACCTTGCGCCTGTGGTTATTTTCAAAAGTGATGTCGCGCCGGGTTATGATGCCGACGAGTTTGCCCGCCTCTTCGACGAGCATCCCGGAGACTTCGTACTCGGCCATCTTTTTCTTCAGATCGGTAACCGTCATGTCCTGGCTGACGGTGTAAGGCTGCTCTATGACAACGGATTCGGAGCGCTTGACCCTCAGTATCTCGTCCACCTGGTCCTCAATGGTCATGAACCGGTGGATTATCCCGATGCCTCCTTCCCTTGCAAGCGCGATTGCCATGTGCGCCTCTGTCACGGTGTCCATGTTGGCGCTCACCAGCGGTATGTTGAGGTTTATTTTTCGCGAAAGCCTTGTCTTGAGGTCGGTTTGAGTGCGCGAGATGATAGGCGATCTTTTCGGGACAAGAAGCACGTCGTCGAACGTGAGACCTTCTTTAAAGTCCAACTATTCCCTTCCTGTCTAGTCAGCTAAAAGCGTTATAAGCGTTTGCCAGCTAGCGCAAAAGCTCCAGCATCGCAAGCGCCTGTACAGTCTCTTTCGCGCTGTGAGTCCTTATCACGCTGGCACCGTTAATTACTGCCACGATTTCGCACGCAATTGAAGGCACAAGGCACTTTTTTGCTTCCAGGTTCAGAAGGTGCCCTATGAACGACTTTCTCGAAACAGAGACGCACACCGGGGCCAGCCTGGCAATTTTATCGATATTTGACAGGACCTGCAGGTCGCGCGCATACCAGGGCAGGTCGGTCATTTTCGTGAAAAAAGGATTCTTGCCCTCGCCCCTGAAAAAGCCGATTGAGGGGTCGACTATGACATCGCTTATGCCGGCCTTTTTCGCGATTGCTATGGTCTCCTTCAGTGCCTTAAGCGTGCCCGCGACGTTACCCCTGGCAGGCGCGCTGCTGTAGGCACCGGCTATGACTGGCAGGCCGGCCTTTGCAACCACCTTGGTCATCTTGCGGTCGTACTTTAATCCCGTCACGTCGTTTATCGCGTCTGCCCCTGCTTTTGCGGCCGCCCCTGCCACTTCAGCGCGAGGCGTGTCGACTGAAACTGGCAGGCTGCAGGCAGATTTGGCCGCCAACAGCGCCTCTGTCATCCGCCGTATCTCCTCTTTCGCCGGTATCATCGTCTCGAGGTAAGGCGCGGTTGACATGGCGCCGATGTCTATGATGTGCGCTCCAGCCTCCTGCATCTCCCTGGCGGCTTCTGCAATTTCCGTTGCGCCGACCCTGACAGAGCCCTTGTAGAACGACTCGGGGCTTACGTTGATTATGCCCATCACTTTCACATGTGAACCCCCGCCAACCTCGACCTGGCCTATCTTCAACGCAGTAACGCGGCCGCAAGTGCGCTTTAAACCAGATGGTTACAAAAACTCAAAAGGCGGCTGGAGCCCAGAAAAGGACATGGATTTTGCAAAGCTTTGCGAACAGGTTTTTGCGCTGAACGACGACGTAAGGTACGCCGCGGTCATCGACGACATGGGCGCGGTTATTGCGGGCGGGATGCGCAAGGGCATCGACTCGATAACTGACCAGAGCAACGACGAGCTTTATCTTGCGCAGACTGCGCTCCGCAAGTCTATGAGGCACAAGTTTGATGACACGATGGGAAAGGCGCGGTTTGCCTACGTCGAGCGGGACAAGATATCGCTCCTGACGTTTTTCATGGACGGGCATACACTTGTCCTGACGCTTGAGCCGAACCTAGACTCGCACACGGCTATGGACATCGCCGAGGACACGCTTGAGATACTGAACGGCAAGTCCTAGCAGGCAAGCAGGATCTTGCCCGCGTGACGGCCCTGCTCCATCCTTTCCTGGGCTTGCCGCGCCTGCGCAAGCGGGAAGATGGAGTCTATTACCGGCCGGATCTTTTTTGCCTCCACAAATTTTGCAAGTTCAACCAGCTGCTTTTTCGTGCCCATAAGTGCGCCGGTCATCGTAACTTGCTTGCTGTAAAACATTCGCACCGGCACAGTCGCGTCGTTGCCCGACGTCATACCGCAGACTGCCATCCTGCCGCCGGCCTTGAGAGCGGCCATACTTGTTTGCCAAGTCGCCGCGCCCACGTGGTCTATTACTATGTCGACTCCGCCCGTTAGTTTCACGACTTCGTCGGCAATGTCTGCCGTTTGCGAGCGGTCGATGACGTGGTACACGCCAAGGCGCCTCGCAAATTCTACCTTGTCGCCGCCGGAGGCAGTGGTGACTATTTTCGAGACGCCAAGCGCTCGGGCAAGTTGTATCGTAGCCATACCGACGCCGGAGGCCGCGCCGTAGACAAGGAGCGACCTGCCTTTCCCCGCGCCGTTGGTCTTGAGCATGTTCCACGCGACCAGGTACGAGACAGCAAGCGCGGCGGCGACTTCGCTTTTCATCCTGCCAAGTCTTATCACGTTCCTAGCCGGGACGGCCACCTGCTCGGCGTAGCCTCCTTGGTGGTCGCTCATGCCACCGATGATGGCAAACTGGCTGCAGAGGTTTTCCCTGTCGGCCCTGCAGTGCGCGCAGCGCCCGCAGCTTTTCCCGGGATAGACCATGACGCACTCGCCTTCCAGCACACCGTGGGCAGTCCTGCTCACCGTGCCGACGATGTCGCAGCCGCAGATGTGCGGCAGTTTTATCTTTTTGCCGGCGATGCCCATCCGGGTCCAGATGTCCAGGTGGTTCACGCCGCAGTACTCTACGTCTATCGCAATGTCGCCCCTTGCCGGGACAGGATCGGGGAAATCCTCGTGCCGCAGGACGTTAGCGGACCCATGCTCGTAGAAAGTTACTGCCTTCATTTCCTGATCAGGTTGTGCATCGAGATGAGGTCGGCTGCAAAAGGTGCCAGGTTGTCAGGCACGGCGATGTCGATTGGGTCTTTTAACGAGAGGGGCCTGCCTGTCTCTTGCGATACGGTCTCCTTCTTTTTGTTCCAGACCTGCGAGTTGAAATCAGATATCGCTTTTGTGAATTTGGCCATCTCGATTTCAGTCTTGGAGGCGCCTGGCAGCTCCTGCAGGTGAACGCTCTTTTCAGAATACATCTTGGTCCACAGCTCTTCTGCGATGAAAGGTGTCATGGGGGCGAGCAGGAGCAAGAGCGTCGAGAGAACCTTGTGCAATGTATACAACGCTGACGCGTGCCCGGGCTTGTCCTCATATGCCCTGCCCTTGACCATCTCTATATAGTGGGCGGCAAAGATGTTCCAGGTAAAGTCGCGGATGGCGTTTGCCGGCACGAAAAAATTGTACTCGTCGTAGCCGCGCCTGCACTCCTGCACGAGCCTTGAGAGTTCTGCGAGTATCCACTCGTCGGACGCCTCCAGCCTGTCAGGCTTCTCTTTGATGATATCAAATGACGAGAGGAACCTGCCAACGTTCCACAGCTTGCTCAAGAATTTCTGCGCGCCGGCTATCCTCTGCTCCGAGCAGCGAAAGTCGTATCCCAGATTGGCCTCGCTTGCAGACCAGAACCGGAATGTGTCCGCGCCGTACTTTTGGATTACCGGGAACGGGTCGATGACATTACCCTTGCTTTTGCTCATCTTTTCGCCCTTTTCGTCCACGCCGTAGCCCATTATCCAGGCGTCTGTCCAGGGCATCTTGCCGGTCAGCTGCACGCACCGGAGCATTGTGTAATGAAGCCACGTGCGTATGATGTCCTTTGCCTGCGGCCTGACCGAGGCAGGATAGGTGTAACCGTGCAGCTTGTTGTCGCTTCCAAATTTCGTGACAAAGAGTGGGCTTATCGATGAGTCCATCCAGGTGTCAAACGTGCGGTCCTCGCCCGTGAACTCGCTACCTCCGCACTTGGGGCAACTATCAAAGGGCGGGCTTTCTTTCCAGGGCCGGTAGTACTTGCCCGGCCTGGGCAATAGCGGCGATTTGCAAGAGTTGCAGTACCATATCGGGATCTCGGTGCCGTAAAACCGCCTTCTTGAAACAGGCCAGTCTATCACCACTGAGTCAAGCCAGTTTAACAAGATCTGCCGGTGCATCTCAGGGTGGAATTTCAGTTTCATTGCAAGCTCGCGCAGCTGCGGAATGTAATCGAGCTGCTTCACATAGTAGTCGTGCAGCGGAATGATTTCAATCGGCGTCTTGCTGCGCTCGCAAAGGGGCGTCCTGTGCATGATGCTCTCTTCCTTTTCCACGAAGTCGGCCGCCTTCAGGTCTTCTATGATGCGCGTGCGGGCCTGGTTTATGCGCAGGTTGGCGTACGGGCCTGCTGCCTCTGTCGTAATGCCGTTTTCAGACAGCGCGACTATCTCTTTCAACTGCAGTTCGCGGAACACCTGCACGTCGTTCTGGTCGCCGTACGAGCAGACCATGACAGCGCCCGAGCCGAATTCGGGCTTGGCAGAGTGGTGCGTTTTCACCGGGACTTCCCTACCGAAGATCGGGAGCACGACTGACTTGTTCTGGTAGTCCAAGTAGCGCTCGTCGTCGGGGTTGACTATGACTGCCTGGCATGCAAAGAGCAGCTCCGGTCGCGTCGAGGCGATAATAATGCTGTCGCTGGCGCCGGCAACCTTGAACTTCATGTGCAAAAGTTTCGTCGGCAGGTCGTCGTGGATTATCTCGGCGTCGGCTATCGTGGTGCCGCAGTCGGGGCAGTAGTTGTTCGGCCTGTTTGCGAGGTACACGAGCCCGCGGTTCCACAGCTCGATGAAGGTTGCCTGCGTTAATGCACGATATTCGTCAGAGTCGGTGCGATAGTAGTGGGCAAAATCGCCGGAGAGCCCCATGTTCTTCATTATCTGGAGCATTTCCGCTTCAAGGTCGTCCAATGCTCCTTTACATAAATCCAGAAATTTCTGCCGGTCCATCTGCCGCATTCGCACTTTGTATTTTTTCTCCGTGTAGATTTCTACGGGCAGACCATTCCTGTCTATGCCTATGGGAAAGAGCACGTTCTTGCCAGACATCCTTGCAGTCCGGGCAATCATGTCTATTTGCGCATAGTGCGCGGCGGCGCCCATATGCCAAGGCTTGCCCGAGGGGTAGGGCGGAGGTGTGTCTATGACAAACGCCGGCCTGCCGCTAATCTCAAAGCGATAAACGCCGTCATCCTGCCATTTCTTCAGGATGGCGCTTTCAATCTCGTGGTTCCACGACTTGGTCTCTATCTTGGGCTCCATCGGGCTTTTGCTGTCAAGCTGCCCCCAATGCCGTTATTAACGTTAACGCGGCCGTTCGGAAAAGATATTAATATTAACGAGGGCTCAACCCATTTCGTGAAATTCATCGACTGGTTCCCTTATTACCAGGATATTCGCGCCGAGTTTGGCTACAGCACAGAGAAGGACCAGGAGGCGGCAAGGGCGCTTTCCGCGATGATAAGGAAAAAGGCCCTCGACCCCAAGGTTCTGCGGAAAAAGCTGAAGGGCAGGAACGTGTTCGTGGTCGGGGCCGGCCCGAGCCTTGAGGATAACATCAAAGTTCTCAAGAAGAACAAGAACGCCGTGAAAATTGCAGCGGACGGCGCGGTGCAGGCGCTCCTGGAGAACAGGATAAGGCCCGACATTGTGGTCACAGACCTTGACGGCAATGCAGCAGCGCTGCAAAAGGCGGCGAATGGCGGCGCGATAATGGTGGTGCACGCGCACGGCGACAACACCGACGTGCTCAAAAAGCTGGTGCCGAAATTCAAGAAACTTGTGGGCACGACTCAGGTGATGCCGGTCGAAAACGTCCACAACTTTGGAGGCTTCACCGACGGCGACAGGTGTGTGTTTCTGGCGGAAGAATTCGGCGCAAAGAAGATAGTGCTTGTGGGCATGGACTTTGGCTCTCAGATAGGCAAGTACTCCAAGGAGAAGGTCAAAGACGCGGAGCTGAAAAAGCGCAAGATGCGGGCCGGCAAACGCCTGCTTAAAGTCCTCGCCAAGCAGTCGCGCTCGCAGTTGTTCGACACGTCAAGGAAGCCGATAAAGGGCTTTTATCCCTACTAGGCATGGTCAGCCAGCGCAAGGCTATAGCCATCATAGGCATGGTCTTCGCCGTTGCAGGCGGGGCCGCGTGGTTCTTTGAGCAGAAGATCCCGGCGTTCATCCTCTGGGGCGTCGCGGTGATAATAATGCTCAAGATAAACAGGAAAAGGCGGTAAAAACTATTATACCATTCAGGATCAAGAGGGCTTGCAGATGTCCGGCTTTTCCGAAGACGACGTGAGGCGCGCAGCCGAAATACGCGAGTGGCTCATGAAGCAAATAACAGACAAGCAGGAGGAGCTGGAGAGGCTGAGCGACACCCTTTCAGTCGTCGACAGCATACTAAAGCAGGGAAGTTTCCGCGCCGCCGCGACGCTTGCGTCCGAGCCCAAACTTGCGCCTGCCAAGCAAGCCATAGTCGCGTCGCCACCGGCAAAGCAGGTAAGCTTTGACCCCGGCAGGGACATGCGGCAGCTAAAGCGCGCCAAGGACGACTTTTTGCTCGCAACCGCCGAAGTGACTTCCAATGTGGTGATAATTACGCCAGCAGTCAGCCTCAATTCCAATACCCCGCCGTTCAAGTCGTTCTTCCTCAGCAGGATACTTGACGGCATGAAGGCCAAGGACGCCGAGAAGGTGTCTCAGGGCGCGCTCAAGGAACAGGACGCGCTCACGTACGCGGTTGACGAGGCGGGCGGGCAGATCAGGCGCATAACGGTAGGTAACTACCGCGACAAGGAACGACTGGGCGAGATATTCAACACGTCGACATGGGTATTTACGCGCATGCTGGAGAAGACAACGTAGGCATGTCCAGCGACAAGATGGACAAGATAGTAGTCCTCGATTTTGGCTCGCAGTACAGCCACCTTATCTGCCGGCGAATACGCGAGGCAAACGTCTACTGCGAGCTTCTCCCATATGACACTCCTGCGAAGGTGATAAAGGAGATGAACCCAAAGGGCATCATATTCTCCGGCGGGCCGGCAAGCGTGTACGCAAAGGGCGCACCCAAGCCTGACAAGAGGCTGTTTGAGATGGGCAAGCCCATCTTGGGAATATGCTACGGGCATCAGGTATTGGTTGATAGCTTTGGAGGCAAGGTAAAGAGGGCTGCAAGCCGCGAGTACGGCCGCGCAGGCCTGAAGATCGACGACAATTCTGATCTGTTCAGAGACCTTGGAAGTGGCATCAACTGCTGGATGAGCCACGGCGACGCCGCAGAGAAGGTGCCTGAGGGTTTCCATGTACTCGCGCACACGGACAACTCGCAGTATGCAGCCATTGGCAACAGGGAAAGAAAGTTCTACGGCATCCAGTTCCATCCCGAAGTGGTGCACACCGAGCGGGGCGTGCAGCTCCTGAAGAATTTTGCGCAGGAGATTAGCGGCGCAAAACCCGAATGGAACATGCAGAGCTTTATCGACACTACAATCAATGAAGTGCACGAGAAGGCGGGCAAAGAGCGCGTGCTTGCTGCAGTAAGCGGCGGCATCGACTCGACGACTGTTGCTGCGCTGTTGAATAAGGCGATTGGGAAGCAATTGTCGTGCGTCTTCATCAACCACGGGCTCTTGCGTGAGGGCGAGGAAAAGGAAGTCGTTAAATTGTTCAAAGAACATCTGGGCATCAACCTGATTTACGTCGATGCTGAAAAGAGGTTCCTTGCGCGCCTTAAAGGCGTCACCGAGCCGGAGAAAAAGCGCAAGATAATCGGCGACCAGTTTGCAAAAGAGTTTGTGACAGTTGCCAAAAAGCATGGGCCGTTCCAGTGGCTTGCGCAGGGCACACTTTACCCCGATGTCATTGAAAGCGGCGTGTCAAAGGGGCCGGCTGCTGTCATAAAAACACACCACAACGTAGGCGGATTGCCAAAGTGGCTGAAGCTGAAGATAATCGAGCCTTTGAGGTATCTGTACAAGGACGAGGTGAGAAAGGTCGCCGGGTTGCTTGGCGTTCCTGACGAATTGCTAAAGAGGCACCCGTTCCCAGGGCCGGGTCTCGCAGTCAGGGTGATTGGCTCGGTCACGCCTGACAAGATAAGGATAGCCAAGAAGGCAAGCAAGATCGTTGAAGACGAACTGAAAACAGCCGGCTATTACGACAGAGTGTGGCAGGCGTATGCGGCTGTGGGCGATGACAGGGCGGTTGGCGTTCTGGGCGACGAGCGCGTCTACGGCCATGTCGTCATGGTAAGGGTTGTCGAGTCGATAGACGCCATGACTGCCGACTGGACGCGCCTTCCGTACGAGCTTGTGGAGAAGATAAGCAACAGGATAACAAATGAGGTAGACGGCGCGACCTGGGTCACTTATGCGGTGTCGAGCAAGCCGCCGGCGACGATAGAGCCACAGTAAAAAAGAGAATCCCCCACTTTTGTGCTCAGAAATTTGACCTAAAGAATTTGCATAGAAGCATTATATTGTTAGCACGATAACCAAAGACAGTCGTTTTTGGCCAATCCACTCCGCCACATCAAAAAGAAGAGGATACGGGACCTGAACCACAAGATAGACCAAGTCCGGCTAAGGATGCGCAACAAGAAGGCCAAGCGGGACATCCCCAGGCTGCAAGCTGAGCTGAACGCGCTTTTCAAGCAAAAAGATGAAGCGATGAGGAGCAACTTGCAGGACAAGCTCATGAAAGTGGCGCAGCCAAAGCTCTGCCCCAAATGCAACGAGCGGATCGGAAAAGGATACCACATCTGCAAGGCATTGTCTAGTGCATAAACGAAAAAAGCCGCTTTAACTTGTACAGCATTCATGCTTGTTTTCACACCTGCATAAATCAGGCTCTTTGAGGCACGCTGGACATATCCGGACCCCGCAGCCTACGCACGTGCTATCAGACACATTACATGCCCAGTGCTTGCATTCTGCCGCCAATGATACTGGTACAGAGCGGTTGCAATTAAGCAAAAGCCCTAAAACGATGTTACCGATAATCGTCTCGCAGCTCGTCGTGCTTACGCTGGGGACGCTGCACAACAGGTTCCTTCTCGGTTGTATAGGCATAAGCATCGCGTTCTGGTGGCATATACTCGTCTACTTGGCGCTGGCAGTGATAGTCGTCGCCCCCGGCGGGACCGGCGAAGTCGTCAGAGCGCAGTTCATAAAGAGAGAGTCCAGCGCCCCCATACCGACCACCGCACTGCTCTATTTCGTCGAGCGCTTCCTTGACACGATGTCCATACTCAGATTCACAGTAATAGTGGACATCATTTCTGCAAGGATACTGACAGCAAGCTACTCGGAGACTACGCCTAAGATTTATTTCGTATGCGCACGTTGATATTTCAATGGGCTCTGACAGGCTGGCGCAGTTTTCAGGCCGCAAGTACATCAACCTTGAGACATACAGAAAGAGCGGGCAGGCAGTGGTAACGCCCGTGTGGTTCGTGACTGAAGGCGACAGGATAATAGTGGTGACAAGGAGTGAGACGGGGAAGGTTAAGCGCCTCCGCAACAACGACGGCGTGAGGATAATGCCGTGCGGCATGAGGGGCGATCCTCAGGGCGAGTGGACGCAGGGAAAGGGCAGGTTCCTGAACAAAGACGAGTTAGACGGGGCGCTTAAAGCGCGCAACAAAAAGTATGGATTCCAAGCCAAGCTTGCCGGGCTTTTTTCGTCCACCAAGGGCGAGCTCGCGGGGATCTCGATAGCGCTTGACTGATTCGGTAAAGATAGACATTTCGCGTCTGTGCGACTCGAGCAGGCCGGCGGTCATTGCTGCCCTTGACGCAAGAGAAGAGGGCGACAGCATAATCGCGTCCGGCACGCCGGCGCAGGTCAGACACGCTCTTGAGCAGGTGCTTCAGGAAGGATACGTCGTGGCGGAAAGCACCGACAACCCGGCCGTGCTTGCAGTATTGAAAGAGGGTGACATTGAGCAGCTCGGATTGTATCTATGCGGCTACTGTGGGATGATTTTCCATAATGATGTCGAGAGAAACGTCCACCAGCGAGCGCATTATTTCGGATTTGGTTGACATCGTCGATAGCCTGACTAAATTAGTATAACCTAGGATGTAGAAAATACATGAAATCATCCATGTTACACATTAATCTAGTGATTTATATAGCTAATTTCAACATAATGTAAAAACAAAAGCCTTTAATACGAAAAATTGGATAATGCGTCTATGAAGCTGCCGAGAAACGATGCTTAACGTTGGCGCTTGGCGGCTACGAAAGCAAAACTGCGTCAAATGGTAAAAACCGCGACTTTAACGGCATGGGCTGTAACAGGTCGTGACGCGGGATCGCCAAGCGCCTAATACCCCCTTTTGCCCAAGAAATTTAAGCGGTTCATTCCTTCCAAGGCGTAGTGAACACCAAGGTTGTCGCAGGTGCAGCGCTTGCCGCTACCGTCGTCTATTTTGCGCTGGTGGTGTACGCCCTGCCCCAGCCGTACTCGCTGACACTTTCGTCACCTAGGCCGGCGCCGGTGATAACCAGCGTGTCGCTTTCCGACGATGTCATCGCGCTGGGCGGCGAGTTTTCAATAAGGGTAAGCGCGGCTAACAGAGGCGACTCTGCTGATTTGCAATTGGTATCCATCGCGTTTCCAAACGCAACTAGGGCAGACGTCGCAACAGTTAGGGATCATAATTTCAAGCAGATGCCGCTTTTCATATGGCCGGGCGACGAGATAGGCGCCGGATACATAGGCACCCAGAGGATGGTGGTTGCAAATTACCCTGCTGTCGAGGCGATGAGCCGGCCGTGGGAACCGGGCGAGGCCTTCAATATCGATTTGTCGGTCAGGCCTGAGAGCGAGGGCAGGTTCGTGGTGTTCGTCAAGGCAGTCGGCCTGCCACACAGCGGCGACCAGGCGCACTATCCCGCCGGCGGCATAGTAGACCAGCAGGACGAATATGTCGCCATGTACGAGGTCCAGGTGACAAAGGCTTAAAATTCTCGAAAGAGGCATGATTGCCGTTGAACTACCAGCGCGGCCTTGACAGTATGCACGAGTCGGCAAGAAGGCTCGTCGCAGGCTATGTCATTGTAAGCCTCGGTATTCTGCTTGCAATCTCGGGCGGTACGTGGGACGTCACGAACCACCTGCTCAACAAGCCCGAGACGTTCTTTTCGCCTCCCCACGCGGCGCTTTATTCTGGGACGGGCGCGGCGCTTGCCGGTGCCATAATTGTCATTTCGACATCGCGCGCTACCAAAAGGACTGACTGGCCCGCAAAACTCGTCCTTGTCGGGATCTCGCTTTTGTTTGCCGCAGGCCCGATTGATTTTGCGTGGCATTCGACATTCGGCCTTGACGGGTTGCTTTCGCCGCCGCATTCAGTACTGGTAAGCGGCATGGTCGCAAGCAGCATGGGGGCGGCAATCGGAATTGCGACCGCATATCCGAGCCTTCAGTGCAAGGCGCCGCCGCTGCCCCTCATAACAGCGGCAATTCTTCCCGTGTGGCTGTCTGCGGCAGGGGCGATACACATGTTCTCGCTGCCGTTCTCCAAGACAGGCTTTTACGACTTTAACCCCGACCCGCTGGCCGGTGCCATATTGGCAACTATAGGCTTTCCAGTAATCACCGCCGCCGTCATGGCCGCGTCGTCGACGCTTTTCGGACGTAGGTTTGGCGCTGCAACGGCTATTGCCTCGTCGTTCATTCTGGTGGGCACCCTGACTTCGATTCTGCCAAACGACGCGCTCTGGTCCACGATACCGCTCTACATCACTGCAATAGTCCCTCTTGCTTGCGCCGACGCAATCCTCTCGCGCTGGAAGTCGCCTTATTCGGTTCTGGTGGCCGGAGCGATTATCGGCCTTGCGTTCATCGTGCTGTACTACCCGCTCATAACGCACACCTACAACAAGGAACTGCAAAAGGACAGGACGGTGTGGGCAAGCTTGACCGCTCTAATCTACTTTGACATGCTCGGGACGGTGTTCCTGCTCGTCGCTGTGCCGGCGGCCTGCACAGGAATAGTGGGCGCGGTAGTCGGGCACAGGATGGCGCAGAGGGCCCAACTTGCTGTTTTGAAATAAAGATAAATGCTTGGCCGGCGTGGCTTGGGCAGTACATGAGAGGCCGGCCATACAAAATCGTGCACTATGGAAGCAAGAGGGCGAAATTTTACCTTAAGGATTGCGTCGCCGGCCTCATTGAAGATGTGAAAGAAAAGTCAGTCGACGTTGTCGTCACTTCGCCGCCGTATAACATCGGCGTAGGTTACAACTCGTACCGCGACAAACTTCCGCGCGAAAAGTACCTGGAGTGGATGGGGCAGGTTGGCGTTGCAGTAAAGCGCGCGCTCGCCGGCGACGGCTCGTTCTTTCTAAACATAGGCAACAGGCCGAAGGACCAGTGGATTGCCTGGGATGTCGCGTCTGCTCTGCGCAGGCATTTCGTCCTGCAGAACGTCATCCACTGGGTCAAGTCTATTGCGATTTCAAAATCAGACGTCGGGAATTACCCGGGCATCGCCGGCGACGTCGCTGTGGGCCACTACAAGCCCATCTCAAGTGAGCGGTTCATCAACGACTGCCACGAGTACATTTTCCATTTTACAAAGACAGGTAACGCCAAGATAGACAAGCTCTCAGCAGGCATCCCTTACCAAGACAAGTCAAACATCGGCAGGTGGAAGAAGGCAGAGCAGGACAAGCGCGACAGGGGCAATACTTGGTTCATCCCCTATCAGACAATTCAGAGCAGGAAGGACAGGCCGCACCCGGCCACCTTTCCCGTGAAACTTCCAGAGATGTGCATCATGCTGCACGGTCACGCGCGGCTTGTGTGCGATCCGTTTGTGGGAATAGGCTCGACTGCAGTCGCGGCGAAAAAGCTCGGCCTCTCGTTCGTAGGCTTTGAGATAGACAGTGAATACCTCGACGCCGCGATAGCTAGGGTTTCGTAGCCGAGATAAGTAACACGGGGTTCCTCGCAAGCATCATCGTGCCAGTCGTTACTTTTCGCGCCTTTGCAATCGTGACCTGCGTGATGTCGACTTCTGTCAGCTTCAGCTCATTTACGGCGGCAAGGGCGTGGTACATTGTTTCAATCAGGATCGTGTCTATCACTATGCGCCCGCCTTTTTTCAGCCTGCCAACTGCAAGCTCTATCACCTTCCCCGCGTCGCCCCACGTGCCGCCGACTACGATGGCGTCTATTTCCGGCAACGTAGGCAATACATCCTGCGCTTTGCCCTGAATAAGGTGCGCGCTGACGCCGAATTTCTGCAGGTTCTTTTTCGTAAGCTCTATCGCGTTTGCGTCAAAATCAATGGCATAAACCTGACCTCTAGTCTGCAGGCACAGCTCCACCGTCATGCTGCCGCTGCCGCACCCAATGTCGATCGCTGAGTGCCCTTCTTTCAGCCTGAGTTTACTGACGACGAGTGCGCGCACGTCCTCCTTTGTTATGGGAACCTCTTCCGTGCGCTCGAAAAGCTCGTCAGGAATGCCCGGCGTGCGGTAGTCCCACATGCCAGCCGAAATGGAAGCCGGCTATTTATTTTAGAATGTCTGCCTGGTGCAGCGCTGTATAGACGAGAATCATTAACACAAAGTTCATGAAGATGAATGGCACCACGCCGTCGTAGCCGGCCTTTTTCTTGACTTCCTTTGGCATGTTCTTGGTCATGTTCCTGCTGATGCCTATAGATATCCCATAGAACGCGAGGGCGATGCCGAGGGCGATGCCGACGGACGTTCCCTGGTCAATTTCTGGGGCTATGATAAAGCCTGATATCGCGCCGGCTATCACGCCGAGCGCGATGCGCATGTAGTAAACCTTGTCCAAGCTGGTCAATCGAGCCTTTACTGGTTATTTTTTAGCCGGTAAAATGCCTTGCGGCTAGCCTCAGCCCATCCGGTGGTTGCAGTAGGCTGCCAGTTTTTCGTGCCTCATGCGCTCGCCGGTGGTCTCGGCGTTGCCAAGCTGTTTGAAGACTAAAAGCGCCAGAATTCTTGACACCCGTCGTTTACTTTGACATTTGCAACTGATCGCAATGCAGGTTTTCGAGATCCACAAGTACAAGGGTGACGAGCTGCAATACGTGGTCGCAAGGACCAACAAGCACTCTGAAGATTATGTGAGAAACGATGCGGAAAAGATGAACTCGCTCCTGACGCCTGAGATCAAGGCTGAAGGCATAAGGTACGTGTTTGCGCTTGGCACGGTTGACAGCATGACGAAGAAGACCAGCGACAAAAAGAGCGTCAAGAAAGAAACTGTCCAGCTAGCGCCTTCCGGTTAGCTTACCTTTTCTTCTCCTTGTACTGTTCTACCAGCGACTGTATGCGGCCGGCATACTTTTCGCGGTAGCCGCTCCTGCAAGAGACGCAGCAGAAAAAGCGCTCCAGGTTTGCAAACCTGAGCACCTTTGGCGCGCCGTAGATGGGTCCGCCACAGAACTCGCACTTCATCTTTACTTTCAGGTCATTCAACATGACGCTTTGCATTCTGCCGGGGCTCTTGAACATACCTCTCTTCGAAACAGCTATCTTTGAAGTATCTATCTGGGGTTTGACCGCCTTTATCAACCCCATATTCACCAGCCGCTCGTAGCGGGCCTTGACTGTCGGCGTGCTCACCTTTATCTCCCTCGAGATGGCGCGAAAGGACTTTCTCCCGTCCTGCATCAGCGACTTCAATATCGCCACGTCAGTGTCGTCTAGGTGCACTGGCACAGCTTTCGTTCCAGAAATGCGCATATAACCGTGCCGCGACCTAGCACTGTCTAGTTCCCGACGCCCCTTGCGCCCAGCGGGCCGAGGAGAAAGCTCGGCAGCGCAAACACCAGCAAAACCTTCTTGTCGAGGCCACGCCTGAAAAACGTGATCCTGCCGATGTTTCTAAAGAGGTGGAATATTGCCACCGGGACCAGCGCGGTCTTGAAGTCGGCAAACGCGGTTATTCCGCTCTTTAGCATCGATGCGACCAAGATACCCTCCTACCTAGCAAGCGGATTTCTGGCAGAGCAGTACTATTACCTTATGCCCATTTTGTTTGGCATCGCGCTTGGCGGCTCGTACGTTTGCCGCAAGATAATCGGCAAGATAAACCAGGCAAAATTCAAAAAGGTGGTCCTGATAGCCGTCATGCTTGCAAGCATCAAGTTCATAGTCGACGACATGGTGGAGTTTCAGCTGTAAAGCATATTGGGAATAGCGCCTACTCTCTTGCAGTTGAGAGTGGCGGAAGATTAATCAGTCCTCTGACACCTGCACAGTTCCAGATGAAGATAGGCATCATTATCTCCCAAACCGACCCTGAAACCGTCTGGAATGCCCTGCGGTTTGCAAATACTGCGATTTTAGAGGATCATCAGGTCAAGGTCTTCTTGCTGGGTCAGGCCGTGGAGATCGAGAGTATCAAGAGCGAAAAGTTCAACGTAAAAGACCAGCTGGATAAGCTGAGCCAGCTTCGAGGCACAATGCTGGCGTGCGGAACGTGCATCAAGTCCCGCAACATGCAGTTTAAAGTCTGCCCGATTTCGACCATGAAGGATATGCTCAAACTAGTCATCGAATCTGACAAGGTATTGACATTCTAATATCTAACGGTAGACTAAAGTCTCTCTGTCATCATAAGTCTATGTTGCCTCGCCAGTATTGCGATACCGACGGAAGCGCCTTGGTATTTTTCGTGGGCGGTGACGCCCAGCGCTACGTCTAGGTAATAGATCTTAACCAGAGCCATATTCGTAATTGGCTGGTTTGGGTCGGCAAAATGCCTTGCGGCTATTCCCAACCCATCTGGTGCTTGTAGTAGCTGGCCAGCTTGACGTGCCTTATTCTCTCTCCTGTCGTCTTCGCATTCCTCATTTGTCTCATGTGGGACCTGAGCTGACTTAGGTCGCACATACACACACCGGCAACCGGCTTGTATTTTGTCCTAGAAATCTCGTGCTTCTTGTGATCCACGTAAAATATCGGAATCTTGGTCAGACTCACCGTTGCCAGTATGCCACCTATAATCCAGTACAGAAGCGACTCTGAAATTACCGAAAAGTGTGACAGCATCAAGGGCACGAGTATAGAGATCACGACTCCGGCCGGGGTGGCAAACATCGATAGGCCAGAAAATCGGTCGTACGGCTCGACTTCGTGTTCAAACTCATCCAAAAGCTTTTCGAGTTTTCCGTCCAATTTACTTTCGGTAACCAGGTATTCCATCCCTAGATGATGGAGGCGTCAGCAGGTTAATTAAGATTATTCGTAGAAGTGCTATTTTCCTGTCATTCTAACAATAATCACATTATGAACTACTATTATTGTAAAAATTGAACTATTATGCCGAAGTAAATTTATCATCATTTGTTTGTGATGGAACTAATTTGTCAAAAAATTATTGGTATAAGCTTGGAACATTGGACAGTATTGCTATAATCTTTTGATAACCTAATTTTCTATACTTATGATAGTAATTAGATTTACTATTTTCTGCATTAAGCTTTATATTTCGTGTATTTCAACATCGTAACGAAGAATTTTGAGGCCGGCCGGCAGGACTAGACTCGTATACGCCAATCATCCCCTGAACAGTTTGTCGCCAGATTTTATGGTGAAATCAGCGTGGGTCAGCACGGCTATAGCGCTGATTCTTGCACTTCCGCCAGTTGGCCTGTTCATGGCAATATTTCATGCCACGGGTAACGTGTTGCTTGGAGCGGCTGTTGGGTTTGGTCTTCACTTTCTGCTCATCGCATTGTCAACAAGGATATCCTCGGCTCTGACCACGCTATTCGAAGACTAGAGAACTATTTTCATGCCAGCTTTGTAAATATTAAAATTGATGCGGCATCTACAACAATCTGCGGAGTAATGTAGTTATGAGTAAGGTCAGTATGCCCGGCAAGATTTTTGGAACTGTGCTTTCCCATGGCATGAAAGGCAGGTTGCTTACAAAGAACGAACTGCAGGCGCTTGCGGAAGCGAGGGATATCGAGGAGCTCGTTACTAGGATGAAGAACACGGTCTATCTTGACGTCCTCTCAAAGCTTACCAAGCCGTACAGCGCGGAAAAAATAGAAGGAGCGTTGAGGGAGCATCTTGTAAACAACCACGTCAAGATGGTCAGCATTGCCGGGGGCTCTGGAGTTCTGAATGCTTACTTTGTGAAATACATTACCTGGAACCTAAAACTGATATTGAAAGGCAAGGCTCTTGGGAAATCGTACGAGGAATTGCTCCCCAAGATAAACCTGAGGGCGGAAGAGCTCGTCGGCAGGCGCGACATCGTCGTGAAAGCCCTTGTGGCCAAGAGCCTGGAAGAAGCGGTGGCCGCACTTGCCGGAAGCGAATTTGGAGAAGACGCAGCAAAGGCAGCAGCATCATACAAGGACAAGGGCGACCTCAGGCTCTTTGATACATTTATCGACCATGTATTTTATCACGATCTTGGAAGAGCCATGACAACCGAATCGCAGTCTCCGGAAGTTAAAAATATAGTTGCAGCCGACATCGATTCCTATAACATACTCGCCGTGCTCAGGGGCAAGTACTGGGGTCTATCGCCCACTGAGATAGAAGATCTGATAGTAGCAACCACTTCCAAGGTGTCAAGAGATACGCTGCAAAAGATGATCAACATAGAGAAAGTGTCTGAGGCGATGACAGAGCTGGGCAACACGGTCTACAAGGATATCATTCCGCAGTCTGCAACCGACGATATAAATGCAATAATGCAATTGGAAGCTAGTTTTGAATCCCTGCAGCTGAGAAGAGTCATCAGCTCGTTTAGGGTGATGTTTAGCGTAGGAATCATGGTTGCAGCCTTGAAACTGATGATGACAGAAGTCAGAAACCTGTCTGCCATAGCTTCTGGGGTGGAACAAGGGGTCCCAACAGAGTCGATCATGGCCAACCTTGTAAAGCCTGAATAATGGCAGTCCCTGCTTGATACTGCCCTGTTCCCGCGGGAATTAGGAATTTAGTTATCGTTTTCCGAGTGGGATGCTACTTCTTCTTTAATGTAACGCCGGGGTCTCTCCAGATAAGGTTGGAATACAGCATTTTGGGCACAATTTTCCTGAATTCCGTGCCGTCGCCGGTATACCACTTCGGGAACCACTCGTACAGGTGCAACCTGATAGTCTGGATGTAGACTATGAGCCCTTCGATAAGCATTATCCCTATGTTGCCTCCTATTAACACGGCCAAGCCCCCACCGTGCTCAAAAGATTGATTTACGGTCACAAGCAGGGCAACGTGTACCAGGAGCATGATCCCGATTCGGGTGTAGCTGATGACGTTTGAGAGCACTTCTATTATTCTTACCAGAATAACCTCGATGACTATTCCCATCAGACCTCCTCCTTCCTCATGTCCGTGCTTTGCGGCTATTTCCTGTTCCTTCTTTCCTCCATAGATCATGATTCCGACTGTTGCAAAGAGCACAGGCGGGGCAGCCTTTGCCACCACGTCAACCGTTACCCAGTTGCCGAAGAGGAAAGTGATCCAAGGAACGGGTTCTGTGTGGATCTTGCCGAGTCCAAACATTCCGATTATGTCGTAACCAGACCCTATGGCGGCGAGAATCAGTGCGACGACGGACAGGAATTGCAGTATGGCTGGAATGTCATGCGTGTATGTAAGGAGCTTATTTCCTTCTTTGATGTTCCTGTATAGCTTCAGGAACAAGGCCATCAAGAGGTGCACGATTCCTATCGCTACTGAAACCTTTAGTATTTTTATCACCTGATCGAAGTTGAGTTCAGACACGTTCAGCACGCCTATGAAGTCGCCTGCAGGGGCAAGCACAGGAGATAGGAACGCCAGCTCCATTAGGTGGAAGCCAAACATTTCGCCGGTTCCAAGTCCGGCTATGCTGGCGGCCGCGCCGCTGGCAGCTAACAGCGTTCCCCAGGTCCTTATCGAGCCGTTCCCCCTCTGCCTGAGCAGCATGCCAAGTCCAAACAGCAAAAGCCCGTGCCCCAAGTCAGCAAACATGAGGCCGTAGAAGAGCGGCCAGACAAATGCTATGATCGGAGTTGGGTCTATTTCGTTGTACCTTGGCAGCCCCTGCGTTTCGGTTATAACCTCAAAAGTGCGCGTGTATGACTTGTTAGTGAGAAGTGTGGGAAGATGTTGGGGGCCTTCTGCATGTGGATCGAATTGCGCATCTTCGATTATTGAAACATAGTCGCCGGTGAGTTTCTTGAATTTTTCCTCCATTTTCTCCGGGATGTAGCCTTGGATAAGGGCGAAGTTCTTGGTGCCTCCCGGCTTCCTTGTTATTTCTAGAACGTCTTTGGCCACCTTTGCGGCTTCGTGAAGCGATAGTATCTTTGACAGCACCGCCAGCTTAACCTTCTCTATGTTCTTGGCGATCGCGGCAGACTTGGCCTCGAGTTCCTTAACCTTCGCCTGTGCCTGGGAGTAGGCGCTACTCGGGTTCTGCGGCAAATTTGCAGGAATTTGAAGGGGATGTACGCCAAAGCTCCTCATAACCTTGATGATTCTTTCAGAATCTTCCCCTGAACCGATCACCACAATTGAAGACTTTTCTTCATTCAGCTTGCTGACATAAAGCGGCAATTCGCTAATACTCTTCCGAATCTCTGCCTCATCTTTGGAGTCTATAACAAATATTTGCGTAAAGAAGTGCTTGAGGCGGGAAAGCGAAGTCAAGTCAAGGTTAAGAGTGGCTGCCATTTTGAGTGCTGCCTCCGCATTGGTGTATTCTTCAAGCTGTTTGGCAATCTTGTTCTGCTCGGCCAGAATCTTTTTGGGCTCGTCGAGCAATTCCTTGCTCTTATCTTCCAAGCCTGCAATAAAATCCTGAATATCATCGATAACATAATCCATCCTTTCTTTTGGCGCGCCCTTGAACATGGTCGCCATGACTCCCGTCTCCAGCGGGATGCCAAGAGCCCTGATAACCTCGTCGATGTCTTGGAATAATTTCTGGGCTTTCAGCAAAAGGTCATCGAAATAAGGATTCAGGTGTTCAGAAGTAGTCTGAATAGGATGGAACCACTCTAGCTCTGCCAGCCTGCTCACAGCTTCTTGGGTTTCTATTCGCGGCAGAATTAATGCTGCTTTTTTCAGCTTGGCTAGCCCCATCTTCCCTATTACTGCCTACGGTAAAAATCAAATCGCTTTAAAATGTTTCCTTTTTATCCGCCCAAGTCACCGGGAAGGCGTATAGCTGTCGCTCAGATTCTTGCACATTGTATTTTGCAGGAAGAAAAAACCTACCTTTGGCGTTAATAATAAAGGAATAAGGTAGGGATTTTCCGATCTGTGTTTGCCCTTTTTACTGCCCCAAGATGATGAACATCATGACTATACCGTAGATGGCGATCGATTCGACCATACCTACGAAGATGAACACCCTTGATTGCATTTTCGGATTGTCGCTAATTGCTGCAAGACCAGCGGCTCCTACAAAGCCAAGTCCAATACCTGCACCCGCAGCTGCCAAACCGAAAGCCAAGCCCGCACCAAGCAGCCTCGAGGAACCGGCCGAGGCTGCGTCTTGTTCCTGCGCAAATGCCGATTCGATTCCCATGGAACCGACAAGAGCCAGAGTGGTAGCAAGGGCAGCCAAAAGCGAAATCGTGACATGTCCGTTCAGCTCCTTCATACACGGTTGCTGACTAAAATGCCATATTTAATTATAACTAAATAAAAGAGATGAAAAATAATGGTTAGACTTTTGACAGGGTCTTACGCTTGCTTGTATCAACCTCTTCCTTTATCTTCTGAACCATCGAATCATGCTCGTTCTGCAGCGTGGATCTGGCCTTTTCAAAAAGGCTGGAGACGTCTATTGTTGTCATTTTGCAATTACATTCTCCTGGTGTTGTTGTTCAGTCATTTTTCTCTTGTCAAGTACTACTTTAACCTTCTTGATCCTCACGAACTCCTCGCGCTCGCGCTCTTCAAGCGTTGCCTTGATGAAGTAGATGGCGTCCTGGTACTGCGGTATGATGATGTATTCTAGGGCGTTGATAAGCTTTTGGGTGCGTTCCAGCTCCTTTGCTAAGCTGAATATCGCGTTTTCGTATTCTGCGGCCTTACACACTGAGGGGAGCATGTTCTTGATGAGCTTGGCAGCCTTGTCTACAGTGGCATTGGTTTCACTAAAGCCATATGAAAGGCGGCTGCCTCCTTCTGTTGTCTTTACCTGTAGCGTTGGTATTTTGACATCTACTATTCTCCTTACATTGACGTCTGCTTCCATCACGTTGGGAGTAGAGTCGGCAACTGCCTCAAGAGTGGCTGTGCCAAGGGACATGTACGAGTTGTAGACTGCAGTGTATATCTCGCCCAATGGCGACCAGATGTCTTCCCGGGCCTTGTTCGCTTCCTCGATCATTTCGTCTATCTTTTTCAGCAGAACTTCGCGCTTATCGTCGAGGATCTTGTGCACCATTTTGGCCACCTGCATCGAGCGCCTGATCTTGATGAGCTCGATCTTTGTTGCAGTTACCCTTCTTGCCGACATTACTTGCTACCCTTGTAGTATGCTTTGATGTGCTTTTCCTTGATCTTGGTCAACTCTGACTCCGGGAGCGACGAAAGCACGTCCCACGCCCTCGAGAGCGTCTCGTCGAGGTTTCTGTTCTCGTCGTGCGCCTGCTTCAAGAAGTTGTTCTCGAATATGTCGCCCGCGTCAAGGTATTTCAGGTCGGTGCCTGTAAGGCCTGCACGGCCGACGATCTCTGCCAGCGCGCGCACCTCCTGCGCTCTTGAGTAGAGGTCGTACATCTGGTTGCCAACCTCCGGATGGTCCGAGCGAGTCTTGCCCTCGCCCACTCCATCCTTCATGAGCCTTGACAGCGACGAAAGCACGTTCACGGGTGGGTAGATACCTTTCCTGAACAGGTCGCGGCCTAGCACTATCTGACCCTCGGTGATGTAGCCCGTCAGGTCTGGAATAGGGTGTGTGATGTCGTCTGCAGGCATAGACAAAATTGGCACCTGCGTGACAGAGCCGTTCTTGCCCTTGATCCTACCTGCGCGCTCGTAGTTGTTCGCAAGGTCCGTGTACAGGTAGCCTGGGTAGCCCTTTCTGCCGGGCACTTCTTCCCTCGCAGCCGAGATTTCGCGGAGCGCCTCGGCATAGTTGGTCATGTCAGTCAGGATCGCGAGCACGTGCATGCCAAGGTCAAAAGCAAGGTATTCTGCGACTGTCAGTGCCACCCTCGGAGTGATGATACGCTCGATGGCAGGGTCGTCGGCGAGGTTCAAAAACAGCACCGACCTCCTGAGCGCTCCCGATTCTTCAAGCGAGCGCTTGAAATATTGAGCATCAGAGTACTGCACGCCAATTGCCGCAAACACGACGGCAAACTCCTCCTTGGTGCCTACGACTGTGGCTTGGCGGGCTATCTGCGCCGCAAGAATGTTGTGAGGCATCCCAGAGCCGGAGAATATCGGCAGCTTCTGGCCGCGCACAAGCGTCAGCATGCCATCAATCACAGACACACCGGTCTGGATGAATGACGTTGGGTATTCTCTACTTTCTGGGTTCATTGGCTCGCCGTTGACGTCGACAAACTTGTCGGCTATAGGATCGGGAAGGCCGTCGTTTGGCCTGCCGAGGCCGTCAAACACCCTGCCCAAGAGCTCCTTGGACACGGGCATCTCCATGGTCTTGCCGAGGAACTTGGCCTTGGTGCCGGTGATGGTCAGACCTGTCGTTCCTTCAAAAACCTGCACCACTGCTTTGCCAAAGCCCACCTCGAGGACTTTGCCGAGCCTGCGCTCGCCCTCTGGAGTTTCAATTTCCACGAGTTCGTCAAATGAGGCCTTGGTGATGCCGTCGATCACCATCAGCGGCCCCTTAATCTCTGCTACCTTTGTGTATTCAATGCCGGATGTTGTTTCAGGCAACTACTTTAACCTCCTCGCTTTTGATTGCGGAGCCCAGCTTGCGGAACTCCTCGTCGACCTGCTTGTCAAGGACTTCAAGTCTTGAAAGCTGATCCTCGGGTATTTCGAACTTGGCTTTCAACAGCTGTGAAATTATGCGCATCGCCCTGATGTCTGCCAGCGGAACCTCTGCCTTGAGCGCCTTTTGAGCCTCCTTGAAGAACTTGACCATCAGTTTTACCAGTTTAACCTGTTTTTCTGGGCTGCAGTATGTGTCTATCTTGTCAAACGAGTTCTGCTGCAGGATGCCTATCTTTATCATTCTGGCGACTTCGAGCACGAGCTTTTCCTCGTCCGGAAGCGCCTCGGGGCCGAGCAGCCTGACGATTTCCTTCAGCGTGTCTTCCCTCTGCAGGATCTGGTACGACTCTGCGCGCAGCTCATACCAGTCGCCTGAGACGTTTTCCTTCCACCACTTGGCCACGTCTTCCAAGTATCCCGAGTAGGACTGCATCCAGTTGATTGACGGATAGTGGCGCGAGTATGCGAGCCTGGTGTCAAGCGCCCAGAAGGTCTTGATGAACCTGATGGTGTGCGTCGTGACCGGTTCTGTGAAGTCAGCGCCTGACGGCGACACTGCGCCCACAATCGTGACAGACCCTGTCCTGTCGGGGGAGCCCAGCGCGCGTACGCGCCCTGCGCGCTCGTAGAATTCTGCAAGCCTTGACGCAAGGTACGACGGGTAGCCTTCCTCTGCAGGCATCTCTTCGAGGCGCCCGGACATTTCGCGCAGCGCCTCTGCCCACCGGCTCGTGGAATCGGCAACAAGCACGACGTCAAAGCCCATGTCGCGGTAGTATTCTGCCATCGTGACTCCAGTGTAGATTGAAGCCTCCCTTGCAGCCACAGGCATGTTTGAAGTGTTCGCTACCAGCACGGTCCTCTCCATGAGCGGCCTACCTGACCTCGGGTCGAGCAGGTGCGGGAACTCGACGAGCACTTCGGTCATCTCGTTTCCGCGCTCGCCGCAGCCGATGTAGACGACGACCTTCGAGTCGGCCCACTTTGCAATCTGATGCATGGTCACGGTCTTGCCAGTGCCAAAGCCGCCGGGGATTGCTCCCGTTCCGCCCTTGGCTATGGGGAAGTAAGTGTCGATGACTCTTTGCCCTGTCACAAGCGGGACTGTCGGGTCATAGCGCTCGGCGTAAGGCCTTGGCTTTCGCACAGGCCACTTGTGGTACATCTTTAGCTCGACTTTCTTGCCGTCCTTCTCCGTCGTCGCTATCACGTGTTCAATGTTATAGTCGCCTTCCGGCGCAATGTCTGCAAGCTTGGTGCCCTGCGCGTGGCTAGGCGAAACGAGGATGCTGTGCGTAAGAAGCGGGGTCTCTTCCACCGTGCCAAGGATATACCCGGGGCCGACCTCGTCGCCCTTTTTCAGCGACGGTTTGAAATGATATTTTTTTTTCATGTCGACCGGGGTCGTCTGGATGCCCCTGCCGATGAACGCGCCAGATTTTTCCGCAATTTCGTCAAGCGGCCTCTGGATGCCGTCGTATATCTTGCCGATTACGCCAGGGCCCAAGAGCACGGACAATGGTTGCCCTGTGCCTACCACCGGCTCGCCCGGCTTCAAACCTGACGTCGACTCGTATACTTGGATGAATGCAACGTCGCCTGTCAGCCTGATGACCTCACCGATTAGCTTTGAATCGCCCACTTCGACTGTCTCGTACATCTTGGCAGCGGCCATGCCGTCGGCCTTGACCGCCGGACCGCTGACCCACACAATGCGCCCCTTTACTACCATTATTCCTCGCCTTCCTCTCCTCTGAGCATGCGTGCAATGTTTTTCCTTATTAAAGGTTTGAGTCGCTCTATTCGCGAGTCAAGAGTGTTGTCAAACGACATCGTGCCGTCCGCCGACTTTACTCTGATCCCGCCGATCGCGTTTATGGGCTTGTCCGAAATGCTGGCCTTCAGCTTGCCGTCCTTTTTCGACAGGTCGGCGACTATTTTCTTTACAAGATCGGCGTCGTTCTTGTTGCATTCGATTACGACTTCATCGGAGCCCACCTGCGGGATGCTGTCCTCCACTATTTTCGCCGTAAGGGCCCTGTAGGAATCCTCCTTGCCCGAGTTTGCGAGCTTCCCCCTTGCCTCCTCAAATGCCCTGTTCACGTCCGTCTCTATCATGACAAGTTCTTTGTTACGGGCGGCAAGCCTGCTTGAGCCGACTATCTGGCGCTTCAGGTTCTCGGCCTGCTTGCGGGCAGACTCGATTATCTTGGTGCGCTCGCTCTCAAGCCTGCTCCTTGAAGACTCTAGGTTCTTCAGGGATTCCTGAAAAGCAGAATCAATTTGCGAAACAAGCTCTGTCTCCTTTTGCGATAAAACTTTGTTTATGGTTCTCTCCAAAGCGGAATTCGAACTCATATGGATGAGGATGCCCGTCCCACGTGATTTTAACCTTTTGCCAAGCGTGCACGGACCTGTTTCGCAAACGCCGACATCCGCTCCATGTGGCCGCCCTCCCAATAGATCTTGCCGCAGTTTGAGCATTTGTAGAATCGTGAGCGACGCTCAAGCACCCCCTGCGGTACGCCACCAGCTTGATCGCGTGTTATTAGATCAAGGAACCCGTTGCAGACGGCGCACCTTGACCCCATCTCGGCGTCTTCAAGCGTCAGGCGAAGCTTCGAGAGGATGTGCGCCGTGTCCTCGAGGTCTCCTTCGCCTCCCACCAGAACGCCCCGGGTGCCCTGCTTGACTATTCTCTTGAAAAATTCCCTGTCGGCTGTCAGTATCACGCGGCCCTGCTCTATACCGCGCCTTAGCACTTCGTCGTCGTCAGCGTCCGCCAGGTACTCGGTGTCAAAGCCTAAAATGCGGAGCTTGCGCGCAAGGCTCCCCAACATAGCGTCAGCCAGGAACGCCTCACTAGGTCGCTTCGCCGCGGCAGACCTCGCAAATGAACTGTTCTTCTTCATACTGCAATGAATCGGACCACTCGCCGCACTCGTCGCAGTAGCCCGAAACCTTCCTCGCCGGCCTAGTTATGCCAAGCTCGCCCCTTATTATGGCGGCCTTTTCCGAGACAATGTCAACCAAGTCCGGCGTGACTGCAATGACGTCTGACGCGGAAATGATGCCCATAAGGCGGTTCTTGTACACGACGCCGAGGCGCTTGATGTTGTGCTTGCGCAAAAGGCGCGCGGCCTCCGTGATGCTCTCCTCGCTTTCAATGGTGTGGAGGTCCTGCATCACGTCTTTTGCCCTGATCTTTGAAGCGTCGCCCTTCGCAACGCCGTTTACAACGATGTCAAAGTCGGTGACAAGGCCCACCGGCTTGTCCTTGTCCATTATCACAATGCTGCCTACCTTTTCTGACTTCATCTTTTTTGCAACGTCGCGGACGCTGTCGCCCGGCGCGGCCGAAATTACCGGGCTGTTCATGATGTCCCGGACCACCACGCGGGTGGTCATGTTTGCGTCGGCGTGCTCCCTGACTGGCCTTTTTACCACGGACGTGTGTTTACGCCCGGCTTTTAATTACCTTTGCTGCCGGCCACAAACGAGACGCGTGACTGGCCCGTCGGGAGCGCCCTGACAAAATCGTCGAGGCTGATGCGCTTTATCGTCTCCGCCAGGACTTCATCGGCAGCGGCGACAAGGGCTGACTTGGCCTTCTTGGAGGCGTTCATAGGGTCCATGCCTCCCTGCAGCAGGACGGCGTAAACGAGCGCGTGTTTTTTTATGGCATCTTCCGGGCCGCAGGCGAGCGCCTCCCGGCCGTTCACAGACACTATCCCCACCGCGAGCCTCGTTTCGATTCCTTTGATGTAGTTCCTCTTTCCCTCGATTACAAACGAGCCCTTGGGCAAGAACTGCCCGGTAGGCGCGCCCTTTTTCACTTGCTCTGGGAGAACCCAGTACGCGTCGGCGCTTGAGAGGCCGTCTTTCCATGCCCGGCTGAATGCCACCGTGGCCTGCGCGACTTCTGCAAGGCTCTTTTCTATCTTCCCTTCCCGCGCCGGCGCACTTGCGTTCTTAACTATGAAAAACGGTGAGCCGTGCACTTCCGCGTGGAATACGATGTCATCCTCTGTCAGGTGCTTGCGCACTAGCGCCGAGTTGGACGATGCGTCGCGCCCGCCAATGGCAAGGTGGCCTTCGCTTGTGACGAACCACCTGTAGCGCTCGTACCACTCTCTTGACTCTTGCTTTAGTACGACTATTTTCTTGTGGATTGCAGCTGTCTGGCCGCGCAGCTTCTTTATCTGCTCCAGTAGTTTGAAGCGCGCCACTTCTATCGAGGCGTTGCCGCGTTCCATCTCTTTCGCGCGCCTAAAGAGCATTGAGCTAAGTTTTGCAAGGTTGTCCTGGAGCTCCATACTTTCGCCGGCCACTTGCAAGTATTTCACGCCTTTGTCCGAAATTATCGAGGCCGAGTTTGTTGACAGTATGTCGTTAAGGTTGCCTTGCGAATATGACGCTGTCATCAACTCGCCGGCGAGCTTGCGAATAGCCTCCGCCTTTTGCAGGACGGCTTCTTTGGCCTTTTCCTGCTCATGCAGATCGTGCTCGAGCACCGCTATCTGCCTGTCTATTTCAATAGTCTTGGAGCTGCGCCCGACGTCGAGTATCTCGGCGCTTAGGACCTCGTCAAGCGCTTCCATGAACGTGGGCGCCCTTTTTGTGTCGAGCTTGCTCACCCCGCTGGTAATTATCGGTAGCGCGTCGACGGGTTCGCCGCCAAGCATTACCACCACCGGCTCGTGGTTCTTCCCCATGCTCACGTCGTCTGCAAGCGCCTTGATTGTCGAGTATATCTTGCCCACTTCGTCGTCTGCCAGCGAGCCTGCTTGCCTTGACCCCTCTATGCCCGCTCTCTTGGCAACCTCTTCGACAAACTTTTTTGGCATCGACACGCCACGGCCCATCCAGCGCAGCACGTCGAGATCCCCCGACCTTTCACGCAACAGCAACAGCTGCGCCAGCGACAGCTGGAAAACGTCAACACCCCTTGACGGCGGGAACGCGTACTTTAATCCGACAGCAAGCGTCCTGTGCCTGACCTGTATGGGGTGCAAAATGGCAAGTATCTTCATTGCTTCGTCGCAGATGATGATATTGCCGTCGCCGAAAAACTCGCAGACAGCTGTCCTTGCCTGCCCGTCGAGCAGGCGGAACTTTATTGACACGATGCGCTCGCTCCCCGCCTGCTCTATGGATTCTATTTTTCCCCGCTCTAGCTCCGCAATCGCTGCCCTTTCAAGGCTATTGTCTTCCACCGGCTTGAACTTTAATTTCGTTATCCAAATCCCCCGGACCGAAAGCACGAGCATGATGTCCTCCTGTGTGGGGTGATGCAGGCGCAAGAGAAGCGAGTCTTTCGTTACAGCGTTTACCTGCGAGAGGTAATACCCTGAGGTGACCATGGTCGCTATCTCGTTTACCAAGTAACGCAGCTCAAGGCTGGAGAGCTCCATGCCCCGTTAATGGCTCCCGCGTCAATATTAATCGTGTACAAAGGCTTAAATTAATTCGAAGTGTGGGACGGCTGTGGCGCGGGGCGAAAACAACAAGAAGCCTTACTCCATTGGCCGCCTATACGCAGTGGCCACGCTTTTGGCAGCAATAATCGCCGTCCCGGCGGTCTCCGTAGCCATGTTGGCGCATTTCGTGTTTGAGACGGACATGGTCATCACGCTTGCCTCGTCGCTCATTACCCTATTCGTTGCGATGGGCGTTGGCATCAAGGTCTCAAAGCGCTTTGCGAGGGAAAAGGGGAGCGAGTGATCCGGTTGAAATCTGGAACAATGGTCAAATAATAGAACTGGAAAGTTACATTAATGCCTAGCCTGAAGTGGATCGCGGGGCTGCTTTGCACCTGCACCTGGATGGAGATAATGACTGGCGCTGGCATAACGCTGTACATGCTGTACCTGCAAGACTATGCGCTTGCCGCAATCACGGTAGTGGCTTTTGGCCCACTCATCGCATTCCACTTTGCCGCCGACAGGATCAAGCCGGGCCTAACCGGATGGGAAGGGCAGGGCAAGATCAAGATACGCTCAATTTCAGGCAAAGTGGTCTCAAAAGACTAGCTCGTCGACAGAGATGACCCGGGCACAATAGCGGCATTTCAGGACCATCTTTTCCTTGTCTATTACATCAATGAGTGGTTTGATGTCCTCGCCTGAGTTAGTGATGCACTTCAGGTTTGGGCATTTGAAGATGCCTGTTATTGAATCGGGAAGCTGAATCTTGCGCTTTTCAACCAGCTTGTAGTCCTTGATGATGTTGATGGTCGCCCTAGGGGCAATGAGCGCGAGCTTGTTGGTCTCGCTCGTTTCCAGATAACGGTTCTCCACTTTTATAATGTCCTTCTTCGCGTGCTTGCTTGAAGGCACGTTCAGCGCGACGGTGATGACTGTTCCTTCCCTGCCAGTGATAGCAAGCGCCCGCAAAACAAAAAGCGCCTTTCCAGCCTCGATGTGGTCGATGACCGTTCCGTCCTTTATCCTGCGCACGAGGAGCTGGCTTGCCTCGGACATGGAGGAGCTCTGGTGGAGGATGATATATCTGCATATCGATAAGTAACAATGTGGCGCAAGATTGATTATTCCGTTCCGTCAATGATATGCGCAGTGGGACTGTTCAACCGCTGGAAGCCAAAAGGCAAGATGTTTAGCCTGAAATGCGCGCAGTGCGGCGCCGGGTTCCTCTCAAGCTACAGCCTAGAGGCCCCCATATGCCCCAAATGCCTGCAGAAGACAAAGTCTCTGGACTCGACTATAGATCACGACAAGGCCTGCAGCAAGTGCGGCGCCACCGGCGTAATATACGGCAAAGACCAGTGCCATTCTTGCTACTTTGGCTTCAAGAAACAATAGTTTAGTAAAAGGTCACCGGAAAATTACAGAACTGGATTAATTGTTCAAAGGGGAGAGTCGCGGCGCCGGTAACACAAGGACGGCGCCGCGGAGGGAGAACGGGATGCTCGGGAAGCTTCCAATTCTCTCCCCTTTTGCTTTTTTAGAGTGCAAGCTGAACTTAAAGTGTACGTTTGATTCTTCCATTTTCACCCAGATAATGGCTATATATGGCAATAACTGGCAAATAGGCCTGGATTGCAGAGAATAGAAAAAGATTGTGGAGCGGGACAAGCTTATCCGAACGTGAACGTGTAGATCTGAAAGCCCTCGCCCACGACATCGATTACGAGCCTGTGCTCGCCGTACATGCTGTGTGACACCAGGTTGTAAAGCCTCTGCCCGTCAACTTCAAACGAGGCGTCCTCCCCTACGTCTGCACCTGCGGCGCTTGCCAGAGGCTTGCCGTCCTCGGCAACGTGGACAGTGCCTGCCCCTCCTGCCACGATGTTGACTGCCTTAGCAGAATATTCGAGCACTATCCTGCCCGTATGGCTTTTCAGCTCCATGCTGTCGGCCCTGTTGGCCCAGTCTCCTGACAGGTAGATGTGGTTTCGGATTATCTGAACATCGTCGGCAAGCGAGTACGTCACCGTCTGGTCTGGCTTGAAGCCTTCCGCGTTTCCAAGTGGCGCACGAGCATATTCGTAGCCAAAGTACAGCTCGGGCGTACTTATCTGGACAAAGTTGACGCTCTGGGCGCCATCCGGCCTTGCCGTCGAGGTATCAATGTCGATGGCCTGCCCAAGGTTTGCTGCGCGCTCTTGCAATAGCGCCTGTATCACTTTCTCTGTTTCCTCGTAGGCACCCTCGCCGATATGGTCGTAGCGGATGTAGCCCTCGTCGTCAACCAGGTACTTCCGGGGCCAATAGCGATTCTCGTAGGCCTTCCAAGTCTCCATATCGTTGTCTTGCGCAACTGGATATTCAATACCGAAATTGGAAACGGCCGCCTGGACATTGTCAGGGTTCTTTTCAAAGTCAAACTCGGGCGAGTGGACGCCCACTATGACCAGTCCCTCGTCCGAGTATTTCTCGTGCCATGCGTTGAGGTACGGTATCGTCCGTATGCAGTTAATGCACGAGTACGTCCAGAAATCTACCAGCACCACCTTGCCCTTGAGGTCGGCGAGAGTCACCGGCTCTGTGTTGATGTAGTTGTTTATCCCCTTAAACTCCGGGGCGACGCGGAACTGCGACTTGTCTATCTGCACCCTTTCGCCTTCGTCGCTCACCGCGGCGACAAACTCGGCGTTACCGGAAGCCCGGTTCAGCTCGGGACTGTTGAAGTACACACCAAAGCCGGCTATCAATGCGACCACGCCGATGCCCACTGCAAGGGCGCTCAGGTTGTCCGTGTTCATATTCCCCTCTCCAAGTTGATGATGTTCTCGGTGAGCGGAAAGCTTGCAATGAGGCTCAGCTGGTTGGTGAACACCAGTATGCCAAGGACGATGAGCACGGCGCCCATAATCGGGTTAAAGTACTTCAGGTGCTTGACCATCTTGCGTATTATGCCGGTCGCCTGCGAGAAGAACACTCCCGTTATTAGGAATGGCACGCCAAGGCCCAGCGCATAGGCAAGAAGCGAATTGTACGCCGCCCCCGGCGAAGTCGCTGCCAGCGTCAGCGTGCTTCCGAGTATCGGCCCGACGCACGGGGTCCATCCCGATGCAAAGGCGGCGCCAAACACGAACGACGTAAGGTACGTGGTCTTGAACCTGGGAAGGTTTGTCATGCGCTTTTCAAAGTTGAGCTGCCTGAATTTCGTTGACAGTATCAAGTAGGCGCCAAAGCCGACGATGACGATGCCGCCTATCCACTGCAACGTTCCTTGAAAGCCCGTGCCGGCGTTGACAAGGACCGAATTGAATATCACGCCCAGCACCGCGAAAACGAGCGAAAATCCCAGCACGAAATACACGGTGTTCAAAAAGATGTTAAGCCTAGTCATGCGCTTGACGGTGACCTGCGACTGGCCCTCGCTGGACTTGTCCTGGTTCTGGACCTCCGAAAGTGTCGTTCCAGATAGGTACGACACGAATGCAGGCACAATAGGCAGTATACACGGTGAAAAGAACGAGCCGGCCCCTGCTAGCGCAGATACCAGAACGCTTGTCTCTACCAATTCAATCGCAGCTGCGCGATTTTTGCACTTATACTTTTTTCCAAATTGGCACCAGATTCTCAACCCCAGCTTCTGCTGGCATAAGATAATCTAGAATGGCCTCACGGTGACCTTCAGCAGCGCGCCTATGCCGGCAAGTTCTGCAATATGCACTCCTAGGAAATAGGGTAGGAGTGGCTCTGCGTAGAGCGGGGCCATCGCAAAGTAGCCGTAAACAGATATGCCGTTGTGGAGCGCAAGCATCCCGGCAAAAAACATCAGGCCAAGAGTGAACACCGCCTTGGTGTTGGCGTATATTCTTCCATACATGGCAAAGAGCACCGCCAGTACACCAATGTTTACCAAGCTGACTGCCGCGCTAATGTCCATCAGCATCGCCATAGCTACAGGAAAGCGGGATCGACTAGTCTTATTTACTTTTTTCCAGATCTGCTCAGGTCCGCTTTTTCGCCTTTTTCTCAATCGCGGCCTTGACCTCGTCAAACGCCTCGATATTGTACTCCAGGTAGTTTGATATGAAGTAAAGCACGCCGTACTTTTCGCCCGTTTTCGTGACCATGTTGTTCTTTTCAAGCACGCGTATGTGGTGCTGAATGGCCTTGTAATCAAGCCCCATCATCTCGGCGAGTTGGTTCATGTTGTACGGCTGCTCCTTGAGGAGGTTGATAATCCTTATCCTGTTCTCGCCGCCCCGCGAGCCTGCGAAGAGGAACCAGAGCAGGCGCCGGGCGTCGGGGTCGGTCATCCATACTTGGCACATTTGCAGAGAATTTAAACTTGCTAGCGTGAAGGAACAGGGAGAAGTTCCTGAGGTTGCAGGGCTATGAGGTCAACCACATGACCGTGTACAGGTGGATAAAGAAGTACGTAAAGCTGATGGAAGATTATCTCGAAAAAATCAAGCCGCAGGTATCTAACGTATGGCGCACCGACGAAATGTACCTTAAAGTCAGTGGCAATCTAAAGTATCTCTATGCAATAATGGATGATGAAACCCGCTTCTGGATTGCTCAGCAGGTAGCGCACACCAAATACACGGAAGATGTCAGGCCATTGTTTAAAGAAGCGCGTGAAGTCGCTGGTAAAAGGCCAATGACGCTGATAGGCGACGGAGCAAGGAACTTTGAGGAAGTTTGTAGGCGAGAATACTACACTATGGCCATGCCAAAAACCAAGCACATTAGGCACATACACATCTCAGGGGACAAAAACAATAACAAGATTGAGAGGCTGAACGACGTGGTACGCGACAAGGAAAAGACCACG
>NZ_DASWIL010000019.1:0-73697 GCF_036397675.1 Nitrososphaera sp. | reverse complement strand
CGTCTTGCCTGTTCCTGGCGGGCCGTACAGCAGCACGCCTTTTGGCGCCTCAATGCCAAGTTTCTCGAATATCTCCGGGTGCCTCAATGGCAGCTCTATCATCTCGCGCACCTTCTGGATCTCCTCCTTCAGGCCGCCGATTTCTTCATAACACACGCGGGGAACGCCGTGCGCGGCTTCGCTCTTTTCGGCGATGACAAAGACCGTTTTCTGATTGACCATGACCGCGCTGTCAGCCGTGGTCGCAGGCATGGTGCTTACCACCTGAAAGGTGAGCCTGCCTCCAAAGTACGGCACAAGCACGTTGTCCCCCTTTACGACCGGGACGGTTTCAAGCGCGTCTGCAAGGAAGCGCTCGTCAATAGGCGGTATGGCTTCTATGGGCGCGACCAGTATTTTTTCTGCCGGGACTGTCTTTATCTTCCTGATTGCCACCTTGTCGTCGATGCGCACGCCGGCATTGTTCCGGGTTATGCCGTCTATCCTGATTATCGCCTTGCCCTCGTCGGAAGGGTAGAGCGGCAGGCACTTTGCTACCGTCCTGCGTCTCCCCTTCACCTCGATTATGTCCCCCGTGCTTGCATGTATCGAATCCATTGTGGCATAGTCTATCCTCGCAATGGCACGGCCAACGTCACGGGTATAAGCTTCAAGCGCCTTGAATGTCGGTGTGCTGCCTTCTTGCGCGCCGGGATTCATGGCAGCATCTACGCAGTGATATTTAATGAATGTTGAGCTGTGTCTAGCTGCGGCACAGGACCTTATTCAGCTCTTTTGTGCGGTAAAACACGTTGCACGGGCCGCAGGTCCACACTGGTTCCCTGCTTGCCAACCAGTACCCGCCGTCAAAGTATTTCTCGTTCAGCTCACCGCCGCACTTGGGATAGGCAAAGGACATACCCAAATTTCGCGCATTGCATATATCGATGGATTATGAAAAAATTCAATTCCATGATAGTTTGGAAAAATAACGGTGTCTACCCCGATGCGCAGCCGCTGTAACCGCACTCGATGCAGATGTTGCACCCTTCCGTGATGATGAGCCTTGCCTTGCACGACGGGCAGACCTCTTCCTCGTTTGAGGCCAGTACCTGCATGGCGGCCGGCTGCGTCATCTTCCTGGGCACCTCTGCCGGCGCGAGTATTTCCGCTCTGGGTATGCTCCCGTCGTCCACGCCTGACTCTTTGAGTATCTTTTGCATCTGCTCCAGGACGTACGGCTCCTTGATGCTGTTCTCGACGTAGTCTGCGATGTACCTGCTTGGCTTAACGGAAAAGCTCTTCTCGCCCGTGTTCTTGCCGGTGATGTGCAGCACCTGCTCCTGCCTCGAGCCGTCGCGGAACACCGTAACGCCCTTTAATCCGAGCTCGTGCGACAGGAGGTACGAACATTTGACATCCTCGGCAGTCACATCGCCGGGCATGTTTATCGTCTTGGCTATGGCGTTTGAAATCCACTTTTGCCAGATGCCCTGCGCCATAATGTGGTCCATCCAGTGTATGTCGATTGCAGTCACGAACGTCTTTTGCATCCAGTCGGGGATTTCCGGAATGCCACGGACGGAGCCATAGTTGTTGGCGACCTTGGTCAGTATCTCGTCCGAGTACAGGCCGTTCTCCTTGAGCACGTGCTCGAACACCTTGTCGGTGTAAAAGAACCGGCCGACAGTCACGCGCTTTTCGTAGACCAGCGCAAAGACGGGCTCGACTCCGTTTGCCGTGTCGGCAATCATGGACAGCGTCCCTGTCGGTGCAATCGTGGAAGTCCACGAGTTGCGGATGCCAAACTTCTTTATCTTTTCTGTAAGCGTGGCCCAGTCGTATGTGTGAGTCTCCTGTGGAAGTTCGTAGCAGCCGGCGACCGGTATCTTGCCCTTGACGTAGTCCGTGTCCTTGAACATGGAGAACGGGCCCCTTGATTTTGCAATTGCGACCGACTCGTCCATGCTGAGGTACGATACTGCTTCGGCAAGCTTGTTCATGAACTCGTAGCCGTCCTTCGAGTTGTAGGAAATCCTGAGGATGAACAGCAGGTCTGCAATGCCCATGATGCCAAGGCCAATCCTGCGTGTGGCACGCGTGTTTACCTCTATCTCCTCGACAGGGTACTTGTTCACGTCGATGATGTTGTCCAAGAACCTAGTCGAGAGTCTGACTGCCTGCTCGTAGCGTTGCCAGTCAAACTCGTACATGCCGTCTGCCTTGCGCTTGACGAAATTGGCTAGGTTTATCGAGCCGAGGTTGCACGACTCGTACGGGTACAGCGACTGCTCGCCGCATGGGTTTGTCGCGCGCAATGGACCACCCTTTGCGCCTATGCACGGGTTGTACTTGTTGATGTTGTCAAAGAATATCACTCCCGGCTCGGCGCTCTTCCAGGCGCTCAGCGCGATAAGATCGATCAGCTGCTGCGCGTCTATCTGCCTTACCGGCTCGTGCGTGCGCGGGTTTCGCAGCGTGTACTTGTGGTTGCCCTCCTTGTTCACCAGCGCTGTCCAAAAGTCCTCCCAGATGCCAACAGAGACGTTAAAGTTCTCAAAGACGCCCGGCTTTGTTTTTGCAGTCACGAACTTTTCCACGTCGGGGTGCCATGCTTCAAGGATGCCCATGTTTGCACCTCTGCGCTTGCCGCCCTGCTTTACAACGTCGGTGATGGTGTCGATTATCCTCATGAACGATGTCGGGCCTGATGCCACGCCTGACGTCGAAGCAACGATGTCGCCCTCCGGCCTCAGGTCGGAGTAGTTGATGCCCACGCCTCCGCCGGACTTGAATATCATCGCTGCGTCGGTCGACGACTTCATTATCTGCTCCATGTCGTCGGGCATGTCGAGCACAAAACACGCCGAAAGCTGCCCGAGCCTTGCGCCCGCGTTCATGAGCGTGGGCGTGTTGGGGAGAAAGTCGCGGGAGATCATCAGGTTGTAGTATTCCCTGATGCGCTCGCCGTGCGAGGCAAGCTTGCCCTCTGCAAGCATCTTTAGCAGTTCTTTAAAGCTGACCTTCATCTGCCCCTGCCTTGCCGCATCCGCATAGACGCGTATCATCGCCTCAAAGTGGTAGCGGTTGAGCCAGTATTCGCCTATCTTGAACTTGTTGTCAAAGTCGGCTATCTTAGAGTAGTATTTCTCGGCCTCTTCAGTGGTCTGCTTCTGGCCCCCTGTAAAGTTGAACACCTGCAAGTCGTGTATAACGTCTGCAATGCCGACGAGCGTGGCGACGCGCTCGAACATCTGCTTGGGACCCTCGATTATCTCATTCTGGTCGTCCCTGAGCAAATAGCGGGCTGCAAGCACGCGCAGCGAGTTGACCTCGAACGCCTTGTCGACCTCGTCGAGGTCCTTCTTGTTCAGGATCTTCATCTTCTCCTCTCGTATCTTGCGCCTCTCGTGCCTGTACAGGATATACGACTTGGCCGTGTCCGCAAGGCCCTCCTCTATCAGTATCGACTCGACCATGTCCTGCACGTCTTCCACCGTGGCGACCGCCTTTTCAGAGCCAAAGCCCTGCTGTGCCATCTTTTGCACCACCCTTGCGCCGAGCCTCTCCGCAAGCGGATAGTCCGGCTTACCAGTTGCCACGAGCGCCTTGTAGATTGCATTAGCTATTTTTGACTGCTCAAAAGTTACGATGCGGCCGTCGCGTTTCCGAATTTTAGTGATTAACGAGCTCTCTTTCGAGTTGTTAAACTCAGTAACTCCCGCCATCCCGCACTTCATTAAAACCACTCATACTTTAACTTTCCATGTGAAAAAAATGCATACGACGGCTAAGAGAAAATACACTTCTGAATATTCTTGACATACAATGCCGAATTCAAGCTAAAGTCATGCAGAAATTTAACGAAATAAAACAAAAGTTTTTGGCACCTTGTTGGTGAACTGTTTTGGCCCGTGGCACGCCGGTGCTTGAAGTTGACTATCATAATTTTACAGAAAAAAGATGAGGCGGGGGAGCAGCTGCGCTGCTGCTATACGAGCCTGTGCGGCGACTTGCACGACTCGCACCTGTCCGACGACGCCTTTGATTTCTTTCCGCATGTGACACACACGGCAAGCGCAAAGCGGGGACGGGAAAAGGCAAGCCCCGAGGCCGCCTCTATCGCGTTCCTGACCTCGGCCGTGGAGAGGTCCGTGACGTCTATGATTGCGGCGAGGCCGCCGTTCAGGAGCTTGTCGATGCCCGCGCACTCTTTGACCAGGTCCGAGCCCTTTGAAAGGAGTTCTTTGCCGCTCAATGTCATTCCCTGGGAATAGCTGGTGGCGTTCAGTGGTTGGAAGAGGGAAACCCTGCCATACTTGTCCGAGTCTATGGAGGCAAAGCGCGCGCCAGAGTTGTCGGCCACCATAGCTATTGCAGCTTCCTCGCCAAGCGGCTTGGCTTGCAACTGCGCTACGTCGACTGCGGTCTTTAGCACCTTCTGCATTACTTCCACTCCGCCGTGGGCCGCGTCGTGACCCAGGATGCTGTACACTGCCTCGTGCGCGCCTGTCAAGTTCACGATGACGCCTGTTGTTGCGCGCTGCAATGACTGGGTTGCCGCGGAGAACGCCGGCAGGAGCCCGCGCCTAGCATTTTCAAGGACAATTTTTTTCCGCATCACAGAAGCTGCGAGCGACGGCTTGATAGCAAGCGCGAGCTTGGCCCTGAAATAGGTCTCGTCTCTGTTTGACTCGTACGCAAGCCGCGGGAGGTTTATGGAAAGCGAGTGAAATGTCATCGCCGCTGGCGGGTTCTTGCCGCCGGCAGCTTTTCGTATCCCATTCGCAGCGCGTCCCGAGCCAATAGCTACAAGGCCGCTGGCGCGAACTGCCGCAGCAACGTGGTCTGCGCTTTCCTTTTTCACCGCGCCGAGTACAAGCCCGATGCGGGGCAGCGGCGTGGCTTCGACGTACTTTTTGTAGCCGTCAAGCAGCGCGTTCGTTTGTTTGGCGTCGGTCTCTTGCGGTATCGCTATGGTAGTAGCCGGTCCGATGCTGCTTGCAGAGGAGGCGACCAGCGCGCGGGCAAACTTGGAAGCAAGGTCATCGGTGTCTTTGGCCTTTGCAAGAGCTGGCGCCACGCCTTCGAGGACGACTTCTGATGAAGCCTCGCACGAAAGAAGCGGGATGAGCACGGGCAGCGCGGTGAGCATGTCGTCGGCACTCTTGAGCGACGCAAGCCTGGCAACTGCAGGCAACCTGCCCTGCAGGTCAAAGCTGTCAAGCTCTGACAGGTCAACGAATATCGTGTCTGGAAGGAGCCCCCACGTGCCGGATGAGGCGATGTTTATCTCGCCGGCAAGGTGCATGTCGGCAATGTCCTTTGGCAGCGTGTTAAACACGAAATATTCTGAAAACACTGCGTCAGCGGTATTGTTCATTATGCCCTGCACGCCGTTCCTTGTAGCCTCCTCGCTTACGAGCATCCCGGCAATGTCCGACACTGGCAGGCCGACGCGTGCGAGCTTGTTGCGGTATTCCTCGTGCCCGTGCTCTATCAGCACCGAGTTCACGGTCTCGCGTATGAGTGACGATGTCAAATACGCGGTCTGGAACTTGTAGATCTTGTTCTCGACCTCCTCCGTTATCTTTTGTGCCTGCTCTAGTGGCAAGCTTGCCTCCCTTACAAGCGACTGTATTATCTTGTGTGAGTTGAACTCCTCTATGGTGTGGTTGCTCGTCCTGACATACATCTTGCCGCTCTCGATTATCGACCGTTCCTCTATTTGCCGGGCAAGGCTTAGCACAAGCTTACCTAGGTTCGTGATTGTATACCGGCGCTCTGCCTTATTCAGCGCCACCAGCAGCTGCCGCAACAGCTTTCTCAGGTGGTAGGCGAACTTGCCCGACTCTTTCTTTGACTTGAATCCTGCCAGTGCCTTGAGCTCCGAGTACGTAAGGGGTCCCTTTGTATTCAGAATGCGCAGTATGTCGATCCTGTTCGGGCTTGCCATCACCGAAAATATCATTCGGACGCGTTTTGACGCCGATTCCAGCACGCCGCCCTTCCGGGCGTCCTTTTGAGAATAGTCTAGGCTCTCCGTTTCCATTGCACCCCGCTATCAGTGCAAATGATTAAAACTACTTTGTAAAATATTTTTTACTAAACAGTGCTACCGGCCCTACGTGGGCAAGTTAGACCAAAAGGTCAAGCTTTTCAGCCTTCGACCATCACGGGCTGTTCCTCTTGCTGCCTGACAGGCATGTTTGCCGGGATCTCTGGGAGTTTGGCCTTTGCCTCGCTCTCCAGCGCCCCTTCTATCTCGTTGAGGATGTCGTAGGCTGCCTGGTCCATTGGGGTTGATATCCTGCCCACCTCGGAGCGCACGTTGGAGTTGATGAGCACGTCTGCGGTTACTGATGATACTTGGGACAGCGCCTGACCTGCCTGCGGGATGAAGCGGGCCAGGTCTTCTTGGATGCCCTTTATCATCTCAACCGTGGGATCGATGGTGTCAAGTATCATAGCAAACTCATTGATGGTGCTGAACCGGATCACGAGCGCCTCAAGAGCCATTCCGGTGTGCTGCGTCGTCCTGCGCACCTTCTTGAGGTTGGCGAGCTCATTTGCTAGGATCCTCGCCCTCCCGTTGTTGCCGGTCTTGATGCTGGCTGTGACCTGCTCTAGGTAGTATGCCTCCATTGAGGCGAACCTGTTGTCAAGGGTCTTCAACCTTGAGAGCTGGTTGTACACAACCGAGGTGGCATTGTTTATTTGGCTAACTAGCTGCTGGCGCTCGACCATCGGCCTCTTGCGTTTTGGTGCCGCATATTTGGTTAAGGGCTGGTGTTGAAGCTTGTCTACAAACAGCTAGCGAAAAGCTGATCTACAAAATGGGTGGTTTTAGCGCCTCGTCGCGGTGACCGTGAAATCTGAGGGGTTGAGAGCCGCGCCGCACACCGGGCAGCGGTTGTTCGTCGCCCGCATGGCGTCCTTCACTGATTTGAGCATGCGCATGGTGTAGATCACAGAGCTGCACTTGCTGCATACGACGTCAGCTGTCATCATTTGGTCTTGCTTGCGCGCAGGGAAATAAGAAAAGTTCCCTTGATGTTTTTTTACAACTGGAATGAATAAACTAGACTGTTTCTCCGCAATGCTCAAGTTGGTGTAGGAAAATGTTCGTAATGGCTACTGGCGCTACAGCGGTAGGCCTTGTTATCGGCATAGCGTTCTTGATGCTATTTGCTATCATCAAGATGCCACCGCATCAGGATTCGGATCGTTCTATCCTTCTATTGATCAAGATTATTATTCGCCCCTGTTGCAGATCAGGATAGATGGTCTAAGGGAAACCTACAGAGTTAGGGGAGAACTTGATTTTGCAGTCGCACAGAAGGAAGAGGGTGCGTCTATCCCGAAATAATCATGATCAAAGATTTGAAGGGAGGAGTAATTGTCTGGGAATATAATGGCACACACGCAAGCTCGTTGTTATTCTGCCCAGTAGTGATAAATTTTGCAGAATTCGAGATTACTTGGCATTCCAAAACGCACGTCTAGTCGCTATCCATGAACCAGACCGGTACGTACGCCGTCGTGGCCAAGAATGAACACCTAACCGTGCAAAAGGAATTTGCGGTTGTAGGGTAGCTATGCTTTTTCCAGCAAGAGTCCATGCTTTTCGTCAAAGCCCTTGACGCGGACGTTCGTGCCAATGGGAAGCTCCGCTGGCGTCTTGATGCCGGGCAGAAAGCCGGACGCGCGCACCTGCGTGCCGTTTATCTTGAACACGACCCACGCGTACGAGTCGGCGTCCTCAAAGCCCTCCGGCGCGACCGCCTGGATTGTGTAGGTAACTACGGTGCCTGCGCCTTCAAGCTCAACGTCTTCGAACTTGCCTGCAGAGCACTTTTCACAGAACATGATCGTCTCGAGCATTAGGTGGCCGCACTTGGCGCACTTGTGCGCCAGTATCTTTTTCCTGTTTGCAACCTCGATGAACTTCTCTCTGACCCCGTGTTTAAACTCTGACACGGCCGTCACCTCCTGTCCACCTTCTTGAACAGGTGCACCGCAGCGCTTGCGCCGGTCGCGCCAAAGTTGTGCGTCAGTGCTATTTCCGCGTCCTTGATCGTGCGCTCGCCTGCTTTGCCGGTAAACTGCTCGAATACTTCCACTACTTGGCCGACGCCGGTCGCGCCAATCGGGTGGCCCTTTGACTTTAATCCGCCTGACGGGTTTATCGGTATCTCCCCTGTCAGCCTCGTCGCGCCGTCTCTCACTGCGTGCGCGGCCTTGCCCTTGGGGTAAAAGCCAAGGTCCTCGATGTCGATTATTTCAGCTATTGTGAAGCAGTCGTGCACCTCCGCAAAGTCGATGTCCTCTGCCGTGATGCCGGCCATCTTGTAGGCCTGCCTTGCAGCGGCCACCGTGCTTGGGATCGTCGTTATGTCTTCGCGTCCTTGCACTGACGCCGGTGAAGCGCCGCGGCCAGAGCCGATTATCTCCATGTAAGGCTTTCCGGACTTTCTCGCAAAGTCCTCGGAGCACAGTATTACTGCAGAGGCGCCGTCCGAGAACGGGCAGCAGTCTAGCAATTTGAGAGGCGACGCCACGACCGGCGACTTTAGCACATCGTCGACGGTGATCTTTTTCCTCACGTGTGCCTTTGGGTTCAGGAAGCCGTTTTCGTGGTTCTTAACTGCGACGTTTGCCAAGTCTTCTTCAGTCGCCTTGTGTGTGTCCATGTAGACCCGCGCCATCGATGCAAAGAGCCCGGGGAACGAGGCGCCGTTTCCGCCCTCGTAAAAAAAGTCGGAGCAGTACGAAAATAGCGTTGTGCTGTGCGCCGTGCCCGTGTGTGTCACCTTCTCGACACCAAGCGCAAGCACGCAGTCGTAAAAGCCCGCCGCGACGTTTGCATAAGCTTCTCTAAACATCACAGAGCCTGAGCCGCACGCAGATTCGATTGTAAGGCCCGGCACGTGTGAGATGCCGAGGTTGCTCATGATGACTGGCGCCATGTGCACCTGCTTGTCCGCAACCCCGAAAACGTTTGAAATGTAGCCGGCGTGGATCTCTTTTGGCGTTATGCCCGCTGACTCGATGGCGTCCTTCGCCGCGCTGAGCGCGATCTCGATAATGCTCTCGTCCAGCTTGCCATATCTCGTGCTGCCGGCCCCAAGAACGCAAACTTTGTTAGTCATGTAGGGGAGACTGCTCACCCTGAATATAAATAGCTTAGACAACATTGATGCGAAATGATCACCGTTCATGTTTAATACCCCGGGTTGTCAGGATTTTTCGTGTACACGCTGGTAGTGTGCGAAAAGCCTGACGCTGCACGCAGGATAGCACAGGCGCTCGGCGGCGCAAAGGAAACTAGGATCGCCGGCGTGCCGGTGTTTGACTTAAATTTTCAAAACAGGCACTACAAGGTCTGCTCTGCTCTTGGCCACCTCTACGGCCTTGCCGACAGCACAAAAAACAGGAGCGTGTACCCAGTGCTCGACTTGGAGTGGGCGCCCCTCGAGGGTCGTTCGAGAGTGATAAACGTCATTTCCAAGCTATCTCGAGACGCCGACAGTTTCGTGCACGCCTGCGACTATGACCAGGAAGGCGAGGTGATAGGCCACAGCATACTGCAGTACACCTGCGGTGGCGCCTATGGAAAATCAAGGAGGGCCAAGTTCTCGACGCTGACCGACGACGACATAAAAGAGTCGTTTGCAAGCCTGCAGCAGCCGAGCGCGGGGCTTGCCGAGGCAGGCAGGTCGCGGCACCTGCTGGATTTCATTTACGGCGTGAACCTTTCCAGGGCGCTTGCGCAGTCGTTCAAGGCCCGCAACAAAGGATATCGCAATTTATCAATAGGCAGGGTGCAGGGCCCCACGCTTGCGTTTGCCGCGGACAGGGAGCAGGAAATCCGGCTGCATGTCCCGGACCCCTACTGGGTCGTCACGGCGGATTTTGAAAAAGACGGCCAGGTTGTCCACACGCGCTATGCAAAACCAAAAGTGGAGACGCTTGCAGAAGCGCAGGGCGTGCTTGACGCGTGCACTGGAAAGGACGGCGTCGTGACCGGGGTCGACAAAAGAAAAGTCCCGCTGATGTCGCCCGCGCCTTTCAACACCGGCGACCTGCAGCGCGAGGTGTATAGGCTGTTCAGGGTGTCGCCCGGCTATGCGCTTGCCCTAGCAGAAAAGCTGTACCTGAGGGCCCTCATATCGTACCCGAGGACATCCAGCCAAAAACTCCCGCCATCGATAAACTACCGCAAGATAGTGTCCGGACTTGCACGCTCGTCGCTCTACAGCTCTGCCTCTGTATTGCTTTCAAAAAGCAAGCTTGCGCCGCACGATGGATCCATGACCGACCCTGCGCACCCTGCAATCTACCCGACGGGTGTTCTTGGCAGGATGTCCGGCCTAGAATTCAAGATATACGACCTGATAGTTAAGAGGTTCCTAGCGACGTTTGGCGACGCGACCGTGACGGAAAGGACCGGCGCCGCAATCGACGTGCGCGGGCATTCATTTGCCGCCGAAGGGAATGTGACGCTGTACGAAGGGTGGACTGTGTTTTACAGGCCGTACGCAAGCATCGAGCAGGCGACGCTCCCACAGCTTGCCGCCGGCGACGCGCTGGCAAACAGGCAGGTCGCGATGGAAGAGAAGTTCACGCAGTCGCTCCCGCGCTACAGCCAGTCAAGCCTGCTTGCCAGGATGGAGCATGAAACGATAGGCACAAAGGTCACTAGGGCCGACATCATTGGAACGCTGTTCAAGCGCAGCTATCTGCAGCAAAAGCGCGGCGGCATCGAAGTCACGGACCTTGGCTTTGCAGTCGTCGAATCTATGAGGGAGCACGTGCCAGACATACTCTCGACCGAGCTCACTAGGTCGATGGAGGAGCAGCTGGAAAAGATAGGGCGGGGCTTCGAGGAACCGGTTGCAGTCATTGGGTACGCGGTGGACAGGCTCGTCGAATCGCTTGAGGCGTTCAGGCGGGGCGAAATGGAGATCGGCCTCGAGTTAGGTGCGGCTTCCAGGCCCGACAATGTCATAGGCGCGTGCCCGGGGTGCAAGACCGGCAACTTGCACGTAATAAGATCGAAAAAGACGAAAAAGCGGTTTGTAGGGTGCTCAAACTATGAGCACGGCTGCAGGACGTCGGCGCCGCTTCCGCAGAAAGGCGCGATAAAGGCGGCAAAGGTGTGCAAGTGTGGTTGGCCGATTGTCAAGGTAGTGTTTGCGCGAAGGGCCAAGCCTTGGAGCATCTGCGTGAACACGCATTGCCCGTACAAATAGAGAAATCTTCTCTAATTCTATTGCATTAGCTTGATAAGAAAAGCTGCGAAAAGTCAGCCATGATCTTCGAGAGCGACCACTCGCACATGTGTGAGTACTGCAGCGAGCGGTTCTTGTGCCCCCTAGAAAAACATGAATGTAAGATAGGCTGGCGCACGAGCCACAACGACCACCACCTTGCGCTAACCTGCTAGCGCGCCGAAAGGCGGTAGATGTCCGTCCGGCGGTTCTTCAGCAACGGCAATGACTGCCGAGCCTGTTTTACCTTGTTCATGTCAAGTTCGACTACTTGCATGTCTTCTTCTTGCCCCATGTCCAGAATGACGGCACCGATCGGGTCAACGACCATGCTCCTTCCGGCGTAGATGTTGCCCACCTGGTCGGGCGCGACCATGTACGACCCGTTCTCTATTGCCCGGGCCTTTAGCATCGTCTGCCAGTGCTCCTCCTTCATGGGGCCGGCCACCCAAGCAGAGGGGGCGACGAGTATGTCCGCGCCTTTTATCGTGAGGAGCCTCGAAAGCTCGGGGAAGCGTATGTCGTAGCATATCATGACGCCTATTTTGCCTGCCTGAGTTTTTACTGGCTTTTCTATCTTTTTTCCTGCCATCAGCTTTTTCGATTCTTTGAACCCCAGCGCATCGTAGAGGTGCAGCTTGCGGTACACCGACGTTATCGTCCCGCCGGCAGAAATGACGACTGCGGTGTCAAACACGCGGTTATTCATGCCCTTTTCGTAGATTGTGGCAACTACGCCTATCCTGCTTTTCCTTGCAGCCGCGCGCAGCGCCGTTACAAAGTTTCCCCGCACGATTTCTGCCATTTTCGACAGTTCTGCGGGCGACTGGCTGTCGGGCGAAAAGGCCATCTGGAACTCGGGAAAGCAAACGATGCTGGCTTTTTTCGCAGAGGCCTCGGCGACGTAATCTACAGACCTCCTCAGGTTCTCCTGTTTGTCCTCCGACGACTTGAACTGCACGACCGCTACCGCTGTCAACTGCAGTAAGGTCGCGCTGCCAGAGATAAAAGCTTAGAGCTGCCTGCCGGCCTGGAACCAGTTTTCTTTGGGGTTCTCATCGAACACGACGATGACGTGCTCCGGCTTGGTCTTCAGTATGCTGACTGCCGCGTCGGTCACTGCCTTTGCAAAATCGTCCTTCTGCTGCTGCGTCCTGCCGGGGTACATTGATACCGATATGAGAGGCATGGAGAAATGAGCGCTTATGACTGATTTATAGTTACAGCGTCGGGCGCTATCGGCGCAACCTCGGGTTCCGGCTCCTTCCTGCCCTCGACCCGCGCAAGATAGTACAGCGACTGCAGGTAGCGCTTGATGAAATTAGCCCCCGGCGACGGCCTGCGGCCCTTCTCGTAGTCGCTCAATACGGACGCCGTGATTGCCATCCTCTTGGCCAAGTCGGCCTGCTTGACGCCAAACTTTTTGCGCCAGTGCTTCAGCTGCAACGGAGGGTTGTCGCTAAGGACGACGGAACCCGCTATCCAGGTCAGTTCGTCGCTTGCAGTGCCGTTATCGGAATTAGACAAACGTAGAACGAACGTTTCGACGGGTGATAAAAAGATTATTCTGCCTCCGGCAACGCTCTTGCTTGTGGATAGGAGCGGACTGGACCCGCTGAACGGGCGGGTTGTCAGGTGCAAACAGTGTCCGAGGCTTGCAGCTTACATACGCAGGGTGGGCAGGGAAAAGGTAAGGCGGTTTGCCGGCGAAAAATACTGGGCGCGGCCACTTCCAAGCTGGGGCGACCCAAACGCGCGCCTTCTCATAGTGGGCCTTGCGCCTGCCGCGCACGGCGGCAACAGGACCGGCAGGATGTTCACCGGCGACAGCTCGGGCGACTGGCTTGCAAGGGCCATGCACGAAAACGGCTTTGCGAGCAAGCCAACGAGCTACGCCAAGGACGACGGGCTAGTGCTCGACGACGCCTACATCACTGCCGCAGTGAGATGCGCGCCGCCAGACAACAAGCCCCTCGCCTTGGAGCTTGCGAACTGCTCGAAATACCTATCTGCTGAGCTTGGCATGCTAAGAAACGTGCAGGTGACGATGGCCCTCGGAAAAATAGCGTTTGACGCCTACTGCAGGGTCATCGGGGTAAGGGGGCTTGCATTTGCGCACGGCGGGTGTTTTGAAGTTTCAGGCAAAACCCTGCTTGCCTCGTACCACCCGAGCAGGCAGAACACCCACACGGGCAGGCTGACGTGGGAGATGTGGTCGGGGATGTTCAGGACCGCAAAGTCGATGCTCCGCTGATCACTTTTTCTTTTGCTTCTTTTCTTTCTTGGAAGCCTGCTTTTTCGGTTTTGGCGCGGGCTTAGGTCTGGGCTTTGCCTTTGCTGCCTTTTTCTTTTCTTTCTTGGCAGGCTCCTTTTCTTCCTCGGCAGCCTCGGCCGCAGCTGTTGCCGCCGCGGCGGCTTTTGCATTTGCAATGTCGGTCGTTATCTGGTCTATCTTGTATCGCAGCGCCTCTTTGACCCTGCTGTTGTCAACCATGTTGAGCGGGCCCTTGCAGTTGGGGCACTTGAAGAACATCTCGATTGCGACGTCAAACTTTACCCGGGGGCAGTCGTGGTTGCCGCAATGGTAGAATTCCGTGGAATCTTCATGCTCGAGGCGCTTGTACAGCCGGTCAAGGATCTTTTTCTTCTGGTTCTCTATGAAGTTGTCGACGTGGTCCTGCTTGGCGCGCCAGCGATACACGAACCAGCCCTTCTTCTCGTCCTTGACCCTGATCCCGGTTATCAGTGCCTTGCCGAACATGTCGTACAATACTTTACGCACGATGTTTATCTTTAGGCCTGTCGCGCTCGCAATTTCCTCGTCGGTGACGTCCTCGGTGTTCAAGAGCGCCCGGGCAACCTTGACGTACTCCTCGCCGCCTATCAGGCCGGCAATCTTGACAAAAGAGTCCTCATATTCCATCGCGTGCAATGTGATAACTGGAGTCAAATTCTGATATATAGTTATTGAAGATCGTTGAGATTAACAGGATTTCAGCTCGCTTGGCTGTGACTTGATTTCTTGGAGGTAAATGACCCCTGCGACAGGGGGCGGCAGTCCCGGCGAATATCGGAAGGAGAGCCCATAGTGGGTCCAAATTGACCTCCGTTTGGATATCGTAGTTCATTCCAAGGCAGCGTGTCTTCAAAATCGTCTTCTCCAAGCATTCCTCTATCTGTTCAGGAGTGGACGCTGCCTGTGCAAAGAACAACAGTACAACGTGCACATGACATATGGGCTCACGCGTATTTGGCTCTTGTCTAGACCGAGCCGTACAGCTGGTATATCTTGCCTGTGTAGTCGCTCATATACTCCCACACCTCGGTGCTGACCACGAGAGGCTTGAAGAGCCCCTTCTGTTCGTCGGCAAGCGCCTCGTATACAAACTCGCCTATAACCACCTGGCCAGGCATGGCAAATGAGGTCATCTTGGCAGTCACGCTTATCGTATAGCCCAGAATGTCGAGGTGGGGCTTGCGGATGACCCTGCCGTCCTCGAGCATCGTCGTGTCCCAGCCGTACTGCACCACGACGTTGTCGCCGACGTCTATCCCGACGCGCACATTCAGCTCGGGGTAGTCATATTGGTTGAGGATGGGGTTGATGCCCTGCTGCATCACCCTTATCATGGCATTTGCGCAGGCAACCGCGTTCTGGCACGGCACACGCAAGTTGCCCCGGTCAGCAAGAAAGAATGCTAGAATGGCGTCGCCGACGTATTTCAGGATAAAGCCGCCGTACGCCTTTATCACGATCGACATCTCTTGCGTGAACGCCTGGACTATGTTTGCAAGCCTGTCTGCCGGGAGCGTCATGGACAGCTTCGTCGAGCCCACCAAGTCTATGTGCAGTATGACAAACTCGACCTTGGACTTGACGAACTTTTCAAGTATCGTCTGCGTCTCCTCGCGGGTTAGGTCGAACTCGGGTTCGAATTTTAGCGCCTTCCACACGCGCTCCTGTGCCTGTTTGACGGCCTCTTCCTTGTCCACGAGGCCATCGAGGGGGAACGACGAGAATGACGGCGCGGCTGCGACATCGGTGGCCGACTTGGTCTTTTTTTTCTCTTCTTCCTGAAAGCTGGCAATGACTGCTTCCACCTGGTCCTTGCTTATGTCAAGCTGCAGCGCGATTGTATCCGGGTCTATGCCGGAGGTAAAGAGATTGATTATGGTCTGGCGCTGGAAGCCCGGGTCTGTTGCGCCGTCGGTCATGCCACATCAAAATAGCGCGACTGGTATTAAAACAGAGATAATTAATAATGAGCGCTGCGTATAAACCGACGGCATGGCTGGCAAGGTAGAAGAGGAAAAAGTGCTCTTGACTCTGACAAACATCAGGTACCTGGTCGAAGCGTTGGACGCGCTGCTTATGATGGACCTTGATGGCGAAAAGCGCGCCAGGGTGATACGGCTGCGCGACGAGCTGGTGTCCCACCTCAACAGCATATTCAACGACTATTCATGAACGCGGCGCGCACCTTGGATATAACCTCGTTAACGGACAGTGGCTCCTTCTTTATCACGTCGCGCCTGTCAAGCGATCCCATAAGCTTCAGGGCGTCGCTGGACGGCGTTATCAAAAACACAAAGCGCACGCACACGTCATGCAACGTTATTTCGCGGTACAGGTCAAACCCAGTCATGCCGGACATGACAAGGTCGGTTACGACCACATCGTATCGAATCTGATCCGCAAGCTCCAGCGCCTTCGAAGGGTCCGGCGTGTGGTCGACGGAGTAGCCGTCGGCGCGCAGATACGTCTTCATCAGATCGGCTGTTTGGCGCTTCTGGTCCACGAGGAGCACGACGGGCATGCATTGTTTTCTCATTTTTTATTTTTAAGGCTGGTGGTCAAGTTCTCTGGATCCCCGCTGGCAAGGTTAATAATTGGAACCGGGCAAACGCATTCCGGTGGCGCAAGAGGGATCCGAACCGGAGCTCAAAAAGCCGGTCATAGTCCTTGCCTTTATCTCTATAGGGCTCGTTTATTCAACTATGCTCATCGGTGTTTTCCTGAGCTCGGGTTCCCTCACGAAGAAAGGGATCGCGTGCACTGAGTGGCCCCTCTGCCCCAACGGCTTTGGAGCCCCAGAGGACCACTACCTGATGGAGTATGTGCACAGGGTGGTAGCGGCCGTGACCGCCGCAGTTGTCTACGCGACTGCCGTAGCGGTGCCTTTATGGGCAAGGCGCGCCAAAAAGGCCGCCGTCATCGCGGCCGCAATAGTATCGGCGCAGGTGATCCTCGGCCTCCTGACCGTGCTGACAACGCTTCACCCGCTCGTAGTCGCCACGCACCTTTCAACAGGCATCACGCTGTTTGCGTTCGGACTCCTCGCGTTCTGGTGGGCAGGCATATGGAAAAGGCATTAGCGCCAGTGGACGCGCGAGTTTTCGGTGAACTCCCTGTCGTCATCGGCAATCGCCACCTTCCTGTGGCACTCGTCGCACAGCAGGTATCTTGAATTCTGCGGCAGCTCCTTCTTGCATCTTCCGCAGAACTTTTTCACACCTTTGCTACGTGCCCGCGGAATAAAACCTTGCACACTGGATTCTGTATACTAACAGGTAATGCATCCAGCTTATAGATGAAAAAATTCATCTAAGTTGTCTCTATTCGGTTCCGTACCAGTTAGTTTATAGAACTCTGATTTGCCCTTAGTTTCTACTAGCTCTATCAATTTGAGATGTTTGAAGAGCCTGAATGCAGCACCAAAGGGCATACGATTATTCCTGCAAGCTTCTTGTTCTATATCCTCTATCCATCTCAGTATTAATTTACCATCGGGTTCACACCTAGTAGCCTGCCTAGTAGCGCGCCATATTCTAGAAATATGGGAATTGGCATCGTTAAATGAGCCTAGAATTATCTTATCTCGCTGCCAGCACTTTTCTTTTTTGTTATTACAATCCAAAAGGAGCAATGATCTTTCTTGGTGTAGTAATGATACATGTGTTGATTCGAATACTCCCACTTGCTATGTACCGCGAACCTAAATATGTATTCGTCAAGTGTGTCTTTCAATGGTTGTGAAAGGTCGAGTCTTTTTTCAGGTTCTGGTCCTAGGAACTGGCTTATGGTTTCCCTCTCGTCTAGATTGATGGTAAAGAACTTGCTGTCTACATTTTCGAGCAGCTTTTCCTTTAACAGCTCGTCAAACGCTATGTCCGCATCCGGCTGTTTCATAACGCGGCTGCACATTTTTTAGATTTTTTAATCTTGAACCAGCAACTGTCTTATTCTGCTCAAGAAATTAGTAAGCTTACGAATGCTCCAGAGCGAACACTTCAGAGTCCTACCATTCTTGGCTGAAGAAGAAAGGTTGTTAAATCGCAAAAGAGAAGGACTCGCCTTTAAGTATGAAATAAATCTAGAATCAGAAAGAGCAAGAGGTCTAATCCATTATGCTAAAGCCACTGTACGCGCAAACCTTTATGATCCAAGATTCTTTCCAAACAAGAACTACAAAAGACAGAAAGCGCTCACAGAAATGTAATTAAGGGCCGGCCTTGGAAGGTATGTGGTTTCTTGGTACTGCAAAGTGAGATTAAGAGCGCGCTGTCGTATGCCTCGAGCAAGGGATACCAGATCCACCCCGACGCCTTTGCCATGCTCAAGAGCCTCCAGGGTGACCTGCTGAAGGTCGTCCAAGACGTCATCAAGCAGAAAAAGTCCGGAGGCCCTGTCATTGTTGTCGACGACGTCGAGGGGCTTATGGGTCCTGTAAGCCCGGCGGAAGGGGCGCCGGCGGAACAAAAGGCCGAAATATTGATGGACTCGTCGCCGGCGGTCAACACGGGCGAGGGTGTTGACGGCTATGCCATGCTATTTAAGAGCCGCTTTGAAAAGACTATGCGCATCCTAGCGCAGAGGCCGGACAGCAGGCGGATAACCAAGATATCGGCCGTGAGGCAGAACGCATGGGCAGGCAGCGTCAAGAAAGAGAGCGGTGTTGGCAACGCTGGCACGCAAGTCATCGCCGGGCTTTTGATGTCGAGGCGGCAGAGGAAAAACGGCGTCGAGTTGGAGATTGACGACAACACGGGTAGGATGCAGATAATCGCCGCAACGGAGGAGGCGAGAAAGGCCGCCTCGATGCTTGCGCTAGACCAGGTTGTAATGCTAGAGCTTGAAAACGCGAAGGGCGTGCCGGGGCTCTCGGTCAAGAGTGTTTTTTCGCCAGATATCCCCGACCACTTGCCGAGCAGGAGCAAGTCGGAGTCGTACGCCGTGCTCATATCCGACCTGCACGTCGGCAGTAAGTATTTTATGGAGCAGGAGTTCTTGCGGTTCCTTGACTGGCTGTCATCCGACGACGAGATAGTACGCAAGATCAGCTTCTTGTGCATCTGCGGCGACCTTATCGATGGGATTGGTATATTCCCCAACCAGGACAAGGAGCTCTTGATGACCGACGCGGCGAGCCAGATGAGTCATGCGACCAAAATGCTCTCGAAAATACCAAAGCGCATAAAAACGTTCATAATTCCTGGCAACCACGACCCGGGCCGGCGCGCTCTCCCGCAGCCCAGCTTCCCACAGGCCACGTCAGGCGCGCTATATAGCCTTGAAAACTGCACGGTTCTTGGCAACCCAGCTTATGTCAGCCTAAACGGCGTCAAGGTCCTAATGTTCCACGGGCAGAGCTTGGATGACGTCATAGCGACGACACCCGGCCTCAGCTACCAAAGGCCGGCCGAGGCGATGAAAGTGCTGCTGAAGGCACGTCACCTCTCGCCCACCTACGGCGGGCGGACGCCTATTGCGCCCGAGGCCGAGGACATGATGGTGATGACGGAAGTCCCGGACATCCTGCATTCCGGACACGCGCATGTGACTGATGTTGACGGATACCGCGGAACACTCGTCGTGAATTCAGGGGCATGGCAGGCGCAGACAAAGTTCCAGCAGACGATAGGAATAACGCCGTCGCCAGGCATCGCAATAGTCGTCAACTTGGCGACCATGCAGCCGTTCAAGAAGGATTTCAATCAATAAATTCTGAAAGGAGTGAGTCGTCCTTCAGCGCGTCCCTGATTGTTGCGAGTGGAACCGTCAACTTGATCTTTTGGGAGCGGCCGTACCGACCTTGGTTGACAATGTCCGTCGAAATGAGCCCGAGCTGATCCATCATGCTGATTATCTGCGTCATACGGCGCTGTGTGAGGGGGTCGTGGTCTGCTTGCTTACACAATGCTGAATAGATTTCATAGACTTCGCCTGTATTGCCGTTCTTTGATTTGGTTATCGCGATTATGACCAGCTTTTCGTGCAGTGTGGCGTTGCGTATCACTTCAAAGTTTGTGTCTTTCTCTATCTTTTCCTGCGCGGCCCGCACGTGCTTTTCCTCCACTTTGCCTGTATGGGCGCGCTCGGCAAGTTCTGCTGCCACGCGCAGAAGGTCGATTGCCTTTCTTGCGTCGCCGTGCTCCCTGCCGGCTATAGCCGCGCACAGGTTGATTGCAGCGTCAGTTATTGCCCCTTCGTTGAATGCTAGCTTGGCCCGCTCCAACAGAATCTGCCTCAGTTGGTCAACCTTATAGGGATTGAACACCATCTCTTCTTCGGACAGGCTGCTCCTGACACGGGGATCCAGTTTGTCTTTGAATGTAAGACTGTTTGATATTCCGATGAGGGTGATGAAGCCGCCCTTGGCCATGCGGTCGTTTGCCCTCGTAAAGGAATAGAGAACGTCGTCGCCATTCCTGTCAACCAGCGAGTCGATCTCATCTATTACCAGGATGATGTGCATCTTCTTTTTTTGTATGAACTGCAGTATCCTGCCAGTGGCCTCGCCCATTGAAAGCCCGGTAAAGTGCACTTTTTTTTCTTCCCTGTTAATGCCGATGTACTCGGCGATTTCGTACAAGACCTTGTAGGCGCTGTTTGCCAGTTTTGCGTTTATGACTGGCACTGTAATTTCGATGTCAAGCTTGGCTGCTTTTTTCGTCAGCCTGTCAAGGACCGATTTCACTACCGCGGTTTTTCCTGTTCCCGGCTTGCCAAACAATAAGAGATTTGAAGGCCGCCCTAGCTCTTTCTTCAGAACCGTTGATAGCGTTTCTGCAAGCCCCCTAGCTTCTTCGTCTCTGAACAGAAGCCTGTCCGGGACGTAGTCGATGGTAAGAGTCTGCCTATCCTTGACAAACGACTTAGCAGTTGCCGCGCTGTCAAAAATGTTGTCAATGTCGCTCGTCCGCCCCCACCCCTACCTTTCCTTTCCAGATGTCTTGTTTCTTAAGGTTGCCTTAACAGCATGTTAACACGACGTTTTTAAACCGATGAATCAACCTTAGCTATGAAACGTATCAGCTGATACTAGCTTCATGTATAATATGATGAGACGCGTTTTGGACAGGAAAGGTAGGGGTGGCTGTCTGCGCAAAAACATGATTGATAACACCAGCTCAATGGTGCTACTGTTAGTGGTGAAAATGACGCAAAAACGACCCCATTATTTCCACTGCAATGTTAAGGTGGCGTTTAACAGTGTTAACGGGTACAGCAGACCCCTTCATTTCCACTGGAACCCGAACAGCCCACTTTTCTATGACAGAAGCCCTTAACCGGATAGGATTGTTAACGAAAATGACATGCGTCTCATGTACAGCTAACAATAGCTAAGCTAATTGTTATCGTGTTTGGCACAAGCTCTGTTAAGTGTTAAGGTGTAGCTGGTGAACTACTTTCGATGCCTGGGAGGAAAAAATTCCGCATAGAGCTGGAAGACGCCGAGGGGAGCAAGTATAACCTCTCACTAGAGGGCAACATCTCCAATGACAAGATAGTCAAAATAATGGAGTTCATGGATCTCCTCAACATTGAAGGCGATGGCCACCGTGAGACCCAAACAGCGCGCCCTGCGTCAGTTGGCGACAGGATATGGGCGCTTGTCAACACTAAGTTCCCGTATGGAAGTTTCACCTCATCTGACATCTTAGAACTGTATGAGGACTCGTACAACGAACCGATAAAGCTGAGCATAATCTCGACCTACCTTTCTAGGTACACCGAGCGGGGTAGGCTTGCAAGAACCCGCCAAGGAAAAGTGTGGGTCTACAAGAGCGCTAGGCAGTCCGCTGCGGCCCTAGTTCCTGCACAGGTCTCTCCTTCAACCTCGCTCGACCCACTTCAGTGACGGCGTAGCGGAATGGCTTCATGTTCACGTCTCTGCTGACAAGACCGACGTCGTGCAGCTTTTTCATAAGCCGAGCCGTGTGCTCCCTGGTTCTGCCGACCGCGTGCTGGACCTCACGTGAAGTGCGTGGCCTTTCCAACAACAATTTCAGGATGTAGTCAGTCGTGCCGTTCTGCGCCTCAAAAGTTTCTGCGACCTGCGCGTGCTGCGTGACTGCTACAGGCTCACTCACGGGCTGCGCGTGAGGCTGGGCCGGCTGTGACGGCATCACGGCGACGTGAGGCTGTGCGAGGGCCTGCATCTTCATGTCGACGACATCAAGCCTTGCTCGCATCTCTGTAATAACACGGTCGTAATCCTTCAACCTGCGCGTGTATTCCATTACTACGGCCTCAACTACTGCATCATCCGCGCGGTAACCACGTATTGCGCCGCGGCGCAGGTGGTAGGCCGACATCGCTGTGACAAGACCTACACCAAACGCCAGCACACCGTATATCACGTAGTCAAGGTCGATTGTGATGCCTACATAGGGTATCTCTATGATCATGTCACACCTTTGCGACGGGAAACAGTGATTTAATGTTACAGAACAAACTTTGTTTACAACTTGGACATACTTTTTACAAGCGTGTTCATCACGGAAATCACATCCATTAGGCGCGCACCGTCAATGACATCGCTGGTCTCTGAACTCAATATCACGCCCAATTCATTAGCAAGCCGGCCCAGCGCGCTCAGCGCTTCTGGCTGCAGGATCCCCGTCGATTGCAAAAGCAACACGCTGTAAATGACGCCAGCGATCTTGTCCCGGCACTGCTTTACCTGCCTGTAATACGCTCCGGAACTGATGTTATGCGCCCGGCCCAGCCCTTGCAGCCGCTTGGAAATTATTGACAACTGGCGTGGAGTAAATAAAGAATTTGCAACGAGCTGCCCCAAAATGGCGTTAGATTTCGTATCCGACCCGGCCATGATAGCTATACAAATCTGTATAGTGCGCCGTAATTAAACCTTGCATACACTTTAAAATGTCCGAGCTCTCTGACAATGAGGCGTGCTTCTAGGAAAGGTAGAGCAGCAGCTCAAAAGCGAGATTGAAAGGCACGGCACCATATGCCTTCCGCTAATCGACTCTGAAAACTCCGATGGCGCTTCCTCCATTGCGAAGAAGGTGGAGGAGGCAGGCGCGTCGGGCGTCCTGGTCGGCGGCTCATCTGCCATTGACCAGCTGGAACTCGCAAACGTGATCTCGGAAATCAAAAAAAATGTCACGATACCCGTGATATTGTTCCCCGGGAACGTCACAGGCGTGTCACCGAAGGCCGACGCGATACTGTTCAGCTCGCTCCTCAACTCAGAAGACCCCTATTTCATCACCGGAGCCCAAGCGCTTGGCGCGCTTGCGGTCAAAAAACACAACATAGAGCCACTACCGACAGCCTACATCATAGTGGGCGAGGGAACAGCCGCGTGGTTCGTTGGCAGGGCTAGGGCCATACCATTCAACAAACCAAACCTTGCCGTGATGTATTCTTTGGCGGCCCAGTACATGGGCATGAGATTTGTCTACCTCGAGGCTGGCTCGGGCGCGTTGCAGAACGTGCAGCCCGAGATGGTCGCCGTGGTGAGAAAATACTACGAAGGCACGCTTATCGTCGGGGGCGGAATAAGGAGCCCCGAAACGGCGGGCCAGATCGCAAAAGCCGGGGCGGATGCCATAGTCGTCGGCACGATGATAGAGAAAGACGGTGAGTGGCAGCAAAAGTTATCTGCCATGATAAAGGCAATGCGGCAGGCCCGGAAGTAAATGCTTGCAGAGGGACAGGCGCGCCTTAGGAACATCAACATGCCGGCATATTATCGCCGGTACCACCACGACATTTTAGAAAACCTTCAGAAAAACTACGAACACGCGCTCGTCGCCCGGCGCAAAGGCATTGATGTCGCAGGAGTCGTCGAGCCAAAAATCGCATTCGACCTGTCAGACAGGGTCGCCAAGATGCACAACATCGACATCACAGACAGGCTGCGCGCGCTCCTTGACCAGACAACGAAGGAAAAGGCCGCGCTGAAAATAGCAGAGGAGATAGCAAGGGGCGAGTACGGCTCTGGTGACTTGAAAGCGCGCCTCGACAGCGCGGTGCGCGTCTCGCTTGCGGTGGTGACGGAAGGCGTCACGGTCGCGCCGCTGCAAGGGATATCCGACGTCACGATAAAGAACAACGCCGATGGCTCTCAGTATCTTTCGGTCTCATTTGCCGGGCCGATAAGGTCCGCGGGCGGAACAGAGGCGGCCCTCACGATGCTCATTGCAGATCACGCCAGAAAGGTGGCCGGCCTTGCATCCTACACAGCAAACTCGTTTGACGACGAGACCGGTAGGTTCGTTGAAGAGTTGCGCATCTACGAGAGGGAGGTCATGGGCTTCCAGTTCAAGGTACTCGACGAGGATGTTGTTAGGTGCATATCGAGCCTGCCGGTGGAACTCGACGGCGTGGACACCGATCCCGTTGATGTAGTGGGCCACAAGGGCATGCGGAGGATCGCGACGGACAGGGTGCGTGGTGGCGCGCTCAGGGTCATGAACGATGGGTTGATAGGCAGGAGCAGGAAATTGTTGAAACTTGTTGATACTCTAAAGTTGGACGGGTGGCAGTGGCTCAAGGAGCTGAAGGGCGCTATTCAGACCGGCGACGACGACGCGGCACACCACAGGATGTCCGAAGTCATCACCGGCCGGCCCGTGCTGTCAATGCTGAAAAAGGCCGGCGGATTTCGCCTGCGCTATGGCCGGTCGTGCAACACCGGCTTTGCGACTGTCGGGATACACCCGGCAGTGCCGGCCCTTCTCAACTATGCAATTGTGGCCGGCACACAGATCAAGATGGACATACCCGGCAAGGCGTCGACGATAGCGCTCGTTGACACCGTCGAGCCTCCGATCGTAAAACTGGACGACGGTAGCGTGCTTGCCGTGACTGCGGTCGAACAGGCAGAAAGGCTCAGGACTAAGGTCAGCAGGATCCTGTACCTGGGCGACATTCTAATCAGCTACGGCGATTTTCTGGAAAACAACGCGCAGCTGCCTCCTGCAAGCTACGTTGAAGAAATATGGGCACTCCAGCTGAAACAAAAGCTTGCGTCCGACGCCGACGTGGACCGCGGCAGGCTGGTGCAGCTGGCAGACAACCCGGCGACTACCATTCCAACCGTCGGCGAGGCGTTTGAGATAAGCAGGAATCTCAGCATCCCGCTGCACCCACACTATTCATTTTATTTCGACATCGTCACGCCGCATGAACTGCTACTGCTTAAGGAGCGCATGAAGGACGGCGCAATGCCAAACGAGCCGGCGGTAAAAGAGATCCTGGAAAAGCTGGGCGCAAGCCACTCTATCTCCGGGGACAGCATCATGCTCGACAGAGACCATGCATCATCGCTGTCGATTCTTTTGCAGGGCCAGGCGGCGGAAGCAGAAAACGCGATAGCACTCGTCGCAAAAATGTCAGGCATAACCGTCATGCCCAAGTTTGCTTCGTCGGTGGCAGTCAGGGTGGGCCGGCCGGAAAAAGCAGCCGAGCGCAAGATGAAGCCTCCCGTGCACGTGCTGTTTCCGATAGGAAACAAGGGCGGCGCCACGCGGGACATCATCAAGGCCGCGGCCGAAGGCTCGCTCTACACCGAAATTGCAAACCGCCGCTGCGACGCGTGCAACCTGCCATCGCTTGGGACCCACTGCCGCTCCTGCGGCGCGCCCACGATGCTACGCAACCTGTGCCCGGTGTGCAGAGGCGAGGTGGAAGAAGACGCGAGGTGCCTGCGCTGCGGCAAGGAGGGCAAGACGTACAGCTCGGCCAACTTTCCGCTCAAAGAGGCCATCAACGCGGCGCAGATAAAAGTGGGGACAAAGGCGCAACAGCCGCTGAAGGGTGTCAAGTCGCTGATGAGCAAGCACAGGGCGGCAGAGCCTTTGGAAAAAGGCATATTGCGGCAAAAGCATGCGCTGTACGCGTTTAAGGATGGAACCATACGCTTTGACGCGACCAACCAGCCGCTGACGCACTTTAAGCCGGCGTGGATAGGTGCAAGCGTCGACAAGTTGAAGGAACTGGGCTACACGCGGGACTACCAGGGCCGCGAGCTTGCCTCGCCCGACCAGCTTGTTGAACTGATGATGCAGGACGTCGTCATCCCCCGCAATTCTGCAAAGCACCTTGTTAACACGGCGAAATTCATCGACGACGAGCTGGAGAAGCTGTACGAGTGCGAGCCGTTCTACAACGTGGACAACATAGGCGATCTGGTGGGCCACATGGTCTTGGGCCTTGCGCCGCACACGTCGGTGGGCATCATGGGCAGGATCATCGGTTTTACTGATTCGCAGGTGTGCCTCGCGTCCCCGATATGGCACTCAGCCAAGCGACGCGACTGCGACGGCGACGCCGACTCTGTGATGCTACTCATGGACGCGTTCTTGAACTTCTCGTTTGACTTTTTGCCCGACAAGATCGGCGGGCTTATGGACGCGCCGCTTTTGATACAGCCCGTAGTTCTGCCATACGAGGTGCAGCGCCAAGCGCATAACGTCGACATCGCGAGTTCCTATCCGCTAGAGTTCTACGAGGCGACGTGGAAGCAGGCTAAGGCCGCCGAGGTTGCAGGCATGATAGAGACAGTCAAGAACCGCATAGGGCAGGAATCACAGTTTTTTGGATACAACTTTACGCACACGACAGGCGGGCTCACGACCAAGGAGCAGAGGAGCGCTTACTCGACGCTGAACACGATGGATGAGAAGCTGAAAATGCAGTTTGACACGGCGAGACTGATAAGCGCGGTTGACGTCGACGAGGTTGCAGCCATGGTGCTCACGACGCACATTTTGCCGGACATTATGGGCAACATGAGGTCCTACTCGTCGCAGACGTTCCGGTGCACAAACTGCGGCGAAAAGTTCCGGCGCATGCCACTTGTGGGCAAATGCATGGAATGCGGCAACGGATTGACGCAGACTGTGACCAGGGGAGCGGTTGAGAAATACCTTAGCATAGCGACGGCCTTTTGCCAGGAATACAAGATCAGTGATTATTTGAAAAGCAGAGTGGACTCGCTTGCGACCGAATTGAAATTAATATTCAAGGAAGAAAAGAAGATGCAGTCGAGCCTGACCGAGTTCATGGGCTAGGCGTTACTCACGAACCTGTTGTAGATCTCGATCGCGTCTTCCTCATCCTTGGCGCCGACGATGGTCGCGGCGCCGCTTGAGAGAAAGCTGACCGACATCCTGCCCGGGTTCGTCGCAGTGACGCCAAGCGTCCCGCGCGTCCTCACCTGGTAGCCGAGAGTCTCGGCCCTCTTGCTTATGCCGGTGAGGTTAACCGGCACGGGGTTTGCCGGCGTTATCGTCCACGTCCTTTTCCCGCGGTCCCTGCCGCACAGCTCCTCGATTATCAGCTCCTGCGCCGTCACCTGCTGGCCATTTATCGTCCTTGCGGTTCCACACGTGGGGCACTCATCCTGCCTCGCAATCTGGACCTTTTCAAACGACAGCTCATTGAGGTCGATGTACATCAGCTTGTTGACAAGCGACGCTTGCTGACCAGTGATTATCTTGACTGCCTCTGACACCTGTATGCCGCCGACGAGGTACAATATTGACGGGTGTACGCCCTCGGTGCTGCACGCCGGCATCTCTTCCTCGTTGAGCGCCGGGAACAGGCAGCGCAGGCACGCGGTCTTGTTCGGGATTATCGTCGTGACGGAGCCTAGCATCCCTAGCGCTCCGGCGTAGATCAATGGAATGTTATGCTTGATGCACGCGTCGTTTAATGCGTACCTTGCATCGACGCTGTCAAGAGCATCTACAACAATGTCAAACCCCTCGACTATGTTTTCTGCAGTGTACTTTGTCACAGAAGTTGGCACAGGCTCTATTTCGACTCCGGCGTTCAGCTTGCGCAGCCGCTCTGCCGCCACTTCAACCTTGACCTTGCCGATGTCTTCGTCGGTGTACAAATGCTGCCTGTGCAAGTTGGTGACTTCGATCACGTCCCTGTCGACAATGCGTACCTTGCCGACGCCCATCGCTACCAATTGAGTCACGACGGGGTTGCCTATGCCGCCTGCTCCGACGACGCACACCTTTGCAGCCCTCAGCTTTTCCATGCCCTCAAAGCCTATTTCCTCAAGCATCACCTGCCTCGAGTAGCGCTGCAGCTCATCGCTTGTGAGCTCGGCTCCACCGGCCACCGCCGGCAGTATGTAGACCACGTCGCCGTCCTTGAGCGCAGTCGTTATGCCGCCGGAAAAGCGCATGTTCTTGCCGTTGACGTAGATGTTGATTAGCGAGCGGGGGTTACCGTTGTGGTCAAACACTCTACGCTTAAAGTCATCGCCCATCTGCTCCGACACCTTGTTGAACGCTTCCTGCAGGTCGGAGGCCTCCAACGGGAGCTTTTTCTCTCCTTGGCCCTTGTTCAATACTGAAGGTACAGTGAATTCCACTTTTGCCATCATGATCACTTTATCATTGCCGACACTACAGCCGGGTCCGGCTTGACAACAGTGAGTTTCGGCAGCAGGCCTATAATCGCTTCTGTAGCTTTCAGCCCGTTGCCTGTCACGTAGCAGACGACTCTCTCGTCCTTCTCTATCTTACCCTCGTCGATGAGCTTTTTCATCACGCTGATAGAGACGCCGCCGGCCGGTTCAGTGAATATACCTTCTGTCCGCGAAAGGAGCAGGATGCCGTCCGTTATTTCTCCGTCATTCACCTCTTCGGCGATGCCGCCGTACTGCTTCAAGCGTTTGAGCACATAAAGCCCGTCGCCGGGGTCGCCTATTGCGAGGCTTTTTGCTATTGTCTCCGGGTGCTCCACCGGGATGACTTCGTCGGAGCCTTTCTTGAACGCGTTGACGATGGGCGCGCACCCATGCGGCTGCGCCGCGACTATTTTCAGGTTCTTGATGCTGTCCACCAGACCCAGCTGATGCAGCTCTTCAAAGCCCTTGCAGATGGCGTTGAGCATTGCGCCCGAGCCTACAGGGATTATCAGCCTGTCAGGAACCTGCCATTCCAATTGCTCGGCGACTTCGTACGCAAGCGTCTTTGACCCTTCCACGTAGTAGGGCCTCATGTTGATGTTGACTATGCCGTAGCCCTTTGAATCTCCAATGATCGAAGCAATCCTGTTGGCGTCGTCGTACGTGCCTTCGACTGCGACGAACTCTGCTCCATAAGAGAGAGCCTGCGCGATCTTGGCGTGCTCGATGTCAGAGGGGGCAAAGATGTAACATGGCAATCCGGCCTTGGCCGCGTGCGCGGCTGTCGCGGAAGCCAGATTGCCTGTAGACGCGCAGCCTACAGCTTTCAATCCGGTTTCTTTTGCCCTTGACACCGCGACACCGGCAGGCCTGTCCTTAAACGAAAAAGTGGGATTTACGGAATCATTCTTGATGTAGACATTCTTTAAGCCGAGGCGCTCGCCAAGCTTGTCAGCGTACTGCAGGGGCGTTAGCCCCGCATGGAGATTGACGATGTTGCTCTTGTCCTTTATGGGCAGGAGCTCGAAATAGCGCCAGTATGTCTTTTCCCTTGTTTCAAAAGTGTGCCTGTTCACCTTTTGCTCAGCGTAGGTAACGTCGAGGGGGCCAAAGCATTCCTCACACACATAGCGGAACTGCGGCTCGTACTCTTTGCCGCACTCCCGGCACTTCAGCGACCTGATGTTTCCCATGATCTACGCACTCTCTCTGAAAGTTTATTATTAGAACTTCACTGCGCACATTTTAGTATTGCTTAACTTTTTCGTCATTACATGTTGCGCTGCTTAACAGCTAGTTTTGGGCAAATTTCTGTTTTCCTGCCCAAAAAAGCTCTAGAAATTATATGATATCACGGTTTTTCCACCACATAGTGGAAACATGTCCGCTCGCCGGTGTGGCACATAGGCTTGTCCGAGTCGACGATGTACAGCAGCGCATCAGAGTCGCAATCGACAAGTATCTCGTGGACCGGCTGGACGTTGCCCGACTCTTCTCCCTTCATCCAGAGCTTGTTCTTCGACGTGCTCCAGAACCAGGCGTTGCTGGTTTCAATCGTCTTTGCAAGGGCTTCCTTGTTTGCGTAAACGACTGTGAGCACGTCCTTGGTCTTTTTGTCCTGTACGACCACCGGTATGACTCCACCGCGCTTGGCAAAGTCTATGTCGTCTGCCGACTTGACGTTCATGCGCTCTTTTGGGATAAAGGCGGAAATAAACTATTGTTTTGAAATCTTTAGGTGCGTGTTGTTCCTATTACATCCATGCTCGAGACAGTGCTTGCACGGATTCCCTGCGAGCAGTCGGCCTGCAACGGCATCGACGTAGCAATCGAGATAGCGTAAGCAGTTGTTGTTACCGCGACAATAGTCGTTGTAATAACCTATATTAGAAAGAAAAGATCTGACACCGCTCTAAAATAACTTTATTCTGGCAGCATCGAAATCCAGTAGTATCTGTCACGGTATTCCGCTTGATACAATCACCGCCCATCAAGTGAAAATACGGGAATCTGCGACTTTATCCCTGCTTGCATCATACGTACCGACCATCATTTCGCATACTGGATCCACCGGCATGCGACCATGTTTCTAGTCTTAGGGATTCATAACATGAGTCAGCGCATTCCAGAGCTGCGCGCAAGCCCCGGTTGCCATCTACCAGCTCCTGAGAAGCAGACGCATAATTCCCACCATCAGTTACCTCTGGTATCCTCTGCGAGAAGATCCTTTGGCTTAGCACTACAAATACCCCAGACAGGATGACAGCTGCAACGGCTACCGACAGCATTACCGGTGACAAAAGCCACTTTTGTCTGCGAAAGAACAAGGTTACGTTCGGGTCGTGTGGTATCCACGCGGCGATCACTTAAAACAGCGCAACTACTTGCGTTCTGTAAATTTTAGGCAGAGATATATTCCCCCGTATAAGAAAAGCTGGCAGCGGGGTGGGGAAGCCAGGTCATCCCGGCGGGCTCATAACCCGCAGATCGGTGGTTCAATAGGATGCAAATCCGGAAAATCCACCCCCCGCTATTTTCTCAAGCCCATACCTCTGCAGAGGCTTTGTGAGGTGGCGGTGCGCCTTGGGCGTGGGAATGTACAGCCCCGTTTTCAATTCGCGCTCTTTCTGGGTCATCACTTTCTGTGCATGCGCGTCGCGGAACTTACACCTGTCACACTGGTAGCCCTTGTTGCGGCCTTCCGACTTCATGCGCCTGCCACACATCTTGCACAGCGGATTTTGAACGTCGTAAACAGTTGCAAGCGTAAGCACTGACAGGTATTCAATGTTAAGCACCTTGGGATGCTTGATCGTGCCTTTGCGCACGCCGGCGCCGATCTCTATCCTGTCGCCCGGCTCCAGTCTTGCCGCGATGTTTGCAAGCCCGGTCGGCTCGTATACTGCGGCCGGCATCGCCGCGCCTGCCTGCTCCACTTCAAAAAACACATGGCCGCCTTCCATCGCGACCGGCTTTGTCTTGACATTGCACCGGACAAAACCTGCCGTGTACGCTTTTGCTACGCGCAGATCCAGCTCTCTCTGCAGATGCATGTTGGTGCCCTGGTTTGAGCGGAACACGATTGATCCTTCCAACTCCTCATCCGGCTGCAAGATAGATAGCGCCGACGAGACGATCTCGGGGTTTTCGCCGCGCACCCCGATGAAAACCGGATCTGGCCCGTGCGGCGCAATTAACACGCGCCCGTGCATCTGGTCATAGTTGTTGAACGTGAAGGGGTATGTCTCCTTGCTAAACTTGATCACTTTACTTTCGTCGACAACGCGGGGCACGCCGCAGTTTTCCTGCTTTCTATACGCGATGAGCTCAAACGTATGGTCGCCTTCAAGCATGCAGCCCATTGCGCCAAGTGCCCCAACGAGCCCCTGCCCGTTGCCAAACGTATAGTATTGCACATCGCTTACCTGCGCTACTTTTTCTGCCATCTGCCGGCTCGACACGTCGGCCATTGCAAGCGCGCTGAATTTTTTTAATTGTTCGGGCACATTTTCTGACTGCAAAAAGGCCACGCCCGGGTTTGCGCCCGAGCCGATGGCAGAGCCTTCCTCTACCGCCTGCCTCACATAGTCGACTGCCTTGCCTGAATCCTGTACGACTGCCCGCAGGCAGACCGCGCCGTTGCCCCTCGTCTTCCAGGGGATGTTCGGGTTCAACCTGATTAGGAGCGGATAGTCGACAAGCTTGGCACCCATCTCTCTGAGCCCGCCTGCCACGCGAAAGGCCAAGTGGGTGGTGCACCGGCCCGCCCTCGAGTCGGTGTCGTCGAATGCGATGTGGAGCAGCACGCCCGCCATGCCCACTAGTGCCAGAAATTGGCTTAATAGTGTTGGCCGGGCATGGAAGAGTATCAAGCATTCATGGGTAGAATAAATATTATGCAAATGATGATATCTCACAGTCTAGCTGGGCAGATAGACTGGCTGAAAAGATGCAGGCATTCGCGTTGTAAATGCCACGACCATTGGCCGTATCCCCCACGAGTGCAGCACGCCTGCAATCGTTGTCTTTCTCGATTATATCGCTGTTATAAAAATAGCACAGGGTTTAAATAGATTTGACGGGTTTCGATGATCGGTGAACTAGATGCCAGTCGCAATACTTCCTGATGTTAGCGAACAACACTGTATTGGCTGCGCACTCTGCGTAGAAATCTGCACCGCACTCGGTCCAGATGTGCTCAGGGTGAAGCCAGTTGAAGGATGGAAGAGGGGTAAGGCATTCGTGTTCTATCCAGAAAGATGCATCTCCGACGGAGCTTGCATTGGCGTGTGCCCGACAAAGGCCATATTCTGGATGAGGCCGATGGATTACACCCCCGGACAGCCAATCCCACTGAAGAAGCACGGCCTCTTCGTGAAGGGTTGGGAAGAAGGCTAAACGCCTCTCACTTCTTTCTTTTTTCATTTAACGCTTTAATATCGCATTTTCTACTCGCTTACTCGTGGTCGACTGGGACGAGCAGATCAAGGCGCACATGTTCTGGATCTGGGGCGAGGAGGACGGATTCATGAAACGCGGCAAGGAGGGCATGCTCGTTATAACCGACAGGAGGCTTGCGTTCATCTCAAAGACAGAGATTACGTACAGGGCGCACGACACCCATTCCAGGAGGCAGCTCAACCGGTTCCAAGCAGGCGAGAACGTTTTCAGGCCGGCGGAAGGCTACAGTATAAAGAACCTAGAAGCCGACCTTGACAAGAGCCCTGACAACCTTGAGGTCCCGTACAGGCAGATATTGGACATCTCGCAGGAGGAAAAAAGATGGGGCACGCTCCTCAAGGTGAAGATAAACCTAGGCGACAAGGTCAAGACGATGAAGTTCTCTGTAGTCAGGGGGTGGGTGAAATACCCGGCAAAGGACCCGCTCGAGTTCCAGAGGATGGATTGGTCGTCCCTCATCTCGCTCGTGAAAACCGCCTCGGGCTAGAAAACAACCGTTATATTGGCATCCGACGCCGTTTATTACCAGTAACGACCGATTAATGACCAAGGCATTCATTTTCATCAATACAGAAACCGGCGTTGAGCCGCTATTGCAGGAGGAGATAAAATCACTTGACGGCGTGAAGGAGGTCTACCAGCTTTTTGGGGAGTACGACATCTTGGCAGTCGTTGAGGAAAGCAACGAAAAGGAAGTGCAAAAGACCATTTCATGGGGGCTCCGCAAGATAAAGGGCATACGCGGGACTAACACCATGATAGTTGCAAGGTAATTATTGAGCCCAGTGTAACACAGGCCAGTTGAAAAAACTGTTTGTAGTCGGCGTCGGCCCGGGGTCACCGCTTTACCTTACCGACGCGGCCAAGGAAGCCGTGCGCAAGTCGCGGTACATCGTTGGCTACAAGTACACGCTTTCGACGTTAGAGGGAGTCATCGACCGGAAAAAGCAGCAGGTGTTCGAAGTTACGATGAAGTCGCAGGAACACATCTACCAAGATGTTTACGGAAAAATGAAGGACGGCGAGTACTGCACCGTGCCTTTCACCGGAGACGCAAACTTTTCAGAGTCCGAAGTCGTTGACCGACTGTTAGAGATATTTGGCGACGAAAACGTGCAGATAATACCGGGCATAAGCTCGATACAGGTTGCGGCGGCAAAGTCGCGCGTGCCGACCGACAAGGCGCTCATTGTCACCTTCCACGTCACCGGCGAAATCGAGCAGAAAAAGAAGGATCTGGTGCAGGCCGTAAAAGAAGGCAGGAGCGTCATACTACTCCCGAGGCCTTGGCCACGCGACCTCTCAAAGCACCTCATGCAGTCCGATATAGCAAAGTTCCTACGAGAAAACGGCGTTGACACGTCAAAGTTGAACGCGTGGGTGTTCGAACGCCTAACCACTGACAGGGAAACTACGTTTAAGGGGCTTGTAAGCGAGCTTGAGGGCAAGGAATTCTCGGACATATCTGCGATGGTCATTGACCAGACAAAGAGGCAGACGTACCTGGAGTTCTGAGCACCGCGTAAAACTATCGCCGCTTCGGTACCGGTCCGCCCGGTTTTGAATGATGCTTATATATTAAAAACAGTTCTTAGAACTTGAAATGTCGATGGAAAAGTCTGTTGGCATGGGGCAGGACAGTACCTCGACAAAATATTGCGCAGAATGTGGAGCAAAGGTACCCAAGTCGCAAAAGACCTGCCCAGCGTGCGGCGAGACCCAGTAAGGGCCTTTCCACTTCCTTTTTGTCAAAGCTTAAAGCCTCAATCAACCGCTAAACTCGCATGAACGAATATCTTGTTTCCCCCACTTTCAAGGTGCTCGACGGTCACGACCTGTACAGGAACGGGAACATGATAGTCGCCCTTGCTGTCGTGGAGAGCAGTACAGCAGGGACCTGAGGCTCTACCGGTGGCTGAACCGAAATGATCAATGGGAAGTCGACCTCTGCAGGATGAGCGTCAAGGGTGGAACGGGGACGAGGTGGCCGCCAAGGCGCAGGAGTTTATCTCAGAATATAACATAGGCCGACAGCAAGGGCTACTACGCCACGCTTGGAGTGCATGAGAGGGCTAGGATGCAAGGTCGAGGTTCAGGCCGCCATATTCCTGTATCATCCACCACTCGACGACCGCGCCGGCAAACAAAACTGCAGCAGCAATTCCAAGCTCTATCAAAGTCGGGACTGCGTATTCTTGCCAGTGCTTTCTCTTCACGAACTGGTAAACAAGCAGGCCGCTCCTTGACATTGCAAGCCCGTACGCAAATACTTCCATCATGCCAAACGGTGTCAGGAGTATTATCTGCGGTGGGATGTCGGCGAGCGCCGGCTCTCCTTCCGCTATCGCCGCAAATACATTCCCGGTGGCATAACCGGAGAACGCACCTAGGACCACGCCAATAGCGGGCACGAACATTCCAAAAGCGATGCGTATGTTGTTAAGGAATATCCCGTATTGGTCTATGTCTGCTATCTGATCGGAAAACTGCTCGCGAACATTGTCTGCCTCCTCCGGCGTCATCTCCACGGCCGCGCCGGCAGAATAGGCTGCAAAAAAAACCACCACGCCTATCGCCACAAACAGGGCACGCCAGCGGATCTCAAAACGCAATGTTGTTCCTTGGCGCTGATTCTATAATTAGTTTGTTGCAAGTGGTTCCTGCATACATAATGGCTGCCTCAAGGTCTTAACAAGCTTGTTTTTATCGTCGACAAGCTTTACCTATGCAGTGAACCACGAGACCGCCGGTATAACTTCGTTTTTGCCGCAGTTTTTCACACCCGGAGAAGGGTCGGCTGATTTCATCGTGCAGGACTTTGCGGCCGTTATGATAGTCGCGGCCGTGATGATCGCCATCACATACAAGCTGAAACAGCCGTCGGTGATAGGCTACATCTTGGCGGGCATCATCATAGGGCCGTTCACCCCTCCGTTCACGCTGGTCAGCAACCTTGACACGATCAACGTGCTGGCGGAACTGGGCATCATCATGTTGCTCTTTGTCATCGGCACCGAGTTTCCAATGGCGCGCTTGAGGACGATTGGCAGGCTCTCGGCAGTCGTGGGAATGACAGAGTCTGTCGCCACGCTTATCATAGTGTTCTTTATAGCGCAGACGCTTGGGTTCAACTTTTTCGACTCGCTGTTCCTTGCACTCGCGCTTTCTATCACCAGTACCGTCGTGACGGTCAAGGTGCTTGAGGAGCTGGGCATGATAAAATCACAGTCGACGACGCTCGTGCTTGGCATGCTCATAATAGAGGACATCTTCGTGGTCAGCGCCCTTGCGGTGCTCCAGTCGGTGGCAGTAAACAACGGCGAAGTGTCGCTTCCGACACTTGCGATAACGCTCGGCGTTGTGGGCGCATTCATAGGCGGCATACTCTACCTCGGATCAAAGTCGATCCCAAAGGTAATAGACATGGCTGGCAAAACCAACGACTACGCGCTCCTGCTAATAGTCATTCTCGGGCTTGCGTTCGGTCTCTCATTCCTAGCAAGTGGGCTCGGGATGTCAGTCGCAATCGGGGCGTTCCTCGCAGGCGTGCTCGTAGCCGAGTCAAACAGTGCGGCGGTGGCAAGGATACTGACACTTCCCCTGCGCGACATGTTTACCGCCATATTCTTCATCTCCATCGGCGCGCTTATGGACATCTCGCTCGTGCCCGTCTTCATTGTGCCGGCAGCCATCCTGATCCTGACGTCATTTGCATCCAAGTTTCTGATAGTGACTGCCATTTTGAACAGGATGAAGTTTGACAACCTTACGTCGCTCAGGGCGGCCTTTGGCATGGCGCCTGCGAGAGGAGAGCTTTCGCTCGTAGTTATTAAGGGTGGACAGGACGTCGGCGCCCTCTCGTCGTCTATACTTCCGCTCTTTGGTGTGATAACCATAGTTACCACATTCATGGCTCCGTTCATCATCAAGTTCGGCAGCAGGCTCAGGTTTACCGACGACAAGTCAACCAAGAAAGAAGGCCAGCCTTACAGCTAGAGCCTTTTCCCGGCAATAAAAGCGACTGTTGATGAACCGATGAAAGTGGCAGACCAGTACAGCCACAGGTCGCCCACCGCGCCCGAAAAGACGGCAGGCGCAAACGAGCGCGCAGGATTCATCGATGCGCCTGATATGAACGAAAGGAATAGTATGTCAAGCCCGACTATGCCTCCTATCGCTATTCCACTGAAACCCTTCAATCCTTTCGTGTATACAACAACATAGATGACTGCCATAAGAAGCCCGGTTGCAAGAACCTCGACCGCGATTATGAGCGGGAGCGGGAACGAGTAGTCGGGGGCATTTGCGCCCAGATCCGCCTCAGTCCCTACAAACGCCATCACGAACAGGCTGCCAAGGACGGCGCCTATCATCTCTGCGCCAAGGTAGACTGGCAGCTGCGCCTTTGAAATGTGCTTTGTGATAAAAAACGCGACCGTCACGGCGGGGTTGAAGTGCGCCATTGATACCTTGCCGAACGCGTAGACGCTGACGGCGACTGCTATCGTCGGCGCGACTGCGGCAAAAGGAGTCCCGTACGCGCCGCCGGCCTGCGCATCTATGACCACAGAACCGGTCGCGAAGACCACTACCAGAAACGTGCCGACGAGCTCCGCCGCAAACCTTCCTTTGTTTGCAGTTAGGCTAGCGGCTATACTCGAGGTTCTTGACAAGCTCTTTTACTCTTCTCTCAATGTCGTCGCGAATTTCGCGGACCTTCTTGATGGCCTGGCCCTTTGGGTCCTGTATGCCCCAGTCGATGGGGTTGTTAAGGAAAAGCAGCGGGCACTCTGCCCTGTCCATGCAGCCCATGTTCACGGCCTTTGCAGAATCGCGTATCATGTCTTCGGTGATTATCTTGGACTTTTGCGCGCTGATGTCCATGCCAGCCTCCTTCATTGCCTGGACCGCAAGTGGGTTTATCTGCGCCGCCGGCCTGGTGCCGGCGCTGACTGCGCGAAAGCCTTTCGGCGCGTACCTGTTGAAAAAGCCCTCGGCCATCTGGCTCCTGCCAGCGTTCTCGACGCACACGAACAGTATGGTCTTCATTTCACAGCCCTCACGACCACACTACTTATCTTCCTGCCGTCGCCTTGGATGTACGGACGTTCTTCTAATACGCTCACGTCTCCAAAGCCGGCCTTCTTGATGCTTGCGATATAGTTTTCTAGCGTAAGCCCGCCATCGATGCAGCTGCACCATTTTTCCACGTCAACGCTCTTGGCCTCTCTATCGGTGACAAGGTCGGATATGACCATCCTGCCGCCGTCCTTCAATACCCTGTACACTTCTGAAAACGCGCGTACCTTATCTGTAGTTAAATTGATGACGCAATTGCTGATGACGACATCCGCGGCGCCGTCCTCTAAGGGGATACGCTCCTCTATGTCACCCTTGCGGAACTCCACGTTGTCATAATTAACCGCGTTCTTCGTCGCTTTTTCGAGCATGCCGTCGGTCATGTCTATGCCTATTGCTCTGCCCGACCCACCAACCTTTTTCGCTGATAGGAAAACATCGATGCCTGCGCCCGAGCCCAGGTCGACCACGACCTCGCCCTCCTTCAATCCCGCAAAGTTGAGTGGAGCGCCGCAACCAACCCCCAGCACCGAACCTTCCGGCACACCATCAAGCTCCTTTGCGTCATAGCCCACCATCTCTGCAGCCTGCTTCGGCGTCCCGCAGCCGCAGTCGCCGGGCATGCAGCACGACTCGTTCAATACCGCGACCCTGTCGTACTTTTCCTTTATTTTCTCCTTGATCTGCACTCTAATACTTTACTGAGGAAACTATTTAAGTTGTTAAGGGTAAACCATTGCAGTTGGTGTAAGGATGGAAACCAAGCTCCCGATGGCGCAAGGATGCAACTTTTCCGGCTACGACGCGTCGTTGCTCATGTCCGAGACTGCAAAGCTAAGAAAGATAATTACAAAGCGCGGGACTCTTGAGATACTGATACCGCTCTGCTGCACCACTGAGCCGGTGCGCTACAAGCAGTTCCGGGGCACGATAAAGGGTATCTCCAGCAAGACGCTTGCAAGCCGGCTCAAAGAGCTTGACAAGCTGGGCATACTGCAAAGGCAGGCGTACAATGAGATCCCGCCCCGCGTCGAATACAGGCTGACCGCAAAGGGCCAAGAGCTCGTCGAGTCGGTGCTCAACCTGCTTGAATGGATGCGCAAGTGGTCAGGCACAAAGAGGTAGTGGGGCAAACCTGTACGGGCTCCTTAGGCTTGCCATCTCAATCGCCTTTTCACGCTCCTTTCTCCTGCCTTGCTCAAGCATCAGGCCGGCGATGTTGCGAGACCTTTTCAGGTGATCAAATACTATTGTCGTGCAGCCGATCTTTGCTAGCAATTTGCCGATGACAAAAACTATGCGCCGCATCACAAGGTCGCGGATTTCCGCGACACCGCGCAGCTGCTCCACAGTCGATTTCGAATCGCTGCGTACCTCTATCATGAGGTGTTTTTTGCTTGCGCGCCTGAGCGTCCTGCGTATCTGTGCAATGTTGTCCCTCAGAGCGAAATAGACTGCGAGCATCCCCATCCTCTGCACCCCAAAGCGCTCGTTTCTCAGCGCGGGGCGGACGGACATTATCTTGCTGCTCTCCGTGTGGTGGTTGTACCAGGCGATGTATCCGGAAGGCGAGGCGTCAGCGTCTATAATTATTGCGTGCTGCCGCAACACGTAGTTATTGTACGCTACGCTGGGTATATGTGCATATTCAACTGAAAGCACATTCAGCTATAGAAATTACTTTTCTAACATACATTACCTAGATTTTGCACAACAGGTTGATGGTGTAGCCCTGAAGCGTTATGGACCGGGTGGCTGGTGTTCAGCTGTCGGGGTTTCCAGTCAACCTTAACAACAGGCAATCTGGTTTCGCGGCGAGAGAACAAAAGTCTATCCCACGTGAAATATGTGTGCCAATATAGGATCCCCGGATCTACGCGGTGGGCATGGGCAAGTGTGAAATATCAAAGTTGGCGAGTTTTTCCGTGCCTGACAGCACGTGCCGGAGCTGCGGCACAGAGCTTACAGCTGCCTCGATATGCAGAATCTGCGGAGGCTTGCTTTCGCGCGGCTGCAAAAAGTGCTCAACGGTCTTCGACGCGTCGCACACCGAGTGCAGGGTCAGGCTCTGAAGCTTTGCGCAAATTTGCTGAACAGCTCGTCCCTTTCCGCCTTCTCGCTCTCTATAAGTGAGACTGCAGTTTTTTTCCCGAGCGCCGCCAGGTACTGCAGCGTGATGTCGATGTCGTGCATGGCCCCGAGCGCGTCCTGCAGCTCCTTGAGCTGTTGCATGACAGGCTTCTTTTTCCTATTCAGGATCTTCGACGCCTTTTTCTCATAGGGCTTCTTGAGTCCGGCCGGCATCACCTCGAACACATAGCGTAACTTTTTCAGGTCCTTGCGCAACTCGTGGAGTTCTTCAACCGCGCCCCTGTTTGCGGCCACCACTGGGAACCTCTTCTTTATTTTTCCGACGAGCCTGCCTGCCACCTCATCCATCGTCGATTCCAGCTCTTCGTCGCCAAGTCCCTCTAAGCTCGCCGCCGGCAGGGCGAATAAAAGCCTTGCCATGCCAAGGGCACGCGCAACCCCGGCCTTTCTCTTTTTGTCAAGCGCATCCGCAAGCTGTGATAAGAGTTCGCCTTGCGCACGCGCCGCCATCCTGCCCCGCATTATGTCATAGTCGCGCACGCGGCTGTTTGCCCTGAAAAACTGCTTGTGCGCGTCTATCTGTCGGCGGTTGCGCTTGCGAAACTTCTTTGGCATCAAAAGGAACGACGCATCAAGGCGCCGGAGGGAGGTCCTGACGTCGTGCACCTTTTCTTCATTGTCGGGTTCTGCCATGTATGCTCTAAGGCGCTCTTTTACCAGTTGGGCGCTTTTCTCAAACCGGCTGGCAAAAAGCGCGGCTAGGCCCATCATCAGCCCTTTGCGCCCTGGACGGACCTGAGGAAGGAGTCTATACGCTTTTGTAGGTCGGCGTTTATCTCAGGTACTGGCCTGTTGCCGTTTATGATGACCAGATTGTAGCGCTTTTGCATCCTGCGGAACTCTTTCGCTATCATCCCCTGATATATCAGAAACGACTCGAACATGTCGTCTGAGAGCCCCATGTCGGCTCCTGACTCGTAATAGTCAAGGTAGGCGTTTTTCTGGAACACCCTATGCACGAGCTCCTCCGGCTCGACGTCTAGGTAGAAGACGAGGTCGGGCACGAGCGCAAAGCTGAACAGGTTGTGCGACCAGCGCCTGCTGATGCCCCGCACCGCCTCCCTGGCCATGAGCGTGTAAATATACCGGTCGGCAAGAACGATGTATCCGGCGCGCAGCGCCGGGATTATCTTGTTCTCTAATTGGTCGGCAAAGTCCGCTGCGTAAAACAGGCTGAGTGTCTTGCGGCCGGCAAAGTTGCGCTTTGCCTCGAGGATCCCTTCGCTTATGAGCTCCGACCTCTTCAGGCCGACGTTGAGCACGGCATGCCCCGCGGCCTCGAGGTGCGCCGTGACCCTGCCTATCTGGGTGCTCCTGCCCGACGCGTCGGGGCCCTCTATGACAATTAGCCGGCCTTTTATCTCACTGTCGTCGACGTATGGGATGCCGTGGCCGTAGAACTTGAGAATCCTGCCCTGGCTTGCGGCCCCGCGCCTCACTTTGCCGCGGCCCCCTTTTGCGCCTTAAACATCTGCCTTGGTATCGTCTCGAGCACCTTCTGACGCAACTGTCTTTGCTGCTCCTCGATGTTGACCGTCCCGTCGATGACCGCGAAATTCTCGGGGCCTATCATCGACTCGTACTGCTCGACTATCCTGCCCTGGAAGATCCTGTAGCTCTCGTACGGGTCGTTGCTGAGGTTCAGGTCCATACCGGCCTCATAATACTTCAATTTCGGCCTGTTCTTGACTATCCTGTCAAACGCAATGTCCACCGGCACGCGGAAGTAGAACGCAATATCGGGCTTGGCCGCAAAGTCGTACATTTGGCGCACCCACTTGGGATGGCAGCCCCGCACCGTGTCGCGGGCAAAGGCTGTGTAAATATACCGGTCGGCAAGAACCACGTAGCCAGCGTGCAAAAGCGGCAGTACGTGCCGCTCGTACCTGTCTGCAAAGTCGGTAGCATGGAGCAGGCTGAAAGTTATGGGTGTCAGCAGACCTTTCCTCTTGCCCTTTGACGTTATCTCCCTGACCGTCTCCGACGAGTTCCACTCGGTGAAATACACCGGGACGCCGGCGTACTTTAGCCACTTTTCAAGCAGCCGTATCTGGGTGGACTTGCCCGAGCCGTCTACACCTTCGACGATTATCAGTTTTCCCTCCATCCCACTTTTCATACAATCACTCTTACCGAGGCTGGCTGCCTTTTCGGCGGTCCGTTGCTGTTAACCTGGCAGCTGACTGTCACGTTGAACGCGCGCTCAACGTTCTTGAGCGCGTCTGCGACAACCATCGCCGGCACGGGCTGCCTGCCCTGCAGGATCCTGATGGCAACCTTCTTGCCGGATATCGAGAGCCGGGTCACGGCCTTTGATCTTTCAAGGATGGTCGAAAGCATGATACACGCCGATATCTTTTCAATCGAGCGCATGTTCTGCGGCTCCAGGATAGACCGGTAGCGCGAGAACAGCCAGTCCACCGTCTTGGCCTTTTTCGTATGGACTATGGCAAGCGCAAGGATCAGCTGCTCCCTGTGCGTCAAGAACGCATTTTCTTCGTCGATTATCAGGTGGAACAGGTTGCTCAGGTTAGTCACGGTCGGCAGGTCGGCCATCTGCTTAAGCGCGTGGCTGAGGATCACGCGCTCTTTTTCCCGCATAAGCCCGGAAGATACGAGTGGCCTGACAAACGAGAACGCGTACTGCGATAGAGGCTCTACCTGGCAGGCAAATGTGACGTAGGCCTTTGCGCGCTCGCTTGAGATGCTCCCGTTGTAAAAGGTCTTGGGGTCGCGCAGAAAAACCGACAGTATGCCTTCGCGAAGTCCCCTTGCGCTCACCACCACCTTGTCAAAATCTAGCTTTTGCATCAAAAGCGATATCACGGCCGAGCCAGCAACAATAGTGTCGACCCTGTTGCTTCCGACTGCCTTGACCTCCACAAGCTCGTCGGCGTCCATGCGGTACAGCCCCTTTGCTATCGCGGAGACCGATGGGAAGTCAAGTCGGTAGCTGTGGATCTTGTCTAGCTGGTAATCTGATAATTCTTGTTCATAGCGCGCAATGCCGCGAAGGGTTCCGCCTACTCCCACGAGTGTCGTGTCCACGCTCATGCCAAGCTCCTTCCTCTCTGGCAGTACATCAAGCACGTGCTCCTCCATCTTATCGTACGCTTTCTTGGAAAAGACGCCGCCGTATTTTTGCGAAAGTCGGAGGGCGCCAAGCGGGTACGACTTGACCTTTTTGATAGAGTAGTTTTCAGTGTAGACCATTTCAAGCGACCCGCCGCCCAAGTCGAAAAAGAGCGACGTGGGGATGCATGTCGACTCGAGCGCGCCAACGTACGAGTAAAAGGCTTCTTCTTGCCCCGTGAGCACCTTAAACTGAAAGCCGGTCTGGCCCTGCACGAGCTTCAGGAACTCGTTCTTGTTGACGGCGTCCCTCACCGCGCTCGTCGCCACGGGCAAGACATGGCGTATGGAATCGAAACTTATGACGTCGCGGAAAAGCTTCAGCGCCTCGATGGTGCGCCCGACCGGCTCGCCAGTCAGGTAGCCGGCCTTCGTCAACCCTTCGCCCAGCTTGACCTTGACGCCTTCCTGCCGGTAGGCCAGGTAGCTGCCGTCCTTTTTGACGTCGTAGTTGACCATCTTGACAGAGTTAAACCCGAGGTCGACCACCGAGACTTTCATGCTTCCATCCTCTTCATGTGCCTGGGGGTAAGCAGCCAGCGAAGCTCGCCCTTGGGCCTCGGATTGAAAGATAGTATGCCCACCCGCACAAGGCCGGCCTTCTTTAACACTATCCTGCCCTTCTGGCCGTCAAACACTAGCTCGCTTACCATGCTGCTGAGGTACGGCTCGTGGCCCACCACCATTACGGAGGCTTCGGGCTTGAAGCGGGCAAGCCTGTCGTAGAGTTTGGCCCTGCTCCCCTCCGGCTTTAGCTCGTCCCACTCTTGCAGTTTATCTTTTTTTATTTTCAGTTTCTTGGCCACCATACCCGCGGTCTGGCGCGCCCTTGCAAGCGGGCTTGTCGCCACCAAATCAAGCTTTATCCCGAGTTTTGCGAGCGCCCCGGCTATCTCCTCTACCTCTTTTGTGCCGGTGACCGTCAACGCCCGTTCTGAATCCTTGCTCCCGGCGACAAGCCTCTTGCCCGCCTCGCCATGGCGCAGGAGGTAAAGATCCACACGGGCGGGTACCTGCGGCATGTATATCAAATTTGTCTATATATTGTCAGTATGAGAATAAAAAAAGGAGAAAGGGGAAGGCCTTACGAGCCGTCCACGCTCAGGAGCAGGAGCTGGCCGCCTTCCTGCAAGCTACGAGCCTGCATCATTACTAAATTGGGGGATGGACTGATAACTGTTGCCAACCGCTAACACATAGAGCTCGTGGTCCTGTACCTTTCCACTATTCTATATTGGATAGCCTTTTTCCCAGTAGGACAAGGCGAAAGCGTAGTTGAGGTTGGCAACCCCGGCACGAGCACCGAAAGCTACCCCCAATCCCAAAACGGGTGCTTGGGGTTACAACCATCAACCCAAGCTTATCTTTTGTTGTGAAATAATTTTTTGAATTGCTTCACGCGAAAATTGTGGAGGGAGCCGAAAACTGTCTCTATAGTCCTATATGATCGTCGTACGGCTATATGGCCTCACGTATTTCACGTGAATTATATACGCTAACCATTAATCCGTTCAGTCATTATCTCACGCGCATGCACATCGAAGGACGTACTCTGTTTGCGTCTCTCTTTGCGGGCATGTTGCTGGTATCACTCGTGATGCCCGCTACCATGCTTGCAAAAGCGTACGCACAGCAAGAAATAGCCATCAACGGCGCGGGAGCAACCTTTCCCTTCCCGTTGATTGATACTTGGCGCGTAGAATACCCGAACGTACAGCCAGGAGTTAACATAAACTATCAGTCGATCGGTAGCGGAGGAGGCATCGCCCAGTTTACTGCAAAGACCGTCGACTTTGGCGCAACTGACGCTCCACTTACTCCCGAGAGGGAAGCAGCGCTTCCAGCACCTGCGGTGCACATTCCAGAAGCCATAGGGTCGGTGGTAGCAGCATACAACATACCGGGCTACAACCAAAAAGGACTCAAGCTTACCGGTCCGATACTTGCGGACATTTTTAGGGGGGAGATCACGCAATGGGATGACGAAAGAATCGCCGAGCTGAATCCCGGCGTTCCTCTCCCAGGCCAAGACATTGTCGTAGTTCACAGGTCGGATGGTTCCGGCACGACATTCGTGTGGACTCAGTACCTGTCCCTCACCAGCTCTGAATGGGAAGAACAGGTAGGATTCGGAACCTCAGTGCAGTGGCCGACAGGTGTGGGCGCACCAGGAAACGAGGGTGTTGCCAGCACGGTGAGGAGCACGTTCAACGCGATCGGCTACGTTGAGCTGGCTTATGCGCTGACAACCGGCATGAATTTTGCATCGGTACAGAACCAAGGGGGCAACTTTATCGAGCCATCACTTCAATCAACATCTGCTGCAGTAGGCCAAGCTGCCGCAACGCTTCCGGCAGGAGCCGATTCGTGGAACGGAGTTCATATACTGAATGCGCCCGGAGCGGACTCGTACCCGATTGCAAGCTTTACCTACCTGCTTCTCTACCAGGAGCTGAGCACATCTCCAACGATTGACAGTATGGACAAGGCAAAGGCTCTAGTCGACTTTGTCGCCTGGGCTATAAGCGACGAGGGCCAGGTGTTCGCGGAGGAGCTGTCGTACGTTCCGCTACCCACGGAAATCCAAGAGCTGAACCTTCAAACACTGGCCGAGCTGACTTACAACGGCGAAAAGGTGTTTGGAACCGACATCCCGCCGCCTCCACCTCCAGATGACGGAGAGCCAGAACCACAAGAATTCTCGGTATCGTCCACACTAGACGGCAACAACTACACCGTGTTCGGCATGTCGACTAAAGCAATGGCAACCGGACTTGACATAACTCCAGAGCAGTACGTGACCATTGAGCTTGAAGGAGAAGGCGAGGTAGAGCTGACGCTGCCAAAGAGTATGATAAGTGGCATTACAATGGTAATAGCAGACGGCGACGAGATAGACTTCGACAGAGTCTCGGAAACTTCGTCGTCGACTACTATTAGGTTCGGGGTGCCCGAAGGCTCTGATTCGGTGGACATACACGGAGCAACGGTTGTCCCAGAGTTTGAGGTCGTGGCCATGCTTGTGCTGGCGGCGTCGATAGTGGGTGTCATTGCGTACGCAAGAGTCTCCAAAAGCAACATCCTGAGCGGCATAAAGTCCAGACCCGGTCAGTCTCGAGTCGGGCCGCCCGCCCAATTTTTCTTTCTTCTATATAGTTCATTCTTGGCTATGTTGTCCTCGTTGATAATCATAAAATACACTTCACACTTTACAAGCGTATTCTCCAAGTAGGGGCTTTGGAAAAATGACACGACCGGAACCAACGCAATCGGAAGAGGAGCGCAAACAGATGCTTTCGTCGTTTTTTCTGCGTGGGAAGCGCAGGGGCGACGTCATCTTCCGGTGGGTCGTTCTTGGCGCGGCCGGCTATTCTCTTTTGATGCTTGCTCTCGTTGCGTTTTCTATCGGCGAGGGCTCGATTGACGCGTTTGGAAAAGAAGGCTTTGCGTTCTTTGGAATGACCGACTGGAACGCGGTCGAAGGAAGGGAATCGTATGGCGCGCTTCCCTATGTGGTGGGTACGCTCGTAAGCGCAGGCATTGCCATGGGCATAGGCGTCCCGGTAAGCTTGGGCATAGCTGTGTTTGTCTCAGAGATTGCCCCGCCCAAGTTTGGGGGCCCGGTGGCGTACATCGTGGAGGTGCTTGCTGCCATCCCAAGCATCGTTTACGGGCTGTGGGCACTTTTCGTGTTCAGATTCTGGATACTGGACTTCATCGAAAGGCCGCTGTACGAGGCCTTTGGGGGCTCGCTGCCGTTCTTTGCCAAGACGCCGTTCGGGCTTGATGTTTTCACGGCAGGTATAGTGCTTGCGATAATGACAATCCCAATAATCTCCTCGATTTCGCGCGAAATACTAAAGGCTGTACCCAACTCGCAGAGGGAGGCGGCATACAGCTTGGGCGCCACAAGATGGGAAACTGTATGGAAGTTTGTGTTCCCGTACGCCAAGGCCGGCCTTCTTGGAGCGGCTATACTGGGCCTTGGGCGGGCCGTCGGCGAGACGATGCTCGTCACTATGGTCATCGGCAACGCGGTAGGCGCCAATGCTATACCGGACACGCTGTTTTCCCCGAGCCAAACTCTGTCAAGCGTAATAGCTAACGAGTTCAATGAAGCAGTCACCAACTTCCACATCTCGGCACTAATCGCGCTTGGAGTTACGCTGTTCATACTAACAATGGCGATCAATGTCGGCGCACAGTTCCTGGTGTCAAGGATGGTAAAGGTAGTACCGGGGGCAAAAGAATGAGCAGGGCAGCGGAGCGCAAACAAATAGTGCAGGATGCAGTTCTGCGGACAAACGCCCGGCGAAAGCTTACAGATAGGGTAGTCACCTGGGCGACGGTAGGCTGTGTACTCATTGCACTCATCCCACTTGGCAGCATCTTGCTCGAAGTGGTCAAGAATGGCGTCCCAGCTCTCAGCGCTGAATTCCTGACACAACCACAAGGCTCCATAGTGAGGGGGGACGGGGGTATCGGGCCCGCCATACAGGGTACGCTGATAGTGGTAGCCTTTGCATCGCTGATAGCGGTGCCAGTCGGCGTGCTTGGCGGCATCTATCTATCAGAATATGCTGGCGGGGGCAAGTTCCCCTACTTTGTCAGATTCTTTAACAATGTCATGACTGGCCTGCCCTCGATAGTCGTAGGCATAGTAGGTTACATTATTCTGGTTCTAACAGTCGGCTCGTTCAACGTGACGGCCGGAGCCGTAGCCTTGTCGATAATAATGATCCCCATCGTTCTGAGCGTAACAGAACAAACCATGAAGCTTGTTCCAACCTCGGTGCGGGAGGCCGGCCACTCGCTTGGAATCCCAAAGTGGAAGGTCACGATGTTCATCACCCTGACAAGCGCCAAGAACGGGGTCATCACGGGCGTAGTCCTTGGCGTGGCCAGGATTGCCGGCGAAACCGCGCCCCTCATCATGACTATACTTGGCACCAGCCTGTTCTTTCAAGGGTTCTTCGGGCCTGTCGACGCGCTGCCTCTAAGGATCTGGAGGCTGTCCTCGCAGCCATACGAGGCTTCGCACGAGTTTGCATGGGGAGGCGCACTCGTACTGATACTGATGGTTCTGTCACTCAGCATAGCCCTGCGGTATTTGGTCCTGGAAAAGAAATTCGACTTTAGACAACTCGGCAGCCTTCTAACCAGGATGCGGAAATGAGTGGTGACCGCGTCTATATTCCACTACCAGATCTATATAGGCAAATATTAATTATTCAAAGCGGAGCAGATGAATAAGTGACCAGCGAGGAGTTTGCCCGCGGCATGAGTATTGATTATAAGCTTGCAGGCAGTGATACTGACACGCGCAACTACAAGGTCTCGGTCAAGAACCTGCGTTCATGGTTTGGCACGAAGCAGGCCTTGAAGGACATCAGCTTTGATGTCAAGGAAAACACAGTCACTGCGCTCATAGGGCCATCAGGGTGTGGCAAGACAACTCTTATCCGCTGCCTCAATCGCATGAACGAGATGACCGCGGGCGCATCTGTGCAAGGAAGCGTCTTTTTGGACAACATTGACATTTATGACAAGAGCGTCGACCCTGTCCTCATCAAAAGAAGGATGGGGATGGTCTTTCAGAAGCCAAATCCCTTTCCGACAATGAGCATCTACAACAATGTCGCGGCAGGGCTAAAACTTAACGGCATAAAGGACAAGAATCTCATCAATGAAGTGGTTGAAGAGAGCCTGAGGGGCGCGGCGCTGTGGGACGAGGTAAAGGATGAGCTTGCTAAACCCGGCATAAGTCTTTCCGGCGGTCAGCAGCAGCGCCTATGCATAGCCAGGGCGCTTGCGATGCAGCCTGAGATCCTCCTGATGGACGAGCCGACATCGGCACTCGACCCCATTGCGTCTGCCAAGATAGAAGAGCTGATGAACGATTTGAAGAAGGATCTGACCATAATAATAGTGACGCACAACATGCAGCAGGCGGCCCGCGTGTCCGACCACACTGCCTTCATGTATCTGGGTGAGCTTGTGGAGTACGGACCAACCAAGCAGATATTCGAGAATCCAGAGAAAGAGCTGACCGAGCGCTACATCTCGGGCAAGTTCGGTTAGCCGGCTAGAAAAGCACAAAAGCGCGGCATCATGTAGGTCTGTAGAAATGGTTCGCCTCATGGACTACGGCCTCGGGAGCCTTAGCAACCTGATAATGAAGATGGCCGAGCTCTCCGTGCGCTCCGTGGAAACGGCGATAGAGCTTTACGAAAAGGGCGCAGGCGACAAGAACCAGGTGTTCGAATGGTCAGAGCAGTTGCGCGTTCTGCAGGACGAGGTGACCGACCTTGCCGTCGAACTCATCGCGCGGTACCAGCCTGTCGCCACAGACCTGCGCTTCATAAGGTCCTGCATCGAGATTTCCTACGGCTTTTCACGTTTTGGCCGCTACGCGTACGACATCGCCGACGTGATGGGCGTCATGGTTTCCATCTCGCACTGCGACAAAAGCGCCGTGCTTGAGATGGCACAGACAGCCACGAAGATGATCCACGAAAGCGTGCAGGCGCTCAAGTCAAGGGACAAGGAGGCCGCGCAAAAGCTATACCAGATGGACGACACGGTCGATGCTCTGTACAGAAAATACCTGCGCGAAGCAATAACGCCCAGCACAAAAAAAGGCTCTAATGACATGATAGGCGACCCGCGCTGCTACGTCTCTACGCTCTTGATACTACGCTACCTTGAAAGGATAGCAGACCACGCGTGCTACATTGGCGACTCTGTCAACTACATCGTCACGGGCTTGTCAAACCCGCGCAGGTAGTATGTAGAACATGTGCGGTCATGAATCTAATAGTGACAACCGTTCAGCCATTAAGCAGAGCGTGTACACCGGCTTGCACTGCATGCCTATCTCCGGTACTGGGTCCAGCTGACATTTTTTCGCGATGCCGGAACCGAACCATCAGGCTTTCTCATTATGAAAAGGTACTTGAAGCCCCTGAGGTAAAAGTTGAAGCGCAGCGCCCGGGAACGCCATATGTTAGTGTTGGAGCTCTGGCCGCGCCTGGCAAGGCAGATGACATCGACCGGCTCAAAGTGCCGGGCAAGCCGCTCGTACACCATAAAGCCGACAGGCGTAAACTTTTTCTTGACCCACTGGTCGCCTATAACCCAGCCGATGGCCTTGCCAGGCTTCATGACGCGTTTGCATTCTGCCATGACTTTCTCTAGCTCGTCGTAGAATTCCTCGGACTCGGCAGAAAGGGTGCCGATGTTACCGGGGTGGTCGTTGTAGTCAATGTTGTCACCGTACGGAGAATCGATGAAAACCATGTCGACGCTCTCGTCTGCCAGCGGTATCGCGCGCGCGTCGTTCTGCTTTACGTCCTGCCTTGGCGGCGCGATGTCAAACGCCATACATTTTCTGCCCTCTTCCTTGCATACGTCTAGGGTCGTGCCGCTTCCTGCCATCGGGTCCAGCACAAGGTCGCCGGGCTCGGTGTAGCGCCAGACCATATTGTATATCGCAAACGCAGGCGTGACTCCAGCGTACTTGTTATCGCCCTTGGGAGTCTTGCCATAGCTCTGCCGGGGGTAGTCCCACAGCGTCGTCGACTCGAAACTGGGCTTTTCCTCCTGTTTTTTGAACGACGCGACTTTGCCATTAGGGTTTTTGATGTATGACAAGAGCGCGGTTGCGGCCTCCGGCGGAAGCTCGTTGCGCCAAGAAAGCCCCATTTTTGCAAGCATCTTTTTTGCGTTTTTTGCGGAATGCACAGAACCGTTCTTTGCAACACTAACCTGGTACGGGTACCTGCCGCCCCAGGCTCGCGGCTCTATGTCCTTTTTGCCGTCGGACCTGGCCGCAAACGCGCCATGGATAACGTCAGCGTCAAGGTTCAGCAAGAAGAGCGGGTCGCCCTTTTTCACGGCAAGGACGCGGTCGCCGTACAGCCTTCCCGCAGCAAACAACATGCGGTCAAAGCACTCGCGCTCTGTCTTGCTGGTGCAGGCGAAAATGTGCCCCGGCCTTCCGGCTTGCATCTGCAGATTTGCCCGCGCCTGCAGATTTAACGGTATCGCTAATCTTTTACGCAACTTTGACGTAACAATAGCATGACCCTGTGTTACATCTGCAACATGAGGACGGCGTCGCTTGACTGCTCCGACTGCGGCAAACCGGTGTGTAAAAAGTGCACCAGGGACTTTCCCTTCTCGCCGGGAGTTTGCCTCGAGTGCGCCACAAAGGTCAAGACGGGGCTTGGCGGCATCAGGAAGGATAGGGACGAGATCTTTTAATTTGGAATAGCCTTGCACAACCACGTGAAAAACGCGCCAGCCGGCTGGAAGGTAAAATCGTCAAAAAAGGTGTACGACCATTATTACCTGCAAGTGCATGAGGACGTGCTTGACCTTGCGGGAAAGGACAAGGTCTACATCCGCGCAAGGCGCCCCGACTATTGCACAATAGTGCCGTTTTCATCAGACGGCAGGATATTGAGCATAAAGAGCTACCGGCATCTCGTGGACTCGTGGCAGGTGGAGGTGCCCTCGGGATATATTGACAGGGGCGAGACTGCAAGGCAGGCGGCCGTTCGCGAGCTGGAAGAGGAGACGGGCTACAGGGCAATGAAAATGGTTCACATCGCCTCGTACACGCTTGACTACTCAATGTTTGCCCAGACCGGCAACGTGTTTGCCGCCTACGGCATCGAAAAGACGGGCAGGCAGAAGCTGGGCAGGATGGAAAAAATCAAGCTAGAGTTTGTTTCGATTGAAAAGGTAAAGGCGATGCTGCTGAAGGGCAAGATACTGAACGCAGCGTCGATAGTGGCGCTATACCGTGCCCTGCACTACCATGAATCTAGGAAATGATTTAAATCCTATTTCAGTGGAAATAATACCGTGTCATCGGTAAACGAGAGCCCGGACCACTTCATGGTGCTCGACGCAATCTCAAGGGGCATGAAATCATTTGGCAAGATAGTCAAGGAGACAAAACTCGACAAGGCAGTCGTGGACAAGGTGATAAACGACCTTGCCGCGCAGCACCTCATCACCATAGTTGTAAAGAAGGGCTTTCTTGGCAACCAAAAGGAGGATTTCCAGATAACAGAGACAGGCACGCGCATACTGTTGGCGAAGAAGCAGGAGCTGGAGAAAAAGTTCCAGCAGTTCCAGCAGTGGCACTCAAACGGCCAGATGTTGCAATTGCAGAATTCAATGCAGTCGGACAGGATGTGGCTGCCGTTTATGCTGTTTTCAGGCATAATGAACGCCATGTTCTTCATGTCAATGATGTCGCTCATGGGCGCGGCCATGACGCCGGCTGAAAGCGCTGCGGCAGGAGAAGACGGCGCAGGAGGGGATGCAGGTGCCGATGGAGGGGCAAGCGGCATGGAAGACGGCGGCGGAGATTTCGGTGGCGACTTTGGCGGAGATTTCGGCTTTTAGGCCTTTATTTCCTCGACTTGTTTTGGCGAGTGCCGCGCGACGAGAGCCGCAATAAACACGGCCACCTGCACCAACACTATGGTCCCGGCGGGGGCAAGGTTGAACGCGTATGACACGGCGATGCCTGTTATCACTGAAAATACAGAGACTGCAACGGAGATGAGCGCGGTCTTTTTGAACCCTTTTCCAAATAGCAACGCCGTTACATTTGGTATGACTATGAGCGACGACACGAGCAATATGCCCACCAGCCTCATCGACACCACGGCAGCCACACTTGCAAGCACCACGAAGAGGTAGTTTAGGCGCGTTATGTCAAGTCCGCTGACTCTTGCCTGCTCCTCGTCAAACGTAATGTAGACAAGTTTTTTGTACAGAACGATGACAATCGATAGTATCACGCCGGCCATAGCAAGTATGGCAAGCGTGTCCGTGACACTTACAAGCAGAATGCTTCCAAACAGAAAGCTGAACAGGTCGAGCGTAAAGCCGCCCGACGCGCTTACGAGTAGTATACCAAGCGCAAGCCCGGACGACAGCAGTATGGCGACCGTCGCGTCCGCCGGTATCTTGGTCGACTGCCTGAGCTTTGTGATGCCGAGCGCCCCCATTACTGCAAGTCCGAGGCCGGTCCAAAGTGGATAGATGCCGGCGACGAGGCCGACTGCGATGCCACCGAACGCGACGTGCGATAGCGCGTCGCCAAAAAGCGAGTTTTTCCTGAGGACCAGAAATAGACCTATTACAGATGTCGTTATGGCGACCGCGACGCCGGCGACGAGCGCGCGTTGCATGAATCCAAACTCGAGTATTTCCAGGACCATCTCTGTAACCTACTGGTGGTCGTGCAGGTGCATGTGTGCCTGCATGCTTGCCTCCGAATATGCCTTGAGAAGGTCCGGGTTTTCAAAGAACTCGTGGGTGTGGCCGTGGAAGAACATGCTGCGGTTGATGCACGCGACCCTGCTTGCCAGCTTGCTTACGGCGTCAAGGTCGTGCGATGACCAGATCATCGTTATCTTTTGCTCCTGATTCAGCCTTCTCAGAAGGGCGTAAAAGCGATTCTGTGTCTCAAGGTCGATGCCGGTCGCCGGCTCGTCCAGTATCAGGAGCTCCGGTTCGTCCACGATGGCCTTTGCTATTAATACGCGCTGCTGCTGGCCCCCTGACAGTTCTCCGACGCGCTTGTCCCTGACATCGAGGAGCCCGACTATGTCAAGCGCAGAAGCTATGCGCTCGCCCTCGATCTTCTCCCCGAGCGTTTTCGTTATGCCAAGCGAGACTATTTCCTCGACTGTCGCCGGAAAGTTCTGCTCGATGGTCTTTCTCTGGGGGACGTAGCCTACCTTCTGGAACAACCTGCCATTTTTCCGGATGTCCTCGCCAAACATCCTGATGGTTCCCCTGTAGCCGCCAAGAAGCCCCAGCATGCAGGAAAAGAGCGTGGTCTTGCCGGCGCCGTTAGGGCCTATCATACCAAGCAAGTCGCCCCGCTCGACTGCAAATGTGATGTTGTCAAGAACGAGAGTACTGCCGTAATAGAACGACACGTTTTCAAGCTCTACTACGCGCATCCCAGCCCCTCCTTGAGGTTTGCGACGTTTTCCATCATCTTTTCGATGTAGCCTATTCCTGCCGCCCTCTCATTGCTGCTGATACCTTCAATCGGGCTCAATACTAAAACTCTGCCGCCGGGGATCTCGCCGGCAACCACTTCCGCGAGCCTGCTGTCCACCAGATCTTCGGAATAGATGACGCTTATCCCAAGCGACCTTGCAAGCTCGATCACCTGCTGCAGGCGCTGTGGCAGTATCTCGCCCTCCGGAGAGACGCCGTGTATTGCGTGCTGCTTGAGGCCGTACCTTTCCGCAAAGTGCCCGAACGCGTCGTGGAACGCTATAAACTCCGACTTGTCGCAGCTGGACAGCTCGGATCTTATTAACGCATCAAGCGAGTCAAGTTCTGCAGTGTAGCTGGCAGCATTTTCGCTGTAATAGTCCGCGTTGTCAGGATCGGCCTGCGCAAGGGCCGCCCGTATCGCCTCAACCTGGTGTTTTGCAAGCACCGGGTCAAGCCATATGTGCGGGTTGACTACTCCATGACCGTGCCCATCACCTTCCTTCTCTTCATACTCTTCCAGCTCTATCTCCTCGGTCGTATTGACTATTTTTTTGGCGCCGATGCTATCTACCCATGCTTCAAAGCCGGCGCCGTTTATCACCAGCATGTCCGCTGACCTAACTCTGGTCACGTCGCCAAGCGTGGGCTCCCAGTCGTGCGGCTCTATGCCGGGCGGCACAAGCGACGTCACGTCGGCCCTGCCCCCCGCGACGTGAGAGGAAAAGTCGTATAGCGGGTAGAACGACGCCACGACCTGCACCTTGTGCTCTGCTGCGATCGTGCCTGCCGGCCTGCCCCCGGTGTAAACCGTTGCAAGCATCCCAAGCGGTATGGCGACCGCAATTGCCACAAGCGCAACCCTGCTCTGCCTCACACAGCCTCTAGGGGTTATTAACAATATATACCTTCGTTAATAAAAAATATGATGTGTTTATAAGTCAGTTAATAACAAAGCAGCACGATGCCCATAGTCAGTATATCCCTCAACGACGAGATAGTGAGCGAGCTTGACAAGATGCAAAAGGCTTTAGGGTTCTCCGGAAGGTCCGAGATAGTCAGGGCCGGCATCAGGACTTTGCTGGCAGAGGAGAAGGGCCGGCAGAACCTTTCAGGAAGTTTGTATGCAATATTGCTTGCGGTCCACGACGAAAAGTCAGATGACCAGGTGGTGCAGATGGAGCACGACTACGACAGGCTGATTGGCACCCACATACACAACAAGATAGACGGCGGCAGGTGCCTGGAGATCTTCTTCCTCCGGGGCGACGCATCAGAAATCAAGAACATGACCAAAAAGTTCCAGACGAACAAGAAGATGGACCACGTCAAGCTGATTGCCCTTTGACGCTTTTTTTCACAAGCCCGATAGGCCTGGGGCACGCGACGCGTGACATCGCAATAGCGGACAAGCTTGCAGTGCCAAAAAGCGACTTGCTGTTCATCTCCGGCGAGGGCGCGCCGGCGCTTATTGAGAAGAGCGGCTACCGCTGCCTCGACCTTTACAAACCGCAAAGATTTAGCGTGGAAAACGGGCAGCTTCAGCAGTCCTTCCGGTGGCTGATGTCGTACTACTCGTACTACAAGAGATGCAAAGAAATAGCAAAGGGCATCATCAAAGAAAATGCCGGGCTTGTAATCAGCGACGAGGACTTTGCCTCCATATCCATAGCGGAAGAAATGGGCAGAAAGCGCGTTCTTCTCACAGACATCCTGGAGACGCATTTCACGAAAGGCGCGGCGTCGCTTGTGGAGAAAAAGATGAACAGGTCTATGCGCGACATGATGGACAAGTGCGACTACGTGATAATCCCTGATGCGGGCGACGACCGAGGCAACCTGCGATACGTAGGGTCGATAGTACGCGACGTGAGCGCGGACCGCGACACGCTCCGGCGGCGGTTCAATCTCACCAAAAGAACAATTGTCGTGAGCGTGGGGGGCACCGATGTTGGCCGTCACCTGATCGACAAAACAGTTGAGGCGTACAAGAAACTGAAAGAAAAACTGGATGCTGATCTAGTCGTTGTGCCCGGTCCGTCGCTGAAATTGCCTGATTCGCCGGATTACCGCAACCTTGGCTTTGTGGAAAACCTGCACGAGCTCATTTACGCTGCAGATCTTGTAATATCGCTTGCAGGCCGGTCAACGATGGACGAGTCGATGGCGTACGGCACACCGGGAATATTCATCCCGATCAAGGATCATTTCGAGCAGGAAGAGGGCGCTGCACGTCTCGGCTACAAATACGACGACATCTTTAAGCTCGAGTCGCTGATTGAAGAAAAGATTAGCCGCCGCAGCGAAAAGGCCGATGTGTCGGGCGCGCAAAAAGCAGCGGACATTGTCTTGAAATTCAACGCCTGACTCACATGACATCTTCAGGCTTTTCCTCGTGGCCGCAGTTCGTACAGCGGCATATCATGAAGCCGATGTGTGTCACGCTGCCGCCGCACCCGATGCGAATGTCTTGTACGTCTCTGCAAGCAAATGACCATTATTTAATATAGGGAACAGCGCGCTCTAGCCCTTACTTGACCTCCATAACTGTTGCCAAGTTCGGCGGTAGCACCCTGGGAGTCGACGGCGTAATGATCCCTAAGGTCATTGAGAGGATAAAACAGATGCAGATGGAGTCAAAGGTGGTCGCCGTATTCTCTGCGCCTCTGATAGAGCACGAGGGCAAGGTTAGCTCTATGACAGACGTAGCAATAAGGGTGGGCAAAAACTATGCCTTGTCAAACCCCATCGAGATAGAAGTGCTCAGGGAGGTCTACGAGCGCATCGCGGCAGAGCACCTCAAGGACGATCAGAAAAAAGAATTCTTGGACCAGCTGAATAAGTTCTATCGCCAGGTCATCATATCATTAAAGGGCGCTGCAGAGAACAAGCGCTTTGTCGACGTCATACGCTCCCGCACGCTTGCGTATAGCGGCGAGGTGACTATGTGCTACCTGATGGGCTACGTGATGCGCGCCCACGGGATAAAGGCGGCACACGTGCCAATAGAGCACTGGCCGATAATAACGGACGACAACTTTGAAGCTGCCAATTTTATGGTAGGCGAGTCGCGGCAGGCGGCGGCCCACCTTGTGGAGCTCATTGAAAGCAACGACGTCGTCAGTATGGGCGGCTTTATCGGCAGGACGGTCGACAACCTTGAAACGACGTACGAGCGGGGCGGCTCAGACAGGACCGCGGCAGACATAGCAATAATCCTGAACGACAAATATGAAACAAAAATATCGTTTGAAAAGGACAGCGCTGTCTTGAGCGCCGATCCCAAGATAGTGAAGGAAGGCCTCGACTTTGTGCCTTACCTCTCGTACAACGAGGCAAGGATAGCCGGCATGTTTGGCATGAAGATCCTCGACCCCATTGCAATCAAAGAGATAGACGACAACGGGCTCGATATACCCATTGCCATCACCAACATGACAGAGCCAGGCAGCCTGACTGTGATAAAGCGCACGCCGCCGGCCGACGACAGGGTCAACCCCATCAAGATGGTGACCGGCAAAAAGAACTGCGCGATTGTCAGGATGGAGACCCTGTCAGCATCCCACCTGATAGCAAATTTGGAGCGCGATAAGCAGTATCATGACTTTGTCAAGCTGTCGCCCTACGTCAAGGACGACACGGAGATGACGCGGTTGCTGTTCCTTGACGCCGACTATGTCAGGAGGCAGGAACGCCACTTCCGCGCCTACTATCCAAAGACGGAGGTGGTGTACGGCAGGGCAGTGGTGACGCTCATTGGCGACGAGATGTGGCGCGTGCCCAAGATAGCCTCGACCGCTTCGAGCACGGTGAGCGAGCACGATATAAACATCCTCAACCTTGACGCGCAGGAAGAGACCTCGCGGATACTGATAGTGCTCGAGGACAAGGGCACAAGCGTCGCAGAGGCCGTCAAGGCCATACACATGACAAGGAACAAGATACACGGAGCCAGGAAATGACCGAGGGCAAGATCTGGTTCAACGGCTCGCTGGTCGATTACGATAACGCCACCATACATGTCTTGACGCACGGGCTGCACTACGGCACAGGCGTGTTCGAGGGCATACGCTGCTACAAGACCGTAAATGGCAGCATGATCTTCCGGTTGCAGGACCACATGCAGCGCCTTATAGACAGCGGTAAGGCCTACTTTATGGACCTGGGTTTTTCCCGCCAGCAGCTGGAGCAGGCGGCAATCGAAACGGTCCGCGCAAACGGCATGGAGGAGTGCTACGTCAGGCCGATTGCGTTCTACGGCTACGGCAAAATGGGCGTCAACCCGATGCCGAACAAGGTTTCAGTCGCAATCGCCGCGTGGAAGTGGGACGAGTACATCAAGGGCTCGGGCGAGGAAAAGGGCGCGCGCCTCATGACCTCGTCATGGGCAAGGCTCGACCCGCGGTCGATGCCGATGCACGCCAAGGCGACTGCGAACTATGCCAACTCTGCTCTTGCCCGGGTGGAGGCGATAAAGGCGGGCTTCGACGAGGCAATAATGCTAAACTCTGCCGGCATGGTAGTCGAAGCGTCTGCAGAGAACATCTTTATTGTAAAGGACGGTGCTCTTGCGACGCCGCCGACTTCTGTCGGCGCGCTCGGCGGTATAACCAGGGACAGCGTCATCGCAATCGCGCAGGCAAACGGCATCAGGTGCATCGAGCGTGACATCGCGCGCGACGAACTGTATTTTGCCGACGAGGTGTTCCTCACTGGCACTGCTGCAGAGATAAAGCCGGTCGGCGAAATCGACAACCGCAACGTAGGCAGAGACGGCGGCAGGCCCGGCGCGGTGACAAAGCAGCTAAAGACGCTCTTTGAGGCAGCGGTTCACGGCGAGGACGAGAAGTTCAAGAGCTGGCTCACGCCAATACGCTGAAGGTCGCCTATCACGAGAAAGTGGATGGCAAGGTGGACGGGCAGAGCGCCCGCGATATAAGCGCCGGCCTTTTTTGCAGTAAGCGTTCCTGTTATGAGCATCGCGATTATCCCTGCGGCGAAAATCGCCGCGTGGATTGCGCCGTGTATTAAAAGTGGGTGATAGGTGAAATAAAGGTAAAAGGCGCTTGTCGCCCCTGCGCCGATGCCTGCCAGAATATATCGTATCATGACAGCCTGCCGCCCAGCCTCTTTATCTCTTTGAGCAGCTGTGCCGAGATTTTATCAAGCCGCTTTTTCACTTTTTTTGCGTCGTCGCCCATGCAAATAAGCTGGACTCGTATCTGCGGCATCATCTTCTTATAATATCCTTTGGGGTGCGTCTTCAAATACACCGCGTGGTCCGGGTTTGCCCTCACTATTTTTGCGAGCGCCGGCGCTATCATGGCCTCGGACACGCCCCTGACGGAGTAGTTCACTTCCTTGGCGACAAACCCGCCGACGCCTTCCTTGACAAGCGGCAGTATATGATCAGTAAACACGGCCTTCATCTCGCCCGGAACGCCGGGCAGGCAGAATATCTTTCCGTCAATCACGACTGACGGGGCGCTTCCCACCGGGTTTTCAATCGGCGTTGAGCCCTCCGGGATCGTCGCCATCTTTAAGGGGACTTTGTTTATCCTGTAGTGCAAGTTTCTCCGGGCATAGCTGTTTTTCAGCATCTGCACCGCCCGCTCGTCGATGACCACTTTTCTTCCAACCGCCTTGGCGACGCCTTCAAGCGTCATGTCGTCGTAGGTGGCCCCGAGCCCACCCGTTATAACGAGAATGTCAGGCTTTCTTGCAAGCGACTCTTGTACGGCCGACGATATAGCGCCGAGGTTGTCTCTCACGACTGTGATCCTGCCAACGGTGCCGCCTGCTTTCGCTATCTGCGCGGCAAGCCAGTGCGCGTTGGTGTTGAGCGTAATACCGGCGAGGAGCTCGTTTCCAACGCATAGAATTTCGATAGCAAACATTACGCCTGGAAGATCCTGCTGAGCATGATAAGCTCTGGGCCGCTTGTAAGGCTTCCCGCGACTAACGCCCTTGTGTTTGCCACGATGCCTGACGTCAGGAAGGGGACGCCGCCGTTTATCGTCAGGGGCTCTGCTGGCACCTGCAATGCCTCTGCCACCACGTTCACCTCATCCTCGCTTGCTTTTGGGTGGACGCCGGCTCCAGCGTTGGTTGCCACCACCACAGCACCGGTCTGCACAAAGCCGCCCACACCCATATTGTGCGCAGGCACGCCTAAAACGTCTTGGATCTGCCCCTCGACTTCTTTCAAAAGAGGCGAGACCAGCGCGCCGTTATCGTTTGCCGCAATGAGATTGCCTACCGCCGTGAACCTGCTTGCAAGCTTTTCAACGTTGAGGCCGGTGCTCTGCTTGAGCCAGCTCACCTCCTCCTCATCGGCCAGCGACGGGAGCAGGATGCCGTTGTTGTTCATCACCGACATCGGCCCTATGAGCCTGGTGGTGGCTATGGACGTGGGAACCGGCCGGACCTGCAGGTATTCAGCGAGCTTGTCGCTCTTGGTCTCGGCAAAGCCATGCGGCATCAGCATCACGCTGTCGTTTGCCCTGACAAAAATCCCGATGTTGGGGCTCTTGTAGAAAGTATAGCGGTAAATCTCCAAGTGTTACACGCTTGCGTGTTCGGACATTGAATATGAACCTATGGTTACTTGCGCAGTAGCTTGAACGCGTGGTTGCCCGTGTTGGTGCGGAAGTAGTAGGTTATCCACAGCATCGCCAAAGGCTCTAACAACCTCGAGCCTTCGATGCCGCCGATGTCGACGCTCTCCCAGCCAAACGCAGTGAGGATGTCTGTGACCATCTTTTTTGCCGAGTCGTCGTTGCCGCAGATGAACATCGTGGGCCTGCCCTCCGAAAAGCTGGGCTTGTACATGTGCGGGTTGCCCACTATGTTGAACGCCTTGACCACCCTTGCCGCCGGCAACAAGCGCTGCACAGTCTCGCCGGCAGAGTCGGTGCGGCCTATTGCAAGGGTGGGCGGCATAGTAGAAAAGTCAAGAGGATTGGTAACATCGATTACGACCTTGCCGGCCATGTTCTGTGGATCTGCCATCTCAAGTGCGCTTGTGGTCCCGGCCCACGACGTAGCTATGACGATAATGTCGCCGAACCTGGCTGCATCTGCAAAGCTGCCTGCCGACGCGTGGGTACCGTGTTTCGACGCCCACTCGGCGAGCTTGTTCACGTCGCGCGTGCCTATCTTCACCGAATGTCCAAGTGCCACAAAGCCGTCGCCCAGCTTTTTGCCCACGTCGCCGGAGCCGATGATGCCGACCTTCACGCGGTTTTATGGAACAGGCAACTTAATAAGCAAAAGTGCGGCATGGGGCATTATAGAATCGGCCAGTTATTAAAAACCCCGTTTGTGCTGGATCCTGCCTTGATAGTAGGACTCTAGCTTAGGCCCTCGTTTCGTTTCAAAATGACCTCTGCAACATAGCCGTTTATCCTCTCCCTCATGGCAGGGTCGCTTTCTATCTTTTCCCTCAGCTTGTAGTCCGAGCACTTGACGCTCTCGTACTCGACTTTCTTGTCCTGCGCATAGTACCTGTACTTTACAGTGGCGCTGGCAGCCCTGCCCTCCACCGTAAAGTTGAGTGTAACCTGTCCATACACAAACGACGCCGGCATCATGAGATTTCAGACAAGAGAGTTAAAATAAACTATCGTATCTACAATGGGGGCATGGAAGTCGATGAAACCCTGCCGGAGCTGACCGAGCTCGCGTACTTTTCATTCAGCCTGATGAAGAGCAACCGCGAGTTCACGCTCCACGTAGAGTCTTCCGACCTTGGCATGAGCGTCGACTTTGCCATGAAATACAGCGAGTTCTACGACATAGTCAACCTCATGCAGGCGGTGTTGTACAACGACGGATACAAGGGCGGGCCAAACGACCTTGATTATTTGGAGTTTGAGAAGGACGGTGAGGACGGCGAATATTGCCTCGTCATCGGCAAATACGTCACCAGCTTTGCGCTCTACTTCGAGGACGACATCGAGGCGAAAAAGTTCCTCTCGGAGTTCCAGCGCACCGCCGGCCACTTTGACAAGTAAGTGTTTATTACCGCCCAGCCTTTGAAAAAGAGCGATGCCCAACCCTTTTTACGACCGCGACATCGTCTCGATAAAGGACTTCGCCAAGTCCGACCTCGAGTACATCTTTTCTGCGACGGACAAGATAAGGGAGATGAAGCCAGGCGAAAGAGGGGAGCTTGGCAAGGGCAGAACTCTCGGCTACATATTCTACGAGCCCAGCACTAGAACGCGGATGAGCTTTGAGTCGGCGATGGCGTCATTGGGCGGGAGCTTCATCGGCATCTCGGAATTGAAATCGTCGTCGGTGGAGAAGGGCGAGAGCCTGGCCGACACGATAAGGATAATCGACCTCTATTCGGACGTGATAGTGCTAAGGCACCCAATGGACGGCTCGAGCAGGTTTGCAGCTGAATTGTCGGAGAACCCGATAATCAACGCCGGGTCCGGAAGCGAGGAGCACCCGACACAGGCACTGCTGGATTTGTATACAATCCTGAAGGAAAAGGGTCGGATAGACGGTTTGTCGATTGCAATCGTGGGCGACCTGAAGTATGGCCGGACCGTGTACTCGCTGCTGTACGGCCTTGCCAACTACAAAGTCGACATCCACTTGGTGTCGCCGCCGTCGCTTGCGGTGCGCAAAGAGTCGATATACGAAGTTCAGGGCAAGCTAAAGATAACGGAGCACAACGAGCTTGACGGTGTGCTGCAAAAGGCCGACGTGCTCTACGTCACCAGGATACAGCGCGAGCGCTTCCCTGATTTGCAGGAGTATGAGAAGGTCAGGGGGTCGTACATGATAGACAGCGCGACGCTTGAAAAGGCGAAAAAGGACGTGGCGGTGATGCACCCTCTGCCGCGCCTAGACGAGATATCGCACTCTGTTGACGCTACGAAAAATGCGGTGTATTTCAGACAGGCTGCAAACGGGAAGGAGCTGAGGGCGGCGCTTTTGGCGCTGATGCTCAACGAGAGTCCGCCGGTTTGATTGATGAATACAGGAACCGAAAAGCTAATCATGACAAGAAGTAAAAGTTTAGTTATTAAGAAGGCAATTTATGATACAAAGTGTCGTTCCGTCAAAGCGCAAGACAGAGAACCTGGGATTTGTTTTAAGTTACGATTGCCTAGCGTCTCACTTTCCAGTTCTTTGATTGCTGGGTCGATCCTAAAAAAGGTAGTTGAAAAGTGGATAGCGTAGAAAAACAAGACACGAATCGTTCAGGATGGAGAACGCTCATCATCCTGAGTTGTTTGGGCCTGATCGTTATGTTTGACGAGACAATGATACTGCCCGCCATTCCGGATTTCATTCGCGATTTCCACATCTCGTACAGCACCTCGTCGTGGCTACTTTCGTCTTACCTAATTGCGGCGGCCGTCATGACGCCGATTGCAGGCAGGCTGTCTGACATCTATGGCAAGAAAAAGATACTGCTCATAGTAATGGCAGTTTATACAGTGGGCGTTCTGTCTGGGCGATTTGCCACAAACATCGAATTCATGCTCGCTGCAAGAGCGGCGCAGGGCGTTGGAATGGCGATGTTCCCTATTGCTTTTGGAATCATCAGAGAAGTCTTTCCGGAGAAAAAGCTAACAATAGGCCAGACGATATTCAGCTCCACATTTTCTGGCGGGGCAGTTATCGGTCTGGTGGGTGGCGCAGCCATAATCCAAAATTTTGGGTGGCAGGCAACGTTCTTAGCGATACTTCCTGTCGCAATTGCACTCTGGCTGATAATAGTGAGGTTCGTGCGCGTCCAGGGTCCAGCATCAATGGATGCGAGTAACGGCATTCCGTCGAATAACCAGACAGTTGACATGAAGGGAACGCTGACCCTTGCGGCTACAATAATTTCATTTCTCGTCGGCATCACTTTCCTGGAAAGCAACAGCGCCAGCGCAGGGTATCAGGTTGCCGGCCTTTTTGCCACATCAGGAGTATTGCTTGCAGTATTTATCGCCATTGAAAAGAGAGTGCACTCACCTTTGCTTAATCTCAAGTTAATGACCAACAAACTTTTCCTTCCGCCGACCATCATTCTTCTGCTCGTCTCGATGTCAATTTTCATGGTATACCTGACGATCCCTGTCTTGGTAAGGAGCCCGCAGCCGCTAGGATTCGGAGGCAACGCTGTGGCCGTCGCGAGCGTTCAGCTGCCCTTTATGGTTGTGTTGCTGATCGGGACAATCATGTCCGGCTTTATCCTGAACAAAGTCAAAAATACCAGGCTGACACTAATTGGCACTGTAATCAGCGCGATCGGATTCTTTATCCTGTTCATGTTCCATGCGACCGAAAACATGGTTTCAGTTGGACTCGCCATACTCGCAGCCGGGCTTTCGCTTTCGATGACCGGCGCATTTAATGTTATTCTCCTTTCCGTGCCGATGCAGGTGACCGGGATTGCCCTTGGAATGACACTACTTCTCAACCTAGTCGGAATGTCGGTGGGTCCGGCGCTTGCCGGAGTATTCCAACAGATGAATCAGGGGGCTGTTCAGGGAGTGCCGGGCCTATTCCCAACCGAGAATGCCTATAACCTGATATTTGTTACGGCGGCACTAGTGTCTCTTTCATCTGTTGCTATGGCACTTTCGGTAGCAAGGAGAAAGTCCCTTCCCGCGATAACAAGCGGGGACCAGCTAGAGACAGGTAATGACAGGGCTTGACATAGTTGCCAGCTCTTTCATCTAAGTGTCGACGTTTCCGAAGTTAAAGGTCAGAATGTCGACACCGTTTTGTTGTATGTGCAGTACCACATTGTCATATGTGATCTTGATGACTTCAATGGTGTCCGAAGTGTTCAGGCAAACGTCGGACGCTGAGGGGAGTGGAGGTGGACCAATTGTCACAATAGCTGCGACATTGCCGTTGCGCGGCTGCACTAACGTGGTTTGCCCTTGAACAGGTCCGAAAGCGAGAAGTTCAGAGATAGCCCCGCCAGAGTCAATGCAAGCCAAATAAGCTACGCCGCCAGAAGATGACAGAAAAGCACCTTTCGGAAATTCCTCACCTGCCGTTGATAGGGTCGTAGGGTTCTATGCATGCTCGACACCTTCCTTTTTTCATTCAATTTATAGTAGACGCCTGAGCGTTTAGTTTACAAAGGATAAAAAGTATAGAAAAAGAAAGTGGCGTAGAAAAGGAGCGTTTCCACCACTTGCGTCATTGTAACCAGCCTCAACTACTCCGTTTCTTTTGCATCAGTGGACAAGCATCACTGGACAAGAGGCTCTCTCTGAAACCTTCCTTGCCACACTTCCCAGCGCGACTACTACTTTAGAGACGCCTTCGAGCCTCCTGCTTCCCATCACTATCATATCTGCACTCGTTTCCTTGGCAAACTTTACTATCTGCTCCGCCGGGTCGCCTGTCTTCAAATTTGACGACACTTTCACCTTCTCTGAAGACAACAATTTGGCTTTATCTTGTGCAAACTTGTTCCACCTCTGCTCGATTGACCTGGCGATGCTTCTCCTCGCTCTTTCAATCAAAACGCGGTCATTTCCAAGCAGAAGTGTGGCCGGAACTTCTATTTCCTCTATCACATACAGCAGTATGATTTCGGCATTAAGTGCTTTGGCTAGCTCTGCGGCATAAATCGCTGCCTTGTCAGACATCTGGTCGCCATCATGCGGGACGAGTATTTTCTTTATGTCCATGTCAGCAGCCGAACCTTATTCTTCTCCTTTCATGCCGCTCGTCTAGACCGAGCTCCCTCTGTTTAGCTTTCACATACTGCTCCATATGCTCCTGTGAGCAGAAGAGCTTGCCAAACCTCTTGAGCTCGGTGTCTGCCTTCACATCTATTCCACATACCTCGCAATATGTTTGTGAAACCTGTTCAGTCATACCGTCCAAGCTGGTTTAGTGATATTTATCGACGGCGAATCCATTGCAATGCAGTGCATTCCAGCTAAGTGGAAGTAACATTTTGCGGGTTACCATAATACACTCCGAACATGGGGCTTTGCAAGCTACAAAGTCTCATGAAACCAGCTGCAGATTATCTTCGCCGCATTGTTTGGATGAGAGAGCATCCAGAAAACTCCGCCATCCACCTCGACTAGCCTTTTCTCAATAGCGGGAAGTTGGGTGAACAAATCCTTGAGGTGTGACGGGAAAAAGCCTCTGACAGGAACCAGAAACATGGTAGGGATCCGAAGCTCTGACAGAGGCTTTGGAGGCCGTGTCGATACAAGCGACATGACTGCAGAAAGCGGTCAGGATATTTGGCACATCTTTGTTTTTTTCAAAATATATCAGTTCAAAGTTTTCGCCGTTAGATGTAAAGATCGTTGATTTGATATTTCTTTCAATTTCATCAGCATCAGATTCGACCACATAATGCTTTTTCCAGTATCTCTCGTCCTTCATAACGTTGGTTACTTCCACATCATCTCGCCGACTTAAGGGAAGTAGGGAATCTTGGTATTTCATGCCTCGATTTCCATTTCCTTCAGATTCCGCATTTGAACTGCTGCATGACTCTCCTCTTTGTCGACAAGCCTATATCTCCTCAGAAGCGTGGAGTTTGCTATCACAGATATGGAGCTCAGTGCCATAGCCGCAGCCGCGATTATCGGGCTCAGCAATCCTAATCCGGCAACTGGCACTCCTGCTGCGTTATATATCAGTGCCCAGAATAAGTTCTGTTTTATCTTCTTCATTGTGGCTCTTGCCAATTTTATCGAGCGAGCAACATCCATCACATCATCCTTAATCAGTATGATTCCACCTGTCTCCTTTGCGATGTCTGAGCCGCTGCCTATGGCTATTCCGATGTCCGCCTGAGCAAGAGCTGGCGCATCATTGATTCCATCACCAACCATCGCTACAACTTTACCTTCAGACTGCAACTGCCTTACCATCGCAGCCTTTTCCGCAGGAAGAATGTTTGCTATAACCCGGTCAATTCCCACACTTCTTGCTACTGCCTTGGCAGTCTTTTCATTATCTCCGGTCAGCATCACGGTTTCGACTCCAAGTTTCTTCAGTTCGCTGATGGCAGCGGGCGATGAAGGCTTTATCGTGTCTGCCACTGCTATCAGACCGACTATTTCATCACCCTCTGCGGCCATCATTACTGTCTTGCCGTCTGATTCAAGCTGATCCATTTGCTGTTCCACAGATCCACTATCAATCTCAAACTTGCAGATCAGCTTTCTGTTGCCAAACAGAATGCGTCTCCCGTCAAGCTCCGCCGTCACTCCCATTCCTGATACGGCTTCAAAATGCTTCGGATTTTGCAGAACAATTTGTTGCTTCTTAATTTCTTTTAGTATGGCTTGAGCAAGTGGGTGCTCGGAACCCATTTCTGCGGCCCCTGCCACTTTGAGGAGTTTTTCTCTTGTTCCTGAGATTACAACCATGTCAGTGACAGCGGGCTCGCCCTTTGTCAGAGTGCCTGTCTTGTCAAAGACGACGGCAGTTATTTTCTGCGAGCGTTCCAAGTATTCTGCTCCGCGTATCAGAATTCCCGCTTCCGCACCCTTGCCAACCCCTACCATCAATGCTGCAGGCGTAGCGATACCAAGCGCGCATGGGCATGCGATGATAAGAACAGCAATGAACGAAAGCAGTCCCATTACAAAGTTGCCCATTACGAAATACCAGATAAGAAAAGAAGCAACAGCTACCGAAACGACAGCAGGAACGAACTTCGCCGATACCGAATCTACAAGCCGCTGTATCTTTCCTGTAGATGCCTGAGCCTCTTCAACTATGTGCACAATTTGCGAAAGCGCGGTTTCTTTTCCAACCTTCGTCGCCTTAATCTTCAACATGCCCTGCTTGTTGACTGTGGCACCAATCACTTGATCACCGGGCTTCTTGTCCACTGGTATAGATTCACCAGTTATCATTTTTTCGTCCACTGCTGAACTACCTTCCAGCACAGTACCGTCGGTGGGTATCTTTTCACCGGGTTTGACGATCAGTATGTCGTCAACAACGACTTCCGCAGCAGGGGTCTCCTTTTCCTCACCATTGCGAAGCACTCTTGCCATGGCAGGCCTCAGATCAAGCAGTTTTCTTACCGAAGCAGAACTCCTCTTCTTTATAGCTTCCTCCATATATTTTCCGAGAAGCACAAAAGCAATAATGACGGCAGAGACTTCAAAGTACACATCTCTTTCTTTAACAGGCAGTGCGCCTGGGAGGAACAGGACTATAGTGCTGTAAATGTAGGCTGCCAATGTACCAATAGAGATGAGCAGGTCCATGTTCGCTGTCCTTCTTTTGATAGCCTCGTACGCGCCAACATAGAATGTCCATCCGCCTATGAACTGGATTGGCGTTACGATTATGAAAAGCAGAAGGCCCCATGTGAGATACGGAATATCAGGAATCGGTGCCCATGTCACTGTAACTGCGCCAAATGCAAGACCCAGATAAACGGCGGCGCGCAGGATTGCAAGGACCAGTGCTCCTGATGCGGCCACATACATCCTCTTCTTCAGTTTTGACAATTCCTTTTCCGGGTTTGTGAAGGTATTCAGGCAGTTTGTGCTGCAAAAGTAGAACTTCCTCCCGCCTATGTCCGATGCAAGCGCGGTCTTCTCGTCTACTACCATGCCGCATACCGGGTCCTTTGCCATGATTGCTTACTGTCTGCATTTCAGATATATCACTGACGGGAATCCATTGCAATGCAGTGTCTTGCACATTATTCTCAGAGTATATATCTTCCAAATGATCATTGCATTACATGGCAAGTCAATACGTGTGGATTGGTATCACTGTAGGAGTCTTCTTTGCCGGCCTGGCAATAGGCTATGGGATTTTCCTTTCAACCCAGCAAATGCCAATGTGGAACCAGCAGATGTTCAATAGCATGATGCAACAAAACCCTCAGATGGCTAACCAGTGGACGCAGCAGATGATGCAGGACCAGACTGGAAGGCAGCAAATGATGATGTCAATGATGCAAAACCAACAATTTATGCAGGAGATGATGAATGATCCGGAATTCCGATCTCAGATGATTGCTAATATGAGAGAAAACTCGCAGTTTATGCAAAACACAATGTCAGGTATGATGGGCGACCCTGAGATCTCCGGCCAGATGATGACCATGATGATACAAAATCAAGAATTCATGCAGAGTATGATGAATGATGCGCAATTTAGGGCACAGATAATCGAATACATGAACAAACACCACGACTTTACACAAGACATGATTATGCGGATGATAGACGACCCGAAGATAAGGTTCCAGATGATAGGCCACATGCTAGAGAATCAGGAGTTCATGGAAGAGTTCCGAAAGGCCATGGGTGAAGGCAGTAATATGGAGATGACGCAGTGAAAGCGGTAAATCATCTGATTCCGCAATATTAGAGGTAAAAACATGGCTAGAGCACGATACGAAATAGAGATTCTGGCAACACCAGAAAAGGTATTTGCACACATGGACGACATAAACAATGTTGGCTGGCACATGAGCGGCGAAAGCTCGATGCCCATGATGGGAAGCCGTCTTCGGCTTGAAGTGATTGATGATAAGAAAGGCATTGGCGCGACATACAGATGGAAAGGAAGCGTCATGAACATGCCTATCGACATCAAGGAAACGGTTACCAAATGGATAAAGAACAGGGAAAAAAGTTGGAAGACTATTGGAAAGCCAAAGATGATTGTAATGTCAGGCTATGTTATGCATCTACGAGTCAGCCCCACTGAAAAGGGAACAAAAGTTTTCTTTGAGATTGACTATTCTCTGCCAAAAACTCCGTGGGGATGGATAATCGGAGTTATTCTGGCGCGCAAATATGCTAAATGGTGCCTTCAGAGGGCATGTGAGGATACCAAAAGGGCGCTAGAATCTAGAACGGCACAGAAGACAGCCTAGCCTTACTTTTTATTCTTGTAATGCAGGTTCGAAACTTCGCTGTTTCCGCCGTTGCCCAATTTCCTGAGCAACTCTAGCGCTTGAGTTCGTCGCGGCCAATTGTTTCGAGTCTTGCCTTTACTTCCTCTTTCTGCTTCTCTAGGGGGTCAATTGCCCATTTATCTAGATCCAGAAACTTCCTCGCTCATGATACAGTCTGCGTATGACAGTGCCGCCTCCTAGACTTGACCGTGCGTCAAGACGTTCAGGGACGCGGTGAACAAGCTCGACAAGGAGCCGCGTTTCAGATCGGTTCTCCTGTCCTTATTTTCATCGCCCTTTCAACTGGTCTTACGAGAATCAACCCATCGCCCTTTGAGCCAGTCTTTGCAGCTTGAGTAATTATTCTTGCGACTTCTTCAGCCTTGTCGTCCTCGACAGCCATCATTATGTATGCCCTCGCAAACAAATCAAATACCACTTCGGTACCGACTGCAAGGTCCAATCTCACCTCCTTCTGTTCGCCGCGACCAGTCACTTGGAACAGGGTCATAGAAGTGAAGCCCTTGTCAGTAAGAGCCCTTCGCACATCCGCCACTTTTTCTAACCTAATGATTGCTTCAATCGTTTTCATACATCGAGGTTCTCCTAGCAGAAATAAAAGGTGTTAGTATGCATTATAGTGCAGTGCAGTCCTCATGAATAAATCGATGAATGCCGAATCAAAACCATGGATATCCCAAAACTCAAGCATATCGGAATTGACAAGTGGAAGCTAGAGCGAGTCATGAACCTCTACGAAGGAGGCCACACGCTTCAAGATATTGCCGATCAGGTGGATGTAGAAGGGCATATAGTCGAAAAAGTAATCGAGCTGGCCAAGAAGCAGAAATCAGAGTCCATACAGCCGGCGGCGTAAGGCGAACTTGCAAAAAACCGAATCAGAATGGGGGAGCCGCGCCATGCCAATAAAGAACGGGAAGAGTGAGAGGGCGGGGCCAAGTGGAGCGCTGCCTTTCTTGATTATCCCCTCACACTCAGCGCATGAACTTATTGATAAACACATGATTGCGTAACCTCGTCCGGCCTGCTGTTTGGTACGAGGGGTAGAAGGCATGTCGACACTTGGTTACCCGATATAATCATTACCACTGTTATCCACTCCCTTGGTCAACATAATGACTAATTATGTTACATTTCAAGAATTGCCTGTCGCTTTGAGCGTTTGGCAGCCATTGGCTATCTGATGGGGAACACCGAACCTGTCCGTTTGAATTCTATCGTCAGATAATACAAATTGCCATTCTGTGTCTTGATTACAAAACCTTCACTGCCGGCTGTCCTCGGTACTAATTCACTCGCTTCTTTCTTCCCTGCTAATTCCAGCAGCCTATTGCCCTCAGAGTTTGATGCAATTACCGTTGCAGTTGTACGAGCAAATTCATTTCGGTCCTTAATTTCGCTAGCAGCATACTTTGCATCCACAATGTCTATTGCCTCGTTGAGCTTGAGGAACTGGGCCAGCTCCTCTTCCGTGTCGTATATTATGCCTATTTCAGTAATTTGGGCCGATGGTATTAGTCTCTCTACAGTCAGCCATGCTGCCGCGTTTAGATAAGACGATAATGAGATGAGTCCTAGAATTGATGCTGTGGCTACGATTAGAGTCGCTATAATCGCCCTTTTGTTGATGTCGTGATCGTGTTCCTTTTGCATAATTTCACACAGGTATTGTATTCATGACGAATATGTGGATTGTCGCTATTGAGCCTTTAGTTACTTCTTTGAACCTGGCCAGCACTTCAAATCCCTCTGCGTGATTTCTTGCTAAATCGTATAGCCACAAATATTCCAACTACAGCGGCTGCTCCTGCCCCTGCGAACAGGATGGTTAGAGGTGCATCGAGCTTTATCGGTGGCTCATTTGAATGGTTGCATGGATTAACACCTTCCTGCGATGGTGCCGGTCCTAGACACCTATGTCTCAAGATTTCAGTTTCGGAACATTTCCCTACTCCTATTCCAAGCTCTTTGCATTCTTGCAATTGTTCCTGAGTTGGCTGTGGCCCATTCGCATTTGGAGCTTGACCATTTAGGTAATAGTAGTACCATACATTGTAATTGGCAAAGTTATTTGGTGAGCTACGGGTTTCTACCCATTCTGTCAATGTTCCATTTGCTATCATTTGGTACATCTCTGCTTTCTTCATCTCCATCCAATCCTTACCTTTGAAATCAAAGTATTGCTGCCAAATCTGTTTCATATAATCGTCTGAATAAGGCGGCGTGTCAAGGCATGGCTTGTCTGGCCAGTCTTCATCTTGGATGCAATCGCCATATGCGAACTGCATCGCACCACTTGGTAGTGAAAGGAATAGCGTAGTCACAAATGCTATGTTAATTATCATGACTGGAGCAAACATGACCAAAGGTTGTAACAACCCCATATGTCGTTACTTCGTCCCACAATATTAAGGAAATATCCAAATGAAGTAGGCTATCCGACATTACCTACCTCCGCACGTTGCTACTGAGATAAGGCAGCTACTGCGCTTTCCCCTAGTATTCTGGTACCCGTCTTGGTACTCCATTACTATCCCAAGATAGTAGTGGGGGGATAGTAATCATCTTGTTCTTGGCTCTGTTTTGGATCTGCGCTCATGCGGTAGACGCTGATCACTTTGATCTTACATACATTTCTGTGTCGATACCAGCAATTCGTGTACTAAATCCTTAGTAAGTACTTGTCGTTATCATGATGACATTAGAAAATATGATATTAAAAGAAGTTGAAAAGGTAGAGGTTATGTGTTTAGTTGATAATAATGTAGATGTACTTCTGCCAAATACTGAGGTGGCTCGCCGACCAGTCCTAGCTAAGAATTGGTATGACCAACCACTGATAGCTGAACACGGTTTTTGTGCTGCTTTAACTTTACACGTAGATGGAGTAAAGCACAGACTACTACTTGATTCTGGTTTAGATCCAATGGCCGCTTCTCACAATGCAGATGTACTTGGGTTTGACTTATCTTATTGTGGGTCAGTGATTTCAAGTCACGGACATATCGACCATGCAGGTGGCCTGCTCAATCTTCGAAACAAGATGAATAAAATACAACGAATCCCACTCGTTCTCCACGAGGACGCCTTTAGAAATAGATTAGTGAAATTTCAGGATGGTAGAACAATAGACTTACCGGCTCCAAATAGATCTCTTTTGACCGAGGCAGGGTATGAGATTATTGAAAAGAATTCACATAGCTCATGGATTGAGGACAGAGTCCTCGTTACAGGAGAAATTCCTAGGACCAATAGTTTCGAAAAAGGGTTTCCCAACCACTATTCTGAGGTCGATGATGGAAAATTGGAAGCTGATCCATTGATCAAAGATGATCAAGCTATTATTTTGAATGTCAAAGATAAGGGACTAGTGATTATCACAGGCTGTGGACATGCTGGGATAATAAACACCTTGAATTATGCTATGGAATTGACCGGAGAAGATAGAATCTACTCCGTGGTTGGAGGCATGCATCTATCAGGCGGATTATTTGAACCAATAATCCCTAGAACTGTAGAGGAATTAGAGAGATTGAAGCCAAAGTTTATTGTGCCATGTCATTGCTCTGGCTTGAAAGCAGTGAGCGAAATTGCCAGAAACATGCCCGACGCTTTTATACAGAACAGCGTCGGAACCAACTATATTTTCTGAATTAGCACACTGGTAATTCTTGGGGTTATTTCCAGCTGATCGGTTGCCTGTTAACTTAGGGTGGTGGGTTGCTGCAAGGTGTTAACTTGGTGTTGAAGGTTGTCAAATCTTTGCACGCTTTATCTTACGATCAATACCGGCACTCTGGCGTGATTGACAACAGCATGAGACACACTCCCAAGCAACAACTCTTTAAAACCTCCCAGTCCCCTACTACCCATCACAATCAAGTCTGCGCCAACCGTCTTCTCTGCAACATCTACGATGACCTTAGCGGGATGCCCTATTTGCCATTTGAGCTCTGGTTTTATGCCATATTCCTTCTGTGCTCTTTCTGCAAGACTATC
>NZ_DASWIL010000018.1:0-18207 GCF_036397675.1 Nitrososphaera sp. | reverse complement strand
TAAATGTGGCAACAAGATGAAGACATTGTACGAAAGACATGGCGAAAAGGCGCGGTTTGCGGCAATGGGCTATTTTTGCAAAGCCTGTGGCATACTGTATGACCAAGACCTAAAAAAATCAGCAAGCGCGTTTAGCAAGCTCGAGCTAGGCGCTGCATTTACCGTAAACGGTAGCGAGCAAGACCGTACACGGTTAAGAGTAGCCCCGTCTACGGTAAAGAGTAAACTGCAACCCGGCCTAATGCATGAGAGAGAATGCGACGGCCGGGATTTGAACCCGGGTTACCAGATTGGCAATCTGATGTCCTAGACCAAACTGGACGACCGTCGCACTAGAGCATGTCGATACTGTAAGGTAATTTAAACATGTCCCAGATTACGTGAGCAAAATGAGTGTAGAATATCCCCTGCTTTCAGTCACGTTATCTTTCTCCACTTCTTCCACGACGGCGGTTATGGAAATTACGTCGTGCTTTTGGCAGTTCTTTGCATCGATTATGATATAGTCGTCAAGCACGTCGGCTGCAGTCATGCTGTACTTGCTCAGAGAGAAGTTGACGGGCGAGCTGGAACTTATGAGCAACAACTGATCCTTGTGGTAGTTGCCGACGCGCATAAGTCTGCCCTGCTTCGGCATGGCTTTCAGGTTGACCTTCACGATGCCCACCGGGTGCGTCGCATAATGACTGGTATTGTTGACGAAGACATCATATTTGAACGGATAGCCGGCAGTGTTTTCGGCCATCTTGTTCACGCCGTCGTTCATGATGATGTCTATTTTCTTTATCGTCGTGCCGAACCTGTTTATCCACTCGTTCGTGGTCTTGACGACATTTTGGATAACTGCCTTGCGCCTGTTCGTCTCCTCGTCGCCGAGCTGGTACCGGTTCACCCAGTCCGTGTAGTCCTTGCTTATGTCGGTGATGAACTCGGTGCACGTGTTCTGGTAGTCCTCGATGCTGGTCGCGCGCTCAGACCCAGAGTCGGCTGCAAACATCAATGCTGCTCAGCCTTTCCGCAAATAAAAACGTGGATCTACTGCAAAAGCTCGGCCATCTTTCTGGCTTGGTATGTGATTATCATGTCCGCGCCGGCCCTCTTTATTGCGGTCAGAAATTCAGTCATGACGGCGTTTTCGTCGACCCACCCTTCCATGGCCGCTGCCTTTATCAGCGCATACTCGCCTGACACGCTGTAGGCGCATATAGGCACGTTCGTCATCTTCTTTGCCTGGTAGACCAGGTCGAGGTTGGGGATTGCGGGCTTGATTATCACCGCATCTGCGCCTTCTGCAACATCCTGCTCTATCTCGCGCATCGCCTCGCGCGCGTTTGCAAAGGGCATCTGGTACGAACGCCTGTCGCTAAATTCCGGCGTCGAGTAGGCGGCGTCGCGAAAAGGCGCAAACAGGGGCGAAGCCTGCTTTGAAGAGTAGCTCATTATCGCGGTTTCGGAAAAACCGGCGTCGTCAAGCCTCTTGCGTATCGCCTGCACCTGCCCGTCCATCATTGCAGAGGGCGCGACTATGTCCGAGCCGGCGCGTGCTTGGCTGACAGCAACTTTAGCAAGCATGTCGATGCTCCTGTCGTTGTCTATCCTGTTTCCTGACAAAATGCCGCAGTGGCCGTGCGACGTGTACTGGCACAGACACACGTCGGTGACAACCGCCACCTTGTCGCCAAAGTGCTTGCGCACCTCATCTATCGATTTCTGCACTATTCCCTTGTCGTCAAAGGCCGACGACCCCTTGCCGTCCTTCTCAATGGGTATCCCAAAAAGTATGACCGATCCGACTCCAAGGTCCGACAATTCTCCGACTTCTTTGGCAAGGCCGGCAAGCGGCAGGCGCCTGATGTCCGGCATCGAGGTTATCGCCTGAGCCTTTTTGAGCCCCTCCTGAACGAATATCGGCGCAATAAGGTTCTTTGTGGAGAGCCTAGTTTCCTGGAAAAGGTCGCGGATTGCTTGCGTCTTGCGGAGCCGCCTGAGCCTTACGTCAGGAAAACCCTCACTGGGCTTTTTCGTCGTCATACTGGAACAACTTGGCCACTATCTTCATCAGCTCTTCGCTCTCCCTGCCGCCCGCCACTATCTCCTTTCTCAAATAGTTCATGGGCGTAGACAGTACTCCCTCGACTATGGCGTAAGAGAGCTGCTCAATTATCCTTTCCTGCTCGGGGCCAGACCTGGACGCAAGCATCGAAAGCGCCTTTTTCAGCTCGCGTTCGCGGATCTGGTCGACGCTTTTAAAGACCGAAACGACGACAGGCTCTGCCTTGAGCCTCTTCATCATGCTGTCCACCGACTTCATCTCGTCGTCGATTATCTTTTGCGCGGAATTGACCTCCTTCATGCGGGAGCGCACGTTCTTTTCGACAAGCTCTGCTATCTGGTCCATGTTTATCAGCTTTACTCCGTGTATCGTGGCGACTTTTTCGTCCACCGTCCTTGGGTTTGAAAGGTCGAATATCATGACCGCGCCATTGCGGTCCTTCATGGCGGCTTCCATGCGCTCTTGCGTTATCAGGAAATACGGTGCGGTGGTGGCGACAAATATCAGGTCCAGTTCTTGGAACATGCCAAGCGCTGCGTCAAACGGGACCGGCCTTCCTGCCACCGTCTCTGAAAACGACCTTGCCCTGTCGTAGGTCCTGCTCGTGACCATGAAATCAACGCCTCGCTTTTTCAGCGCCTTTGCGACGAGGCTTGCCCCTTCGCCGGATCCTATGAGCATCACCTTTTTGGCCTTCATGTCGTCAAAGTACTCGTCGGCCAGGTTGACTGCAACAGACGCTATGGAGACGTTGCCCTTGTTGATGCCGGTTACGGTCCTCACTCTACTTCCAACTTTTAGCGCCTTGTCGAATATCATGGCAAGGTTTGCGCTTGCGTAGCTGTTCGCCCTTGCAAACTCAAACGCGCGTCTCACCTGCCCTAGGATCTGGTCCTCGCCGACTACGAGAGAGTCAAGCCCCGACGCAAGCCTCATCAGGTGCATCACGGCGTCCTTGCCGACCTCGACCTCGACGCTTGCAAGGTCCTTGTCCTGCAATCCCGCGGACTGGGCCCACTGGCGGAGCACTCCTGCCTCGTCAGGGCTCTTTGCGGCAGCATACACTTCGACCCTGTTGCATGTCTGGAGTATGACACATTCGTCGGCTCCTGCATCCATGAACGCCTTGTGCGAGGATTCAACATCTTTGAACGTAAATTTTTCAAGAACGTGTATTGGGGCGTTCTTGTACGTCACCCTTGCGTTGACGATCTGCACGGGCAGGGAAAGATCTTGCGTCCCGACCGCTGTCGTCATTTGCTTTTCATCACCCATTTTCGCAACAGCTCAAGCGTGGCGCTTTTAGCTTCATCAATCCTGTCTTCCTTAATAAGGTTCTGAATGTTCTTGTCCCTCAACAAGGCGTACAGGAATTCCTTGCGCGCTTCCACGGTATGTATCTTTGGTCTTGCGGCGTTTCTTGCAAACTCTTGCAGTTTCGCGTTTTCCACGTCGGACTTTTTGATTACCTTGCGCAGGATACGTTCGGCGCGTATCCTTACATGCCGGGCCATTATGGGGCTCTTGCCCGACGTTGAAATGGCGACCTGCATCACGCCTTCGATGTTGATTACAGACGCGTAGGAAAAGTCGCTGTAAGCAGGGTCGTCGACTGAATAAACGAACGCTCCTTTTTCCCGCCCCCTCTGGCACAGCTTGCGGTTCAGCTCTCTGTCATCGGTCGAAGCAAGCACGAGGAAAGGATTGTCATAGTCATCAAGGATGCCTGCGTCCTTTATCTTTGCCTTGACAGTCCCTATCTTGCCCAATTTTGCCTGCAAGTTGAGGTACTTGTTGAACCTGTTGCTGATGACGGTAATCCTGCAGCCCTGGCCAAGGAGCGCGTTGACCTTCCTGACACCCTCTGTGCCGCCGCCGATCACAATGACGTGCTTGCCCTTCAGGTTCAGGTCGACTATCAACTAAATGGCACCGAAAAGCCGGATGGGGTCACTTGCTCGCCCTCTTTATTTAACTCTTCAGTGGGGCACCTTTTTCAAATAGTTGGCGTCCACCGTGACTGGTATCTGGTACGGGGAGTCAAGCAGAACTACTGTTGCTTCCTGCTTTTCATAGTCAACGCGCGTTATCTTGGCCTTCATGCCCTTGAACGGGCCGGCTATGACCTCGACCGTGTCGTCTATTGACAGCTCGGTGACAGTAGGCTTCTTTATCAAATAGCCTTCGATGTCCTTAAAAGGCAGGTCACCTCTTATCTGGCCCCTAACATGCCTGATGCCTGCAAGCCCCTCGTAGGCGATGTTAGAGTCCGGCGCCTCGACAATGATGTAGCCCTTAAAGCTGTCAAGCACCATGACTGCACGTATGCCTATCTTCTTGGCTGTCACCTTGGTGTAGAGCATGTCTGCTACCATGCGCTCCTGGCCGCCCGTCGTGCGGATTGCAAAGAACTTGCTGTCGCTTGCCGGCTTGTCGCTCACCGGCGCCGGCTTGGGCGCCTCTAGCTGGACTTCTGCCTTGGTCTCCGCCTTTGCTTTCGTAGGCCGCGCCTCGACAGTTTCCTCTATATCTTGGTTATCCTCAAAGCTGATCTCTTCGCCCACATCGTCTTGGGTCTCTTTTAGCGGATCGCTCATGTATTGCCAACTACGCGGAGTGCCGATGCAATTTATAAGTTTACTTTAAAATAGTGCTGAAATTACAACGGTTCTCAAGTGTCCAGATATGTACTAGTCGCCTCAACCCAGGACCTTGCGGGCATCACTATATATGATTACCTCAAAAACGAGGAGGGATTTGCGCCCGACGGCGATTCACCAAAGCACAGGGGCATGACCCTGCACATGACTGAGGAGAGCCTGCTCACGCTTGAAGACCTTGACGAGGTTTACCGGGATGCTCTAGCGTTCGTTTTCCTCTCAAAGCATAGGTCGGACAGCGGCATACCGACGCTTACCTGCCACTGCACCGGCAATTTCTCAGACGCGCCCTTTGGCGGAAACCCGGGCGAGATAGCAATAGCTTGGCCCGGCCTGCAAAAGGCGTACCTGAAGGCGATAACAAGGGCAAAGGTGCCGGGCTACGACGTGATAATCGAGGCTACGCACCACGGGCCCACGTCGCTTGGAAAGCCCGTATTGTTTGTAGAGCTGGGCTCGTCGGAAAAGGAGTGGGCCAACAAAACTGCTGCATCTGCGATGTGCAGGTGCATCCTTTCCGCGCTACAAAACGTGCAGCCGTGCAAAAAGGTGGGCGTCGCAATCGGCGGGACGCACTACCCTACCAAGTTCAACAAGCTGTTGCTAGAATCCGAATTCGGGCTTGCAGCCGTTGCGTCAAAGCATAACCTTGGCGCAATCGACGAGCCGATGCTTGGACAGATGATAAAGAAAAGCTCTGAAAGGGTGACGCACGTCGTCCTTGACCCAAAGGGGCTTGGGAGCCACAAGGACCGGATAACAAAGATGGCAGAAAAGACCGGCCTTGAGGTCATGAAAGTTTGAAATACGACCAGCGCGATAATACAGATATGAGAGACCATCTCGTTTCAAGCGACGTTTACGCTCTTTTGAAGAAGGTTCCGGAAGGCAAGGTCATCACCTACGGCGACTTGGCAAAAGCCCTTGGGCACCCCAGAGCCGCCCGCGCCATCGGAAAAATAATGAACGCAAACCCCGACCCGATAGTGGTGCCGTGCCACCGCGTGGTCACGTCGGACGGCGGCATCGGGGGCTACGCCTACGGGACAAAAGTGAAAAAGGACATACTTGCCGGCGAGGGCCTGTCGTTTGAAGGCGAGAGGATAAAGGATTTTGAAAATAGGCGCGCCGTTTTGAAAAAGAACTAGTGTGTCTTGGCTGCGCTTACGAGCTCCCGCAGGTGGGCAAGTGACCTCACGTGACCACCGTTGACCTGTTTGTACAGGTGCCAGTAAACGTCGTTTGCGATATCCTTGCGGTCCTTCATGACCTTCAAGTGGTAGCGCATGGACCTGACGCGGACTACGTATACCTGCTTCTTGCCGGTCCTTGCACCCATCTTGCCCTTCTTTGAGCCCGGCCCCTTGCCGTGCGTCTTCCAGACCGCGCGCTTTTCGTGCGCCCGGCCCCTTGAAGTTCCCCGGGTCTTGACCGTCCATATCGCGCCGCTGTTGACGAGCGAGCGTATGTTGTCACGGGTGATAGAATCTCCAACGTCCTCTAGCTTGTCCGGCTCAAACCTCACGCGGTTTACGCCGACGCCGAGTATCCTTGCGACGAGCTCGCGCTTTTTGCGGATGTTTACCACCATTTACTTGTCCTCCTTCTTTGGAGCGAGCTTGCCTGCGTTCAGGATCTTGAAACCTTTCTTTGTGGCCTGCTCGATGATGTCCTTGCGCTTGCGCGTCCCAACGGTGTGGGCCAGCCTCACTGCGTCCTTTTTCGGGTTGAGCCCTGCAAGGTCGCCTGTGTTGTATACGACGTTATCCGTATAGCCTGAAGGGTGGAGGCCCCTTGCAACCCTGGGACCGCGGTAGCCCACTTTGACTATTGCGGGCACACCTGCCTTTTGCTTCCTCATCTTGTTGTCCTTGCCCTTGGGCTTGCGCCAGTTCTCTGCAAGCCTGTCGTACCTCCAACTCTCCTGCCTTATGAACTTGGGACGCTTGCTTGAGACCCTTTTGCGTGCGGCAAGTAGCTCCTCGTTAATCACCATAGCGACACGTAGGCATGAAAACCCGTTTTTAATAAATACGTTACTCCTTGAAGGTAAAAAGCGTGAGCGCGTAGCACCTGCCGTTGTACTTTACGTCGATTGTGCGCAATGTCGCCCGCCCCTCGTCCTTCTCCGTGCCTCCTAAAAAAAGGCCCGACATTTCACCGAGCTCCTTCTCTGCAAGCCTGACCGAATACTCCCAGTACCGCCCGCCTTTTCTCTGCACGTTGCCTGCGGCTTTTTCCGCTACCTTCATGGCATCTGACAGGGCCGGGATGTGCTGCACGGTTTCCTTGTCAAGCTCCCTTGCGCCTTCATCGTCGCAAGACCTCACCTCGAGCCACGAGTCGGCCATCAGCCCTCGTCATTTTGGCGCACGTATAACGGTTCGCTCTGCAGCTGTGATTGGCAAACGACCTTGTGCAGTACGCGATAAAGCTATGAGGGGTATGGTATGTCCACCACTTTCAGGTCTTCTGCCGCCTCAACGTTTCCACATATCGCAGACGCCTCGGCTACAAGCGCCGACGTTTCGTCGTAGCGGGCGCTAAAGTGAGTCAAGTACAGCTTTTTGACTGCTGCCTGCTTTGCGAGCGTGGCCGCATCTGTCGCAGTCGAGTGCGACGTTTCAAGCGCCTTTTGCAGCTTGTCATGCGCGTACGTCGACTCAAATACCAGCACGTCGCATCCGCTGAAGAACTGCGCCAGCTTGTCAGTAGGCCGTGTGTCGCCTGAAATCCCTATCTTTCTGCCCGGCCTTGGCGGACCCACCACGTCTGACGATTTCACTATTCTGCCGTTGTACTCCACATCCTGCCCGCGCTGCAACCTGCTGTAGAGCTCACCCTCCGGTATCCCAATCTTTTTCACAAGCTCGACGTTAAAGTGCCCCGGCCTGTCGCGCTCGTCAAGCCTGAACGAGAGCGCGGGTATGGAATGCCGAGCCTCGCAGCACGTTACCTGGTAGTCGTCTTCTTCAACGACAACACCCTCTTTTTCGATGGGGTGTATGGAGACATCAAACGTGAGGCTGAAGTTTATTATCCTCATGTTTTCAAGCAGGAATTCCTTGAGCCTTGGCTGGCCGTAGATCTCAAGCGGGCGCTCCCTTCCTTGCAGCGCCATTGTCTGCAAGAGCCCGAGTAGGCCGACGCAGTGGTCAGCGTGCATGTGCGTGATGAACACCTTCATCTCCCTGTTCATGCCAAGTCCGGCCTTGATGAAGTTGCGCTGCATACCCTCACCTGCGTCAAACAGCAGGAGCTCGCCTTCGCGTATTATCGCTATCGACGACAGACCACGCTCAACTGTGGGGGCGGCCGACGACGTGCCCAAGAAAACCATCTGCATATTTGCCAAGACAGGTGTTATTGCAATAGAGCCGGATTTATGCTTGTCACAAGATTGCCCTGGCGGCGTCAGCAAGGGCCGGGCCCAGATCCACCTTTGCATGGGCGCCCGGTATGGAGTTTGTCGCTATTATCTCCTGCACTCCTGCTGCCTGTATCTTCTTGGTCGCGTCGCCAATCATAAGGGCGTGGGCACACATGGTGTATACCCTGCCGGCGCCATTATTTTTCAGGACCTCGGCGGCTTTTACGATGCTGCCCCCGCTGCTTATCATGTCGTCTACCAGGATTGCGTCCCTGCCCGAAACGTCTGCACCGATGTTCGGGTCAACTGTCACATCTCCGGTCGTCCTGTCTCTAGATTTCTTTAGCGCTATCGAGTCAGTCTTTAGCAGGCGCGCAAATTCTTCGGCTCTCGCCGCGCCGCCAGCGTCCGGTGACACAGCAATGGGCCCTGACAGGTTCATCTTGGCCGCGTGAAGGGCAAGCAGCGGAATCGAGGAAATGTTCTTTATCCTTGCAAAGTACGCAAGCGCCGCCTCGCTGTGTATGTCCACCGTGACAACAGAAGCAACGCCTGAGGCTTCAAGGAGTTTTGCCACGAGCGCGACGCTGACCACTTCGCCTTCAAGAAACGCCCTATCCTGTCTTGCATAGGCGAGGTACGGGATGACCGCGCACACCTTGGCACCGGAATCGGCACACTTCCTTGCCATCATCATCGCCTGCAGTAGATGTGAGTCTGTTGGCGGGTGGGTGGACTGGACTATTACGCACCTGCCGGCTACAGGTCCTGCGAGCCTTATCTTGCTCTCGCCGTCGGAAAACACCCTGAGCTCGGCCTGCACGAGGGCGGCGTCAAGGTGGGCCGCCACTCTCGCGGCAAGCTCGGGCGAAGAGGGCCCGGCAACGACGGTCAGGTCTGACAAGCGCTTTCCCCACTTGTTCCGCCCCGCATCCTATAATACCTATTCCTTTTCAACTTAAATAACCAGCAAGCGCGAAAAACACTGCCGATGTGGATTCCTGCTATCGTTGCAGCCGTGCTTTTGCTCACCACACTGCCGGCTTATGCAGAGACGTTCTCTTTTCAGAACGAGTCGTCGTTTGTGGACGAAACCCGAATAATGCACGTATTTGGCGAAGTGCGCAACGACTCTGATTCTGCCGCTAAAGACGTCAGGATCACCGCGTCGTTTTACGACATGGACGGCAAACTTTTGTCTGAATTCATTCAGGCGCCGAAGGTCCGAGTGCTAAACCCCGGCAGCGTGGCGTCGTTTGAGATGCGCTATCTAGACCCAGTGACCGTGAACCAGGTGGCAAATTATACGCTTTCAGCAACCGGCCAGACGGCGGAGGCAAAATCGCAGAACCTGAAGATCCTGTCTGCAAGCTCGCGCCTTGACGTGTTCGGGCTCTACTTCATCAACGTGGACGCAAGAAACGAGGGGAGTGAAACCGCGACAAACCCGATAGTAATTGCGACCCTCTACGACCAGGATGGCAAGGTCGTGGCTATAGGCGAGGCGCTAATAGAAATCGGCGACCGGGTGTCTGACATGTCGCCGGGGCAGAACGGCGGCTCTGGCATAGTTGTTACAGAACGCTTGCAGACGTACAAGGTAGCCCGGTATAGCCTGGTGGCCGATTCGGACCAGTACGTTTCTGAAATGGTGACGCTTGAGGCGGCAGGCGTCGGGTCAAGCTCCAGCACGGACCTGACTGGCAGCAACAGTGGCTGCCTTATCGCGACGGCGGCGTTTAGCAGCGAGCTCGCGCCGCAGGTGCAGGCTCTTAGGCATTTCAGGGACGGCATCGCGTTGAACACGCTTGCCGGCTCCAGCTTCATGACGGTCTTTGACGGCTGGTACTATTCGTTCAGTCCACAGGTCGCGGATTTCGAGCGGGGCCAGCCGTGGCTCAAGGACGCTGTCAGAGCGTCAGTATATCCGCTGCTCGGCATCCTAGACCTGAGCGCTGAAGTTCATGATCTTCTCGCGTTCAATGGCGAGGCAGCCATAGTGGGCGCCGGCCTCACTGCTAGCGCGCTGATAGGCCTGCTGTACTTTGCGCCCCTCTCGGCCATGCTTGCCCTGCAAGGCAGGCGCAGGCAATGGGACATGAGGCGGGCAAAATGCGCGCTTGTTGCAACATGGTCTGCAAGCCTAACCCTTCTTGTAGCCGGGGAATTGTCCGGTGGCGTCCTGCTCATGGCGGGAACCTCACTACTGGTCCTGTCTGCGATAAGCACTGTGATACTTGCAATCGTCCGCGCGGCTAGATTGTGAAGCGCTCTATCCTGCCCGTCCGTAAGATCTTGCTGACACGCGCCGCCAGCCTGTCAACGTTGATGCCGTGATATGCGCCACCGGCGCCGTCAAGCTTTTTCATCGCCCTGCCAAGTATCGACAGGCATATCTCCCGTTCGTCCTTCAGGTCGTGCACGAAAGCGGCAGCGACAAGTATTATGCCGTTTATCATGTCGCGCTCTTTTCCCCTTGGCGTCGACTTCCAGACCGCCTCAAGCGCCTCGTGCGCTCCCCAATACTTTTCTTCGTTGAAGAGCTCGACAGCGTGCCTTACGGCCTCATCTTTGGGTACGTCCTTCTCGACGATGTGCTCGACGCTTGCAAGTGGCGATATCTTTTCCAGCCTGCCGACAAGGTCGCCCACGTCCATGGAGTCGGGAATGCTCGTATCAAACTCGATGTATTTTTTCGACACCCTTGAATCGCGCACGACAACATCCTTGGCAAGTTCACGCGCCCTTTCAAGGAGCATGGTCGCGTCTTTTGGTGTGTAGACCCTGTTTTGTAGGTGGATGAAGTACCGCTGCATCTGGCTGCTCTTTGAATCAAGGAAAAATAAACTTCGCGCAAAATAGCATTGGCTAATAATGTTAGCCAAGACTAACATTTATTACGCAGAATCTCTAATCATACTACGCCGGTTATGCTTAACGCCAAGTTACTCCTAGCGGCAGTTGTCGCCGTCGCCGTTTTCGGCACCATATTTGCCGCCTCGTCGCTTGGGCCCCGGGCGCAGGCGCAGAACGAGGAAAAGCTGGTGCAGGGCCACGCCCTCGAATCCTACACAACCACGGGCGACGTGCTTGACCCGGAGCACCAAGACAACAGGATAAACACAGAAGAGATAGACCCTGACAGATACCTCCGGGAATTTAACTATGGCCGCGTCTCTACGCTTCCGGATGGCACGACGCTTCGCGAGTTCACGATTATAGCCGACGACAGCCAGACGCTTGAAGTCTCGCCGGGAATATTCTACAACGCGTGGACGTTTAACGGGACCATACCGGGCCCCACAATAAGGGCGACTGAAGGCGACCTTGTCCGGATTAACTTCATCAACAACGGTTCAAAATCGCACACGATGCACTTCCACAGCATCCACGAGGCACACATGGACGGCGTCTTTGAGGTGATAGCGCCCGGAGGCAGGTTCACATACGAGTTCACCGCCGAGCCCTACGGTCTTTTCCTGTACCACTGCCACGTCCAGCCGATTGAGGAGCACATAGCACACGGACTCTACGGCGTCTACATCATTGATCCCAAGGAGGGCCGGCCGCCAGCCGACGAGATGTTGATGTTGATGAACGGCTACGACACCGACTTTGACACCGAGAACAATTTCTACACCGTAAACGGCATCCCGTTCTACTACATGCACCACCCGATACAGATCGAAAACGGCCGGCTGGTGCGCGTCTACCTCGTGAACATACTCGAGTTTGATCCGATAAACAACTTCCACCTACACGGCAACGTGTACGACGTCTACAGGACCGGCACGGGCCTGACTGTTGACGAATCTACAGACATGATAACGATGAGCCAGGGCGAGCGCTCGATACTGGAATTCTCGTACAACTATCCGGGCCTGTACATGTTCCACGCGCACAAGACCGAGTTTGCAGAGAAGGGCTGGACAGGCACGTTTCTGGTAATGGAGTGATTTGAGTGGAGCGGCCTTCAAGCGTCGGGACCGGGAAACTTGTTGCAAGCGCCGTAATACCGCTTGTCATACTCGGGGCGATGATAGCGTTCCTGCTGTGGCCGGGAAACAGTTTCTTGAACTTTGGCACGCCGCTCCCCGACGTCACGGTAGAACGCCTAGAGTTTGGAGAGAAGCTGATAATCGCGCACATCCGGAACACAGGCCCCGAGACAGTTGACATCGCGATGGCAGACGTGAACGACAGGATAAGGCCGGCTGCGATAGAGCCTTCAAAGACACTGGAGAGGTACGGCGCGGCAAGGGTCGTCATCCCGTACGACTGGAATGAGGGGCAGCCATACGAAATCGGCATCACGACGTCTGACGGCACGCGGTTTGCCGGAAGCGTCCAGGCGGCCACCATGACGCCAAGGCCCGACGCGGGGCAGGTTTCGCTGCTGGCGCTGCTTGGCACGTACGTCGGCATAATACCGGTAATGATAGGCCTGTTGTGGCTCCCGTTCCTGAGACAGCTGTCGCAGGGCAAATACATGTTCTTCATGAGCCTGACGGCAGGTCTGCTCCTGTTCCTTGGCATCGACGCAGTCGTGGAGGCAAACGAAGTCTCGGCCGAGACGGTGGCAGGATCGCTTGGCGGGGTGGTGCTAATTGCGACCGTGACCGTCGTTTCGTTTCTCGCCTTACTCTATGTTTCTGAGCGGTTGGTCGAGGGGAAAAGCAAGACCGCGATTGTCGGCGCCTCTTCAGTCGCGCTCATGATAGCGGTAGGCATCGGCCTGCACAACCTTGGCGAGGGCCTAGCAATAGGGGGCGCTATGGTGGCCGGCGAGGTGGCGCTGAGCACTTTTCTAATTGTGGGCTTTACGCTGCACAACACGACCGAGGGCCTGGCCATAGTCGCGCCGGTCGCCCGGCAAAAGCCGAGGATAGCGTTTCTCGCCCTGCTCGGGTTCATAGCGGGGGCGCCGGCCATAGCAGGCGCGTGGATTGGGGGCTTCATCGCTTCGCCCATAGCGTCGGTGGTCTTCCTTGCCATTGGAGCCGGAGCCGTGTTCCAGGTAGTGTACGCGATATTCAAGTTTGCAGGGGGCAAGGAAAAGTTTCTGAGCGGGCCGGTAGTGGCAGGCATCGCCACAGGCATGCTCCTGATGTACCTGACAACGCTTTTGATCTGAAAGAATAACATGGACAGGACAGCATTTACCCTCAAAGGTTTTAAGGGACATGCCCGACAGGGAGCCAGAAATGGCGCAACTGTTTGCGGTGAAACGACAGGAGCAGCTGTACACGGCTAATGAGGTGGCACATTTTGAGCGAAGCAAGTACGCGAAAAAGTACGTGGACCGTAAAGCCACCGCAAGTCCTAGTACAGCCAGCACATACAGGACGCACACTGCCGCCCTTGCACAATTTATTTATCGAACACAAGAGCAGGCCGAGCTTGACGATTTTGTAGACAGCATCAAGGCAGGCAAGCACAATCCCTACGATGTGCTTGCCGACTTTGCAGCGTTCATAACGCGTGAGCGAACCGGTGACAAGAAAATCAAACCCAATAGCCTCAGGGTTATGGTCAAGGTAGCTAAGCGATTCTTGAAGTTCTCCGGCTGTCCGATAACGAACGAAGACTTTAAAGAACAAGTCAGTCTGCCGCGAAGAGAATCAGTAGAAAAGAAGGCTGTGGACAAACGAGACGTGATCACAATACTAAATGCCGCGCAAGATGTAAGGCTAAAGACTTACCTCATGTACGAGGCCGCATACGGCCCCCGCCCGCTAGAAAACGCCGCCCTACGAAATCGGGATGTCGACTTAGAAAAGGAGACGGTAACTTTCCGAGCAGATTTTTCCAAAATGCGCGTTGCAAGGACAAGGCGAATGACGAAAGAGCTTGCACAACAGACGAAGCTATGGCTCGCAGAAAAGTACAGACCGTACCGCACGACGGTCAATGAGAGGAAGGTCTGGAGGGCCCCTAAGGCCAACCCCGAGGACCTCTTCTTTGCACCATATCATGTTGATGGTAAGATACCCCAACCAAAGACACAGTACAACCAACTTGGCAAGCGGTTCCATGATCTTCTTTCGAGCATTAGCATGGGTTCGTGGGAGGAGAATGGCCGACGCAGGGAGATAACTCAGAACTCATTGAGGCGCTTTGCCAAGACAGCGATCTCAGATCTCGGCTTTTCTGACTACAGTGAATGGTGGATTGGTCACGAAAACAGCACCTACTACCGCAAGAGCGAGCGTGAGAGGGAAGAAATGTTCCGCAAGATTGAGCCGTACCTGACATTCTTGGACGTGGCAGGATTGGAAGCTCACAGCGCGGATATAGAGGCCCAGCTTAAAGTAGTCAAAGAGCAGACCGACCGGCAGATACGGGTTCTAACGCAGTCGTACGAGCAAAAGCTACAGGACATGGAAGCGCGGTTCATGCGTGAACTCGAGGCGAGGAAGGAAGGGTTTGAATCGCAAAAGGCGCTAGAGCAGAACAAGGAAAGGCTGATTGTAGAGGTTCCGACGACAAATAAGAGGGCCTAGCCCTTCCCGCTTTGTTTTCGCTGCTGTTCCCATTTTCTTAGCGCTTCATTTATGACTAATTGCCTAGGAATGTCATATGCAATCTTAGTTAGCAGGTCGCGGTTATCATGCAGTTGTTTGAGATCGTCCATTGCTTCCTTGGTACGTGGCATAACTTTCCTATATTCTTCCAGAACATAGCTGATACTCATCATTGCCATGTGCTCTGCGACAGCTAACCTTCTTTCATCGAATGTTGGGCCTAACTCCGCAATATCCCTCTTGCGCATAGCGAGGCGGCGTTTTCTGCTCTTTATCATATTTTGTACCTCCCGGATTTTCTTTTCGATTTCTTGGTTCCCACGAGGCATGGTTGGCAGTTCCTTTTCAGCACGGTTGATTTCTTCATTCAGCCTCCCGATTTCTCGGTCCAACTGATTAAATCGGTAGTCCCTCGCCCAATCATCCAGCATGGCCCAGGCCAAATCCTTCGCGTACTGGGTTGGTAGAACTTCGCTAATGTACGGCTCAGGCACTTTCTTTAAGCCGACCATTAGCCAGTGGTAATTTTTCTGAAGCTGTTTCACGACCCCTTGCGCTATCTCAGTTTTTGTTGTCCTGCTGCGATGGTGCAACAAGCTTCCCCAGTCGCCATTTTCCAAGCGTCTTAGATATTGGCTTTCGCGCATTCTATCCTAATTTTACCTCTAGCATTAGGATGAGATGTTAATTATTTAACTGTTGTACAATTGTCCATGCGTATTGAACTGAAGGAGGAAACTCTAGAACGGTTGCAGAGCGTCGTAGGCCGGCCGATTCACAATAGGATTGACCGGGCCATTAATGAAGCACTCGACAAAATCGAGAGGAGTCGTAAGAAATGAAGGCTCACGAGACAAACACCGCGCTTAAAGTAGTCGTTGAATTAGACGGCAAGTACTTTGTACAACTCGATAGCACGATTGCACTGTTCCTTAAGCTGAAACACGGCCAAGTAATGGAGGAAAAGATGTCAAAAGATGGCGGAATTCTGTTGACGCCGTACCAAGATGAGGTAGGAAATCCCTAGTCGCGCCGGGCCGGTCGCAAGCCAGGCCCAGCCCAACATAGGAGTGAGTGTCATGAGAAGAAATAGCAATCTTGTTAATAATGATTTGGTCAATTGTGGCGTAAAACACTTGCCAAGCTGCGCATGCTGGCGATGCTTTCTGCATTGCAAGAATTGCGGGGTCAACGTTGACGCGGAGTATTGCATTATCCACAGGTGCGGAGAGCGCAGGTACTCATTTGTCGCAAAGAGCCGAATAGCCTTAGAATTGCGAGGTTTGAGCGCTTGACCGCTCTTCTCTTGAAGCATGAGCGGAGACAGCCGCTTAAGAGTGTCATATTGACGCGTCGGACGCTCTATCTTAACGGCGACCCGCGAAGGCCGTACTTGTTCCCGCTCTGCAATTCATGGACGGTCAACGAGCTTTCAGAGACCATCCTGCGGGGCGCTTTCGAGTACGACATAATCGCCACGTGGGAAGGTGCAAATGCTCTCGCGGTGAAACTTGCAAAGGAAATAGAGAAGGAAACGCTTGAGGGAGGGTTTGAACTTGGCTGGGATTGAAGCCAAGCTCCCGGACAACCAGGCCAAAAAGAAGAGCGAGATAGCGCTGGAGCTTGTAAGCACTAACTGCATAGAGCTCTTTGCCGACCAGTACCAGAAACCGTATGCTGTTATCGAGGTAAATGCACATGTCGAGACAATCTCGATAAATTCAATAGGTTTCAAACATTGGATTGCGCGTATGTACTACGGAGAAAAGCAGGCCACGCTTAGCAGCGAGGATATATCGGCCGTGCTAAATATCCTGAAAGGTAAGGCGGTCTATGATGGCACGCGCCGGCATATCGAGATAAGGGCAGCAGAGGAAGATTCGACCATCTACTACGACCTGACAAATACAAAATGGGAATGTGTCAAGGTCACGCGCGACGGCTGGACTGTAGAGCAAGCGCCGGTATTGTTTGCACGCCACAGCAACAACGCGCCGCAGGCTGAACCGGTCACAGAATACCCTCCTGATATAATCGACCGATTTCTCTCCTTGACAAACATCACAAATGATGGCCACAAGCTGTTATTGAAGTGCTATCTAGTCTCACTGTTCATTCCGAATATCGCAAAGCCAATCCTGATTACGGCCGGGGAGCAGGGGAGCGGCAAGTCGCTGCTGGAGCGTTCCGTCAAAGGAATAGTGGACCCAAGCGCGGCCGAAAAGTTGTCATTTCCAAAATCACCGGCGGAACTAACGCAGCAACTTTCTCATAACTACGTTGCACTTTTTGATAACGTTTCGCGCCTGGACGATTGGCAGTCGGACGAATTATGCAAGGCGGTTGACGGCTCCGGCTCTTCGAAAAGGATGCTGTACAGCGACGACGACGATATCATTTACAACTTTAGGCGTTGCATACTTTTGAACGGCATTAACATAGTCGCACGCAAGCCCGACCTGCTAGACCGCGCCATCATTATTCAGCTTGAGAGAATCGCGAGAGAGCGGCGAAGGAAGGAATCGCTGTTAATGGCAGAACTGGACGCTATAAGACCGGCCCTTTTGGGCTACATCTTTGACATTCTGGTGAAAGTGCTGGAACGCAAAGGCGAAGTGCAGCTTACCGAGTATCCGCGCATGGCAGACTTTGCAGAATACGGCGAGCTTATAGCGCGCTGCATGGGTTACAACGAGAACGAATTTACGCGGGCATATTTCGAAAACATCAAGCTGCAGAGTGTCGAAGTTTTAGAGGCCAATCCAGTGGCGACGGCTGTAATGAAACTGATGGAGCCGGACGACCTTCGGACCATCACGGCCACTCCCCGGGAGCTCTTGGAGATGTTAGAGAGCGTAGCGGCGGGGCTCAAGATAAGCACAAACGGCCGGACGTGGCCAAAGGCTCCAAACTCACTAAGCCGGCGGCTGAATGAGGTCAAAACTAACCTTCGTGAGATTGGCATTCTGGTAGAAATAGCGACAGACAGCAAGACAAACACCAGGGTTGTAAGAATTGAGAAAACATCTCCGGAACCTCCGGTATCTCCGGAGGGCCAAAATCGTGCTCAAACGACGCTGCCGATGACCGGAGATACTTCCGGAGATATGACCTGAAATACCTCCGGCTTGTTTACGCAAGATTGAGCGTGAAAACACAGTCCCGGAGGTCCGGAGATACCGGAGATATTTCCCCGTAACTTTCAGCGACGCTTCAATAGCCTACGGTTCCACCTTGCTTAAACCGTCTGACAATGTGTATATAGTGTGTATATAGTCTGTCACACAACACTTGAGAGCTAGCGCGTAGTACATTGTGTAATATTTGTCCGACAGTCGGTCGGACAAAGCTAAATAGCGCGTCGGACGATAGTATGACATGCCTAAGAGCAAGCGGGTCACGATTAGACTTGACGATATCCTCGATTCTGCACTTGAGCGCGCCTGTGAGGATTCTAATTGCAGCAAAACCGCCTTTGTCATTAAGAGCCTATCCCAAAATTAACCTCCTGTAAACAATGATGCAGCAGGCCAGCTGCACCAGTCCAAGGTAGTTCTCTGATTTCTTCTCGTACCTGATGAGCAACTTTCTAAACCTGTT